>NZ_KQ956884.1:16028-21084 GCF_001546485.1 Gardnerella vaginalis | reverse complement strand
AGAAAATAACGGTAATCACCCAAACACTGTTATTAACTCAGTAAGCCGACTGAGGAAGTAACGGTCATGAGGCACTAATGCAGTGCGACGACCTGCCGGAGCGCTATGAAAAATCTTAGTGTGAATCGCGAATACGACCAATAGTGATAGCTGTTTGTAACACGTATGCTGCACGTGGATCTGTGGCATCCCAGCCAGTAGTCTGAGCTACTTTACGCAAACGATAGCGCACGGTATTCGGGTGCACGTTTAACTCATGCGCTGTTTGATCCAACGCTCCACCAAAACGCAAAAACATATCAATAGTGGATAACGTTGGATCATCATTACTATACGGCGCCAAACTTTGATACACCCTGTTATACAAGGTGTCAAACGCTGTGGCATCGCCAATGAGCGCACGCTCAGGAAGCACATCATCCGTGTGAATAATCTGTGGCAAATGTTGCACAGCAGGAGCAACCGCAATAGCAGCAAGCGTGGAAGTAAGCGTTGAAGCAATCTGCTCAACGCCTTCAGCTACATTGCTAACACAAATCGGCTTATGTGATGGCGCAAAAACTTGGCATAACTTTTCAAGAGCTTGCTCACTAGGATTGTCGCGAACAGCCAACAGTATGATGTGTGAAGGAGCAGCAATATGAGTAACGGCAGTGTTGCTAGCATGATGTTGCGAAAACATTTGCGCGTTGCGCCAAGAAGCAGCAATATGCTGTAAAGCGCTAGTTTGCACACGTTCAACAATAGCATCGTACGCAGCGCAGGTGCTGAGCTGAGGCCAAATATTGCGACGTAAAGCGTCCGTATTATCAGGGGGCACAGTAGGAGCAGGCTCCCGATTTGGACCAGTATCTGGCGTGATTGTAGTGCCAAAACTTCCAGCAATCACCACCGCTTTTGGCACATCTTGCCATTGAAGCAAATGCATAAAAGCATGTACGCGAGCGTCCGCAATGCCATTCATGAAACACGTGGCAATCAGCGTGTGTAAACGCAAACGCGTTGCAGCATCAAAAACTTGACCGTCGCGAACATCAAAAATGCCAGCTGTTGGGCTAGAAGATTGAGGGACGTTAGGCAGTGGTGTAAAGTGCGGCGCGTCGTTAGAAGATTGCTTACGTGTTGCAGATTTACTTTCGCGACGTTGGCTAGAAGAAAGTCGATGCCATAAATGGTGACGATGCTTTTCTTCGCTTGGTTCTTTTGTAGTGAGCTCTGCAGTTGTTACTGACGCTGCAGTTGTTGCTGACGCTGCAGGAGTTGTAGTAGAAGATGTAGTCGAAGTAGCAGCAGACATAGCCGAAGTAGCAGTAATCGCAGCGCTAGTATTGTCAATTTGGGAAGATTGCGCGGAAGATTGCGCGGAAGATTGCGAAGGGAATTGCACGCTAGCTAACAGCGAAAGAAAATCACTATTCGCACTTGTGATCGCTTGATTTGCTTCTACATAATTCACATTATTCGCGCAATCATCATAAGATACGACGGAAGTATAAGCGCCGGTAGTTTGCGCAAACTGCTGTGTATGCTTCTCGTTCATATTACGCCTTTGATTGCAACCATATTGCTAGAGTATTGCTTATGTAGCAACACACTCTACTATTATAGCGCGTGCTGATTTACGAGTTCATTCTCTTTTCATCAATAATCCGAGAATGTGGACTTAGCCTGTGTGCAAGTCCACAAATGCGGGCACATCACCTTGCGTTCACGCTTGGATTGCGTGAGCGTTGCTTGCGCTGCTTGCGTTACTTGTATCACTTGCGTTAGTTGTGTCACTTGCGTCTGCGCTTTCGCTACTGGCACTTTGCTTACTATCTCTCCAAAAAGTAAGCAACACAAAACAGAACACAAAAACCAACGGCAGCATATGACGCTCAAAATTATTCGCCGGAGCTAATATCATCACACCAACTAGCAAAGCAAGTGGTATATGCCACAAAACCGTACGCCAACGACGAAGCGCAATCTCCGCCATGCCAATAAGCAATGTTGCAATCACAAAAGTATTACCATGAATCAGCCAACTTATAACAGGAACATCACTCCATGAACTAATTACATCAGCAAACTCAGTACGCCAACTACTATTCCAATACTTAATCCAATCAGAATTACGAATATTATCAGTATTGATGTAATATTCCGGACCAACATACGGTCGGTCAAAGATATCGAAATAGCCGTATATTTTCGCAATAAACGCGTCTGCAGCCACAAGAGGACTATGTGTAACCATTTGCCACCAAGCGCGATTTAAATTACGAATATTATCTCGCGTAACGTAGCGCCAACGATAACTTACCTTTTTTGATTGCAAACCAGAAGATTTTACAGGATCAGCGTCATACGGTTTATATGCTTCCGCAGTTTGGTCAAGATTAAAAATTGGGGCAATCATGCGTTTAGCACTATGCGGAATACTATGTGGGTCTAACTTCGCAATGCGCGCAATCTGCTGCAACTGAATACCACGACTTTCAATAGGGTCTCCAGTAATAACAGCACCGCTTGAAATAAGCAGCACCAAAGCAGTGTGAACAACAAGCGTTGGTAATAAAATGCCACCAACCCACACACGCCAACGTTTACGCTCAAACACAAGCAGTAGAAGGCACTGAATAAGCAAAATGTACCACGCATATTTTGCTGCAATCAGCATAACGCATACTGAAATCAGCAATTCTATAAACGTGCCGTAGTGAATCTTCGCAATGCCAGCGTGCGTGTCATCAGCATGATAACTACAAGTTAACTCATAATTTATGCCAAACCACCACACAAAAGCGAACGCAAAAAGCGGTGATTTAGTGAGTGCAATCGTAGAACACAGCACAAGTGGATGAAGCAAAAACATGAGCAGGACGGCGAATCTTGCGAAAAGTGGCGTGCGGGACGAGGGGGACGAGTGAGACGTGCGAGACGTGCGAGATGAGAGGGTAGCTTGTTGCGCATTCGACGTAAGCCAAGGCTTATTCAAAAAACGATGCGCGGTAGCAGCAATACACCAAGCTGCAAAAACAAATTGAGTGAACGCAAGAAGCACAATGCCAGCATCATTTGAATGAGTAAAGTAGCGTGAGACTGCTGCGACTGCGCCGTACATAACAGTAAGAACTATGTTATGCTGATCGGTCAAATACGTGGGTTGCGTTGGCCACAAGTAGTGCGCAGTAGGGTAAATATCCATGGGCACAAAACTAAAGAAACCAATATATGGCTGCTTAAGACCAGTAAGCTGATTCCAGGCCCAGCTATATTCACGAATTTGCGAACAAACATCAGCGCCATATGCGGCAAGTAGAGTAGCAGGTACCCACAGCCAGCCTAGGAAGAAAGTGAGGAAAAGATTGCGGCGGTTTCGTGTGGAATGCTTAATAAACCAACGTGCGGCGTTATAGAAACGTTTTGAAATGTTGCGAATGAGGCGACAGATTGCGGATATGCGGTGCTTTTTGACTTTGCGATTGGGTGTGCTTTTGCTTTTGCTTTCGATAATTTTCTCGACAGTTTTCTTGTCTGTTTTCTCTGCGTTAGTCTTGTGCTTTTTTCTAAAAATTGACTTAATCCACGCTCCCAAACGGCTGTATTGCTTAGGAAAAGACGCATGTTTGCCGTAATAAATAATCGTCCACAAAATAATCGCGTATATTGCGAACGCGGCAATAAAAATTAGCGCATTAATCCAAGAACAGTCAGCGAGCGTTCCTAAATGCAGTTGTGGGTCTTGATTGCGAAAAATTGGTCCTAAACTTGTGCAGGCTGCGAGTAAGAAACAGAGCAGAGCGGAGAGTGTATAAGTGAAAAAACGAGTTAGTGTAGTTTGGTGGATTGATTGAGTGTGGGAAGCTGATTGAGTAAGAGAGTGCTGTTGACTAGTATGAGCGCGCGCTTGTTGTGATTGTGTTTTGCAATGTGTACGCTTCATATATCAACACCTGCTTAATAATTTAATAAAACTATACATATGTTTATTTCGTTTGTGCGAAGCGGCGCTGATACGCAAATTACGCAAAATCGCAAATATGCAAAATCGCATACAATAACGCAAGTTACTTATATTCGACGCACGCACATGCAATAACCATATAATCTGATGTAAATTATACCTATGACTACTTTTTCTTCGCAAAGCGTGGCATTGATGCCTCGTACTTCAATTGTGGCAGACTCAGTAAAATATTTCGCTATTACGGATTCTACGCAAAATATTGCGCGAGATATGATACAAAAAGGCGAAATAATCGCACGAGATGATGGAAAACCAACAATATTTGCGATTGTTGCAGACGAGCAAACGGCTGGTCGCGGTAGACTCGGGCGAGCGTGGGTAAGCAGACCGGGAGAAAGCTTTTTGGTTTCATTCGTCACGTTGCTGCCGAAAGCAATGGTGATGGATGAGGATCATAATGGCTGGTTGCCAATAATTGCAGGTCTTGCTGCACGCGACGCGCTACTAGCAGCTTTCCGCGAGCACAACAGTTCGCCGATGCATGGTGAAGCATGCGCGCTTAAACTCAAATGGCCGAATGACGTGTTTTTACACGACTGCAAAGAAGGCGGAATCTTAACCGAAATTGTGGCGGTGCCGGGGCGTGACGACGTTGTTGGAGTGGTTTTTGGAATCGGATTGAATTTGTGCGTGCCGCAAGAAGTGCTGCCGATTAAAATGGCAACTTCACTACAAATGCACATGACTGCGCTGCCAGAAGCTCAAGCATTGCGCGATGAGATTGCAGCGAACATTGTTACGGGATTGCGCTCGCGGCTATACGATTTTATGCGCGATTATCCAAGTAATGCTGCCGATTTGCAGAAAGAAGTAAGCGGAGTATGTTGGACGCTTGGGCGCGAAGTAAACGTACATCCGGTTGACGGGAAAGTGGTAACCGGAACAGCAGAGCGGATTGGGGAAGATGCGTCGCTTACGATTCGCAAAGATTCCGGCGAGGAGATTGTAGTTAAAAGCGGCGACGTGCAAGCCGTTGCGTACGAAGCGTGACGACCTGCTTGAGCGCAGCATTGCGCGCGCGAAAGCAACTCGGAGCGCCGAGCT
>NZ_KQ956884.1:918-15928 GCF_001546485.1 Gardnerella vaginalis | reverse complement strand
GCACGGTGTGCTTTCAACGCAAGCGAGGTCTGTCTGCGTCAATAAAGACGCAGGCAGGGCAGGTTAGTGTAGTTGTGCTTTAGAAACTAGGTTGTGACTAGTGTGCGCTGACGACCTGCTTGAGCGCTGCGATTCAGCGCGCGAAAGCAATTCGGAGCGTGAGCTTGCTCAGACGGAAAGTCCAGTGGACTTTCCGTGCAAGCTCAACAGCGAGCGCTTAAAGCGCAAGCGTCAGCTGTTTGCTAGTTATCTCAGTCAAAGAGCAAGTGCGCGACAATCTTATACGAAACGACATTCCCTTTACAGTCGTGTAAAGGAAATGCCGTTTTTCTGCAATATAACGTTTCCGCTACGCACGCTTTTTGTTCAGTGCGTTGTACAAGCCGGAGCAAGCCGCGCTCGCAACGAAAGCCTTAATTAAATCGCCAATCATGAAGATAATCAAGGTTGCGGCAGCAGTCGAAAGCGGCATGCCGGTAAGTAAGCTCTGACCGAAAATGCCGAATGCGTAAATCACAATCGTGCCAATTATGGAAGCAACAGCGTAAGTGCAGAAACGAACGAAAGTCTTCTTCAATGAACGCTCTGGCATCATTGCGTCAAGAGCAACGTCGAATACGTGCTTCAAAGCGGCAGTTGCGGCAACACCGAAAATAAAACCAACGAGGAAGCCTGCAGTAGGACCAACGAATACAGCCCAGCCGCCCTTAAATCCAGCGAACACAGGCAAGCCTGCAGCACCCAAAGCAAGATACATTACAACGGAAGCAACGCCCTTGCGCCAGCTCAAAGTCAAACCAATAATGCACAAAACAAGAGTCTGCAACGTAATTGGCACAGGAGTAATAGGAAGATAAATTGCGCCTGCCATAGTAGAAAGAGCCAACAGCACAGTGAGAAGAACTGGTTTTGCGAGCCAAGTTGCGACTGCCTTTACCTTATTAACGGTTACAGTTGTGGCTGTTGCAGTTGTTGCTGCATTATTTTGATTCATGCTAGTCATAAAAACCTTCTTTTGGTTATTGCCGGTTTGCTGCTTGAGTAGATTGCAGCTTAAGTAATTCGCTACTTAAGACTTAAGCCTTCGCCGGTTGTTTTCCGTTTCGCTAATCACATTACGTGCCATAAAAATCATGTGCATTGGAGAAGTGTACAAAATTTTGCTCTAGCTTTTGTGTATGTCGACTCATACGTAAACGCAACTTTTCTAATATCTTGTAACGTATGGTTACGAATATCAAAAAAATCCTCATCGCAAACCGCGGTGAAATCGCCTTGCGAGTTATTCGCACGGCTCACGAAATGGGCATTTCTACCGTTGCAATTTACGCGCCGACTGATCGCAATGCTCAGTTTGTAGAAATGGCAGACGAAGCGTACGCACTTTCCGGAGACACGTATCGCGACACTTATTTAAACGAAGATGCGATTCTTGACATTATTAAAAGAAGTGGCACGGATGCTGTGCACCCGGGTTACGGATTCCTTTCAGAAGTTGCGTCTTTTGCGAAGAAAGTCAACGATGCTGGGGTTATTTGGATTGGCCCTCGTCCAGAAGCGCTTATTGATTTGGGTGATAAAATTACAGCTCGCCGCGTGGCTGTGCGAGCGAAAGTGCCGCCAGTTCCAGGCATTTCGGAGCCGGTAAAAGATATTCGAGAACTGTTGACTTTTGCGCAAACGCACGGCTATCCGGTGATGATGAAGCGCACGGATGGCGGCGGCGGACGCGGTATTACAGTCGTTCATAACGACGATGAGTTGCGCGGCTTTTACATGAATCACGACGCTTTGCAGGGCGGCGACTTAGACGAATATTTTATTGAGCGTTTTATTGACAAGGCTCGCCACGTAGAAACGCAGTGCGGCCGCGACGCTCACGGAAATTTCACCGTATATTCCACGCGCGATTGCTCGGTGCAGCGCCGAAACCAAAAGCTGGTTGAGGAAGCTCCTGCACCGTTCTTGACCGACGATGAAAAAGATCAGCTTTACCGATATTCTCGTAACCTATTTGAAGCTGTTGATTATGTTGGTCTTGGCACGTGCGAATATATGGTGACTTCTCAGCATAAAGTCTACTTCTTGGAAGTTAATCCGCGATTGCAAGTTGAGCACACGGTGAGTGAGGAAGTGAGTGGACTTGATTTGGTGCGAGAGCAGCTCAATATTGCTGACGGCGGTGAGTTGATTAAGGATCCGGAGCCGCGCGGACACAGCTTTGAGCTTCGCATTACTTCGGAAGATCCTGCTACGAATTTGACTCCAAGTTCCGGCACTTTGACGAAGATTAAGTGGCCTTCCGGCCCTGGTATTCGCGTCGATTTTGGTGTTGAAGTTGGCGATAATATTTCGCCAAAATTCGATTCCATGATGGGCAAGCTTATTATTACTGCGCAAAGTCGCGAAACTGCTGTTGCTCGCGTGCGTCGCGCTTTGAAGGAACTTTGCATTGAGGGCGTGCCAACTCCGGCGAAACTTTTTGAGCAGATTTTTAACGACCCTGAGTTTACGGCTGAAAATCACAGTTTTGACGTGTCTACTAAGTGGATGGAACGCAAGTATTTGAACCGCGTTCCTGCAGCTTCCTTGGGTGGTCAGCCGGCTTCGCTTGTTTCTGGAAAGTCTGCTGATGAATCCGAAAATAAGCAGCCTACAATGGAATCCTTCATTATTGAGGTTGATAATAAGCGCGTAAAGCTTACAATTCCGCAAGATATTGTTGATAATTTGACCGGCTCTGCGCGAGTTCGTAGCGTTTCTAGAGCTTCCCAGCCGTTGCGTGGGCGTTCTCTTCGCGGCAGTACCCACAAATCTGAAGAGCAAAAGCAGATTCCTGGCGTAATTGCAGCTCCTATGCAAGCTGTTATTACGCGCGTGAATGTGGCTGAAGGTCAGCAGGTTGCTAAGGGTGATTTGCTTGTGGTGCTTGAGTCCATGAAGATGGAAAATTACGTGTACGCTCCGGCGGCAGGTACCGTTACTGGAATTTTTGTGGGGCCTGGCGACGGCGTGGAATCGGGCGCAAAACTGGTGACGATTGATCTTGCTGAGGATAAGAACGCGGATAAGAACGCGGATAAGAACGCGGATTCTGCACATAGCGCGGATAAGTCTTCTGAATCTTCCGAAAGTGCAAAATCTTCCGAAAGTACAGCATCTTCAGAAAAATCTTCTGAAAGTTCGCAAGGAGAGCAAAAATAATGAGCGCGTTATTGCAAGAACAAACAAAAATTTCAGCAAAAACTGCTTCCAGTGATGCTCTCAGTGAAGCGACTAACGTGAACGCCGCCAACTTGCAGCCGCGCCGCGGAAAAGCAGCCGTTCAGCACGCAGCAAAATTAGCTCGCGACGCAGAACAAAAGGCATGCGAACGTCAGCACGCAAAAGGCAAAAGCACTGCTCGCGAACGACTTGACTTGCTTTTTGACACCGGCTCCTTCGTGGAAATCGGACGTTTTAACGGCGGTGATATCAACAACGATGTTGCCGGATGTGCTGTAATCACCGGCTTTGGCGAAGTTTATGGCAGAAAAGTTGCCGTATATGCGCAGGACTTTTCTGTGCGAGGCGGAACGCTCGGCAAAGCGGAAGGCGAGAAAATCTGCCATCTTTTGGATATGGCTTTACAGCTTCGTGTGCCAGTTGTTGCAGTAATTGATTCCGGTGGCGCTCGCATTCAGGAAGGCGTGAACGCGCTGATGCAATACGGACGCATCTTCAAAAAAACTTGCGAAGCAAGCGGCTTAATTCCGCAAATCTCCATTATTCTTGGACCTTGCGCTGGTGGTGCTGTGTATTGCCCTGCGTTGACTGATTTTATTATTATGACGCGTGAACATTCCAACATGTTCGTCACTGGCCCGGATGTTGTTAAAGCGGCAACCGGCGAGGCTATTAGCATGGACGATTTGGGCGGCGGTCTTGTGCATAACGCAACTTCTGGAGTCGCTCACTATTTGGGTGAAGATGAAGCGGACGCGATCGACTACGCGCGCACGGTTTTGGCTTATTTGCCGTCTAGTTGCGAAGTGGAGCCTCCTACTTTTGCTTACGCTGCAACGCGAGCTGACCGCGAAACTGCGCGAGAGTTGGCAAGTATTGTACCAGATAACGACCGTCAGCCTTACGATGTGCTGGACGTGATTCGTAGGATTGTTGACTATGGTGAGTTTGTGCAAGTGCAGGAATTGTATGCTGCTTCGGCAGTGGTTGGTTTTGCTTGCATTGAGGGGCATCCGGTTGGAATCGTAGCGAATCAGCCAAAAGTGAATGCCGGTATTTTGGACGTAAATTCTTCCGAAAAAGTAGCGCGATTTGTGCGATTGTGTGATGCGTTTAATTTGCCTGTGGTGACTTTGGTTGATACCCCTGGTTATAAGCCGGGCTCGGATCAAGAGCATGCTGGCATTATTCGCAGGGGTGCGAAGGTGATTTATGCGTACGCAAACGCGCAAGTGCCGCTGGTTACAGTGATTTTGCGTAAGGCTTTCGGCGGAGCTTATATTGTGATGGGCTCGAAGTCGATGGGTGCGGACGTAAATTACGCGTGGCCAACCAGCCAGATTGCGGTTTTGGGTGCGCAAGGTGCTGTGAATATTATTCATCGCAAGGATTTGCAAAAAGCAAAGGAGCGAGGTCAGGACGTTGCGGCTCTGAGAAAGCAGCTGGTTGACGAATATGAGGCGACTACCGTGAACGCAAATCTTTCGCTGGAAACGGGTCAGATTGACGCAATGATTGACCCGGAGCAGACGCGCGATATGATTGCTGGTTCGCTGAGGCTTTTGCGCAGTAAAAAGCGGGTTTCTAGGACTGGAAAGCATCACGGAAATCAACCAATGTAGAAATCTAAAGAAATCTACAAAAATCTACATAAATTACAGAAATCGCAAAATTTATAAAACTTATAAAAATTTATAAAACTTATGCAAATCGACGAGAAGGAACTACTATGACAACCTACTTTTTTGACCAACTCGCTCATAATCCTCACGCGCTCATTTTCGCAGGTCAATCAACTCCATGGGTTGACGCTTTAAGAGAACTTGGCAAAGACGAGGAGTTAAATGCTGAGCTTCACGAGTATGAGGCTAGCGCAAAAGCTTTGCTCGCACCAATGTACGCTGAACTTTTAGCAAATGCCGGCGGAGACATAAATGTTTTCGACGCGCTTGAAAATAAGCATATTAACGCCGCAAACGCGCTTCTTAGCGTGCCTGGAATCACCTTAGCTCAGCTGGGTGCCGTGCGTGACTTAACAAATCTTGGCTATAACTTTGAAGTAAACAAGCCTTGCGCTGTGTTGGGGCATTCTCAGGGCGTCATTGCAGCAGAAATGGTAAAAGCAAGGCTGAAAGCAAAGTCTTGGCAGAAGGCTCGTGCACAAATCGAAGAACTGCTTGCAATTGCCTACTTAATTGGAGCTGCAGGGGATCGCGAATCGCGCATGCTTGAAATTACGGGTGACGGCGAGCACACGCCAATGCTGTCGCTTAAAGGAGTTACGAAAAAGCAAGCAGAAGCGCTTATTTCTCGCGTAGAGCGCACGCGAGGAGAAATCTCAATCGCAGTTAAAAACGCTTACAATCACGTGGTTATTGCAGGTTACCCGGAAGATATGGAAGCCGTGGCAAACGAAGCGCAAAAAGAAGCGAAACGTTCGCAAAAATTGCGCGAAATGAAGGTGCGCGGCGGCGCTGTGTTTGCGCCGGTTGCTGAATATTTGGATGTGACAGTGCCGTTCCATTCGCCAATGCTTCAGCCTGCGGTTGATCGGGTAGAGGATTGGGCGCGTGAGGCTGGTTTGAACACTGCAGTTGCGCGAGAGTTGGCGGATGCTGTGCTTGTGCAGCCTGTTGATTGGGCTGCGCAAATTGGCGAAGTTTTGGATCAACATGATGCGCGCTCGCTGTGGATATTAGATATGGGTCCTAGCGAAGTGCTTGGCAAACTTACGGGTGTGCTTGTGCAGGGGACTGGCGCTGGAGTTGTGGAAGCTGCTACCATGCGCGCTCGTGCGCAGCTTTCAACAGCTGACTCGGCTTCTGAGCCACAGCGCACCGGCTGCTGGGCTGATTTTGCACCTCGCGCTATCAATACCCCTGCCGGGTATAAAGTTCTTACGAAATTCAGCAAGCTTACCGGCAAAGCGCCTGTGCTTCTTGCAGGTATGACACCAACAACAGTAGAGCCAGAAATTGTTGCTGCAGCAGCGAATGCAGGATACTGGGCTGAGCTTGCTGGCGGCGGTCAGGTAACTGCAGAAGTTTTCGATCGTCATATGAAGTCGCTTGAAAAGCAGCTTCGAGAAGGTGCAACTGTTGAATTTAACGCCATGTTTATGGACCGCTACCTGTGGAATTTGCAGTTTGGTTCGAAGCGAATCGTACCAAAAAAGAGGCAGTCGGGCGCTCCAATTGATGGCGTAGTTATTTCTGCTGGCATTCCAGAACTTGACGAAGCTAAGGAATTAGTAGCGTCTTTGCAAAAAGACGGATTCCCTTACGTAACGTTTAAGCCGGGAACAGTTGATCAAATTCGTCAAGTTGTGCGCATTGCTAAGGCGGTTGCTCCAGCCACGATTATTGTGCAAGTTGAGGGCGGTGCTGCAGGCGGCCACCATTCGTGGGAATCTTTGGACGATTTGCTTATGACAACGTACGCACAAGTGCGCGAATGCGATAATTTAGTGCTTGTTGCGGGTGGCGGTATTGGTACTCCTGAGCGTGCTGCAGACTACATTTCCGGCGAATGGGCGCGTGAGTATGGTTTACCGAATATGCCAGTTGATGCCGTAATGATTGGCACAGCTGCAATGACAGCAAAAGAAGCGCACACAAGCCCTGAAGTAAAGCGTATGCTGGTTGAAACTCCGGGAATTGTGATGCCTAAATCTTCTAGTATTGAAGGTTTTGATGAGGATCCGTTCGCACCTTTGGGAGAGCGTTGGGTGCCTTCTGGCAAAGTTATTGGCGGTGTGACGAGTGGCTTAAGCCATTTGCACGCGGATATTTACGAGCTTGAAAACGCTTCTGCACGTTGCGGACGCTTGCTTGTTCACATGATGAAGCATCCGGAAGAGCTTGAAACTCGCCGCGACGAAGTAATTGCAGCGCTGAACTCAACTGCAAAACCGTATTTTGGCGACTTGGAAAGCATGACGTATGCTCAGTTTGCTCAACGTTTCCTCGATTTGGCATACCCGTGGGTAGATCCTACGTATGCGGATCGCTACATGCACTTACTGCAGCGTATTGAAGCTCGTTTAGTGAGCCAAGATTCCGGCGAGTTCACGTCGATTTTGCCAACTCGCACGCAAGTTGGAGAGCATCCTCAAGCTGCCTTGAATGCTTTAGTTGAAGCGTTGCCTCAAGCTCGTGAGCTTAATGTGGTGCCAATGGATGCCGCTTGGTTCCCAACTTTGGTGCGCGAATACCCGAAGCCAATGCCATTCGTGCCAGTTATTGACAACGATTTGCTGCGCTGGTGGGGTCAAGATCAGCTTTGGCAGTCGGAAGATTCGCGCTACTCAGCAGACGCTGTGCGTGTAATCCCAGGACCTATTTCCGTGGCTGGAATCACAACTATGGATGAGCCGATTGCGGATATTCTTGGACGTTTTGAAGCAGCAATGCTAAATCGAACAAAAGAAAATCGTGCGGAAAGTGCGGAAAATCGCGCAGAAAATCGCGCAAATCAGTCTGCATTCAGCCAAATTGCAGCAGCTGCAAACGTTGAAGCATATGTGCGCGCATGCCCGAATATTTCCTGGGTTGGTCACGTCACTGCAAATCCTGCGTACGGTACAAAATTAGGTGATGAAAATTACGTAATTACTGTAACTGCTACAAATGACGACGTAATTTCGCTTGATTTGGATATTAAGCTCGATACTTTCTGGGATAATCAAGAAAATCAGGAAGCGCAGAATGCTGCTAAAAACGCTGCTAAAAACGCTGCTAATTCAGCAAAACGCAAGCATGCAGTTCGAGATATTATAATTCCGCTTACAGTTGATGCAAGTCAAGCAGGAAGCATTCCGGTAGTTGATCGCGAACGCCTTCCAAAGCATGTGTACGAAATGCTGGCAGCAACCGCAGGCATTGGAAATACTGCGATTACGGGTGATGTGCTCGACGCTATGCCTAAGGTTGAAAGAGTAAAAGAAGATGGCAGTTTGGCGAAATTGCCGGAAGATTTGCTTAACGAAGGTTATAAAGATTTCCCATTCGGATTAGTCCATTCGTCTTATACTTTCTCTCGCAATCTTGGAATAGATCACGAGTCAGCAACGGCTGGTCGACTCCCAGACGGTTTACTGGCCTCTCGCATTGTGCCGGACGCGTTAGTTGGTCCTGCTTGGCCAACAATTTACTCGGCTTTGGGTTCCGTAATGGTTGACGGATACCCGATTATTGAGGGCTTGCTGAACGCAGTTCATTTGGATCATTTGGTTGAGCTTGACGTTGACGCTGAAGAATTCCGCAAGTATGTTGACAAGCGAATCAACCTGCTCGGCTGGGCGGAACCGTACGCAGAATCTGCTTCCGGACGCGTGGTCACCATTCACATCGTGCATACTGCCGCTGACGGTACGCGACTTGCGCACGAAACCGAGCGTTTTGCAATCCGCGGTCGCAGCTTTAGTAACGCACTTCCAGAGCCAGCTGCCGAATACGGTGACGCAGCAGGATTGCACGGATACGAAATTGAGGACACTCCTCGCCGAGCTTTGCGCAGAGTAGTAGTTCGCGCGCCTCACGATATGACCGCTTTCGCACGTACTTCCGGCGACTTCAACCCAATCCACACCTCCGCTAGGGGAGCCGCAATTTCCGGACTTTCCGCACCACTCGTACACGGAATGTGGCTGTCTGCCACCGCTCAGCACGTGGCTCAAGCAGTTGATGCAAAGGGTGCTCGCTACGAGCTTATCGGCTGGTCTTACAACATGTACGGCATGGTTCAACTGGACGACGAAGTAGAAATCACCGTTGAGCGCGTTGGCAAAGTTCGCCGCGGCGGACTCGCTTTGGAAGTCACATGCCGAGTTAATGGGCAAATCGTGTCTAAAGCAAGCGCACTTACTCGCGCTCCACGCGCAGCATTCGTATACCCGGGGCAGGGTATCCAAAAGCAAGGAATGTCGCTGGATGAGCGAGCAAAGTCGCCGGCTGTGCGTGATACTTGGGAGCGAGCAGATAAGCTTACTCGCGAAAAGCTTGGGTTCTCAATCCTCGCCGTCGTGCGCGATAATCCAAAGGAACTTACAGCTCACGGCGTAACATATCGTCATCCTGAAGGACTGCTGAATTTGACGCAATTTACGCAAGTTGCGCTCGCAACAGTAGCGTTTGCACAAACCGCGCGTTTGCGTGAAGCTGGATGCGATATTTGGCCAGCCTACTTTGCCGGTCACTCGCTTGGCGAATACAACGCATTAAGCTCCTTCGCGCAGATTATTCCGCTCGAAACTGTGCTGGAATTGGTGTTCCACCGTGGATCTACCATGCATCATTTGATTGAGCGCGACGCTCAAGGACGCTCGAACTACCGCATGGGCGCACTTCGACCAAACCAGTTCGGAGTTGGCGATGAAGGCGTAAACGCTTACGTCGAAGGAATTTCCAAAGCTACGGGCGAATTCTTACAGATTGTAAACTACAATTTGGCAGGTCAGCAGTACGCAATTGCTGGAACAATTAAGGGCTTGAAGGCTTTGCAAGCTGACGCTTCTCAGCGCGCGAAAGAATACGGCGGAAAGCCGCCATTCATGCTCGTGCCTGGAATTGACGTGCCATTCCATTCTCGCATTCTTCGTAAAGGCGTGCCGGAATTCCGCGATAAGCTCGACTCGCTGCTGCCAAAGCATATTGATTACTCTGTGCTTGTAGATCGCTACATTCCAAACCTCGTGGCTTGCCCGTTTGAGCTTACTCGCGAGTTTGCGCAGAAGATTTTGGACGTTGTGCCATCCGAGCGTATTGAAGCAGCTTTGGAAGATGAAGCAACTTGGAAGTCTTACGCAGACGACGAGCAAAAGCTTGGTAGACTGCTTCTTACGGAGTTGCTTTCGTGGCAGTTTGCTTCTCCAGTTCGCTGGATTGAAACGCAGGCTCTTCTGTTTGCTGATCGCGCTCGCGGCGGTCTTGGCGTTGAAGAATACGTGGAAGTTGGTTTAGGAAACGCTCCAACTTTGGCAAATCTTGGTGCGAAAACGCTTGCTTTGCCGGAATTTAGTGGCGAAAAGGTGACTGTTTACAACGTTGGCCGAGACGAGGGTCGCGTTTATATGACGGATACGGATTCGCTTGTGCCGGAAGTGTTTGATGAGGAAGATAGTACGATTGAAGCTGCGCCTGCAGCTTCGGCAGCAGCTTCTGCAGCTGCTACTTCTGCAGCAACTTCTGCACCTGCTTCTGCTCCTGCAGCTCCTGCTGCTACTAACGCAGCAGCAAGCGGTCCTGTAGCAGACTTGTCATTTAAAGCATCTGACGCAATCTCAATGCTCATCGCCTATAGTGCAAAAATTCGCCTCGACCAAATTGGCGATGCGGACACAACCGACACGCTCACAAACGGCGTATCTTCCCGCAGAAACCAGCTGCTTATGGATATTAGTTCCGAGCTTGGCGTAGCTAGCGTGGACGGTGCTGCTGAAGCTCCAATGAGTGCATTGCGAAAGCTTGTGGATTCGGTTGCTCCACGCTACAAGGCTTTTGGTGCAGTACTTTCCGATATTGTTCGCGAACGTTTGCGCGCGCTGTTCGGTGCGGCTGGTGTGAAACCTGCGCAAATCGACAAGCGAATTTCTGAAGTCTGGCAGTTAGGTGAGGGTTGGCGTGCTCATGTGCTTGCAGCTTTGGTTTTGCAAACTCGCGAAGGTGCAAGCGTGCGCGGCGAAAATCTTGCGCAACTTTCTACGGATCCTGCAAAGAATACTGCTGCAGCTGACGCTTTAATCGACGCAGCAATTCAGCAGGTTGCTCAAGCTCACGGCGTTAGCGTTTCTCAGCCGGGTGCTGCTGGCGGTGCTGGTGGTGCTGTGGTTGATTCTGCAGCTCTTGACGCTTTCGCTCAGCAGGTTGTTGGTGCTGACGGCGTGCTTGCTGCAACCGCTAAGTTTGTGCTTGCAAAGCTTGGTGTTGAGGCTCCTCAAGCAGAAACTGAAGCCGACGAAAACGCGGCTGTTGTAGCTGCTGTTGAAGCTGAGCTTGGTGCGGATTGGCCAAAGCAAGTGGAGCCTCGATTTGATGAGCGAAAGGCGATTCTTTTCGACGACCGTTGGGCTTCTGCTCGCGAGGACGTTGCGCGCTTGTACTATGAGCATGCTGTAAAGAATGAGGATGCTCAAGCAGATGAAGTTTCGGCAATTGCAAGCCGATTCGGTAGTTTCTTGAGCGCCGGTGAGGCTGTAGCTTCGGAAGCTGAGTGGTTTGAGAGTGCTGCTAAGTCGCGCGGATTGGAAAATCTTGCAACAATATTGAATGGTATTGCTCGCGATTCTCGCACGAAACTTTCGCAAAGTAACGCTTCTGAAGACACTGCTTACGTAACTCGTTTTGCAGGAGAAGTAGCAGTTGTTACAGGTGTTGCTCCAAACTCAATCGCAGCTCGCGTAGTAACAGGCTTGCTCGCAGGTGGCGCGACTGTTATTGCAACTTCGCACAGCTTTAAGCCGAGCGTAAAGTCTTGGGCAAAGAAAGCGTATCGCGAATATGCTTCAATGGGCGCGAAGCTTTGGCTTGTGCCAGCAAACTTGTCTAGCTACCGCGATGTTGATGCGCTTGTGAAGTGGGTTGGCACAGTTTCAAAGAAAGTTAGCGGCGCAACCACTACTATTTTGAAGCCAGCTTACGAGCCGAGCATGTTCTTCCCGTTCGCAGCACCTCCAGTTCACGGCACGTTGGCTGATTCTGGTTCGCTTTTTGAATCGCAATCGCGCTTAATGCTTTGGGGTGTAGAGCGTGCAATTGCTGGATTTGCGCAGATTGGAGCAGATACGGATGTGCAACATCGTATGCACGTTGTGTTACCTGGTTCTCCAAACCGCGGTATGTTTGGCGGCGACGGCGCTTACGGCGAAGTCAAGAGCGCGTTTGATGCGATTGTAAGCCGTGCGCATGCGGAAAGTGTGTGGTCGGATCGCGTTACATTCGCTCATCCAAAGATTGGCTGGGTGCGTGGAACCGGCTTAATGGGCGGAAATGATCCGCTTGTGGCTGTAGTTGAGCGTCACGGATTAACTACCTACTCTACACAAGAAATGGCAGACCGTTTGCTTGATTTGTGCACTCGCGAGGCGCGCGAACAGGCTGCAATCGCGCCTTTGGATGTTGATTTTACGGGCGGATTAGGCAAGGAGCCTCTTGATTTGAACGCGCTTCGTGCAGAAGCGTTGGAAGATCAAAAGCGTGCGGAAGCTGCGGAAGCTGCGGAAGCTGCGGACGAGTCTGCCGAATCTTCTGCTACATCAACTGCTAAATCAACCAACAAAGCGCTTCCAACTCCTTACGTGCCAACTCAGCCGCAAGTCAACTTGTCTGATTGGAAGAATGTAACAGCGCGACCAGAAGACGAAATCGTAATCGTCTCCGTCGGTGAGCTTGGACCATGGGGTTCCGGACGTACTCGTTTTGAGGCGGAGCTTGGAATTAAGGAAGACGGTTCAGTAGATCTTTCTGCAGGAGCAGTACTGGAATTGGCTTGGAATATGGGCTTGCTTACTTGGCAGGATTCACCAAAGCCGGGCTGGTATGATGCGGAAGGCACGCTTGTTCCGGAAGAAGACATTGCAGAGAAATATCGCGATGAAGTAGTGGCGCGTTCCGGTATTCGACCATTTGAAACCGGCATGGGCGGCGACTACAAGGACGGAGCGAACGAAGAAGAAGCAGAAATCTTCCTCGATCACGATGTGAGCTTCAGCGTTCCAACAGAAACGATTGCGCGCGAATACGTGGCTCTTGACGAAGCACACACTGAGATTGCTCGCGATGCAGAATCGGGAGAGTGGACGGTTACTCGCAAGGCAGGTTCTATGATTCGCGTGCCACGTAGGGCTGCAATGACCAGAACCGTCGGCGGACAATTCCCTAAGGGCTTCGACCCGCTGAAGTGGGGTATTCCGGCTTCGATGGTTGGAAGTGTTGACACGATTGCGTTGTGGAATATCGTCACAACTGTGGACGCTTACATTTCCGCCGGTTTCACGCCTTCGGAGATTTTGCAATCCGTGCATCCGTCGCTGGTTGCTTCTACGCAAGGCACTGGTTTTGGTGGTATGAGCTCAATGCGAAAACTGTACTTAGATCGCTTCCTGAACCACGAAATCCCAACCGACGTGCTGCAAGAGGCACTTCCAAATGTTGTGGCAGCTCACGTAATGCAAACCTATATCGGCGGCTACGGAAACATGGTTCAGCCGGTGTCTGCATGCGCAACTGCAGCGGTTTCGCTCGAAGAAGGCGTTGATAAGATTGCTCTCGGCAAAGCTGACTTCGTAGTAACTGGCGCAATCGACGATATTGGCGTGGAATCTGTGGTCGGCTTCGGCAATATGAACGCAACTGCCAATAGTGAGGAAATGTATGCTAAGGGCATAAATCCTCGATTCTTCTCTCGTGCGAACGATCGCAGACGCGGCGGCTTCCTTGAGGCTCAAGGCGGCGGTACGATTTTGGTTACGCGCGGCGATATTGCGCTGAAGCTCGGTTTGCCTGTTGCGGGAGTGGTTGGTTTCATTCACTCCTATGCTGATGGCATTCACACTTCCATACCTGCCCCGGGTTTGGGTGCGTTGGCTGCAGGCATGGGCGGTGCTAAGTCTAAGCTCGTGCGCGATTTGGCGGCGCTTGGCGTAACTCCGGACGATATTGCTGTGGTTTCTAAGCATGATACGTCTACGAATGCCAACGATCCGAACGAATCTGAGCTGCACAATACTCTTGCGCACGCAATCGGACGCACGGACGGCAACCCACTGTTCGTAATCAGCCAAAAGACGCTAACCGGACACGCAAAGGGTGGCGCGTGCATCTTCCAAATCAACGGTTTGACGCAACTGTTTAGAACTGGCGTAATTCCAGCGAATGTGTCGCTTGATTGCGTGGATCCTAAGCTTTCGCGAGATGACCACATGGTTTGGTTGCGCGAGCCGATGCGTATTAGCGGCGGAACAGTGAAGGCTGCGCTTGCAACTTCACTCGGTTTCGGCCATGTGAGCGGATTTGTTGCGCTGGTTCACCCGGGTGCTTTTGAAGCGGCTGTGGCTGCTAGCGCTGGTGCTGAGGCTCTGGAGGAGTGGCGCAAGCGCGCAAACGCTCGCTTGGCGGCGGGTCAGAGAAGGCTTGAGGAAGGCATGATGGGCCACGCTCCACTGTTTGAGCCAGTGGAAAATCGCCACTTGCTGAAGGATGGTACGCGCCTACCGGATGGCACTCGCTATGACGGCCACGAGGCAGAAAAGGCTATGCTGCTGAATCCTGACGCTCGCCTTAACGCGAACGGCTACTACTGCTGATCTGCTGCTTTAGCTTGTTTTGACAACAAACGCCGGGGAATTTTCTCCGGCGTTTGTTGTTGCGTGACGACCTGCTTGAGTGCTTAGATTGTGGCGCGAGTTTTGGGGAATTTCTCTCCTCGCAAGTTCCCGTCCTTCGTCGCTCTGGCTGTTAAAGGTTTTACTGTCTGCTTTGTTCTTAAACGAATGTTGCTTCCTCAGTCCTCTTTTATTGCTCGTAGAGAAATTCCCCAAACTCTGCGTGCTTAACCATTAATAACCGTGCCTTATCACAGAGATTTTTCGATTTTTCTTCTTCGCTCGTCTTGTCAGCAGCCTTCGGCTCTGACGTCCGCCTTCGTTCAGTGCGAAAAATCTCAAATCTCTACCACACTAATATTTGTGCCAACCAAGCAACACCCACCCCTCACGCGTTAATTCACCCACCGTCGTTTTGTGATGTGGTAGGTGTGCTTGGTGTGGTGTGTGCAGCAGCATGAATGCTAG
>NZ_KQ956884.1:0-818 GCF_001546485.1 Gardnerella vaginalis | reverse complement strand
TGTGCAGCAGCATGAATGCTAGTGTTCTCTAAGCAACAAGTACTCAACGTCAGCAGAGCAATACTGTTAAAGTTCACTAATCAACAAATACTCACCGTTCGCAGAAGCACAACTGCAAAGCTGTTGGAACATTTGCCGGAAAAATGTGAGGCGATTGGAGTTGCGTTAAAAATCACGTAAGTAGCTCTGTAGTTCAGTATGCCATATTTAGTACGTGTAGCATTGCGTATGTTGCCTGATATTACCTAATGCCAGTAGTACGCTGTCATTATCGCAGTGGTATGCCGCTAACCAGTACCCACTACCAGTACCCAGATTATTTAACGGCATCTATTTGTCGCACCTATACCTCAGTATCCTATACCTCTGTAGCCTACAGTTCTATAGATTTACAGATATAACAATGCTCCGTGGTTGAAGAGTTGTCGTAAATTTCGCGAACCCTTTTATCACGGAGCATATGTATATTATTTATTCAATTTTAATATTTGTTGCACCACCAACGTTTAGTCGCGCTTCTTCCTGCGAATAATGACTGCGAGTGCAGTACCTATTGCGGCTGCGAGTGCAGCAACAGCGCCTGCTGCAGCAATTGCAGAGCCTGTATTGGTTAACTTTGATTGCGCAACCTGACCGGAGGAGTGACGTGCAGGAGACTTAGGAGCTTGTAACTGAGTGTTATTGCTCTTATTCCTGTTGTTTTCACTGTTGCCAGTGTGTTCATCAGAATCATGAGAACCAGATTCATGTTCTGGGGTCGGCGCAGGGGTCGGCGCAGGTTCTGGCGTTGGTTCCGGTGTTGGTTCCGGTGTTGGTTC
>NZ_KQ956883.1 GCF_001546485.1 Gardnerella vaginalis | reverse complement strand
GCGATTCGGCGCGCAAGGCGCTTTCCTTCGCCTTCGCGTTTAGCTTCTTCAAGCCGCCTTGAAACTAAAGCTTCAACCGGTATGCGCACTTCTGCCGTGGTGGCAACGCGGCTTGTGTTGGTAAGAATTGCTACAAGCGCTTGCACGCCGAGCCAGCTTTCCAGCTGGGCTTTGACGGCTTCGCCCATAGTGTTTACGGTGTTTGCGCCCATTGCGTCGCATGTATCTACGTCAATTTCGAGTTTGGCGAAGCCGTGCAAAGCTGAAACGCGGCATTCGCGCGCGCCGCCACCTCTTTTCATCATTGATGGGTGTGACTCGTTTGCAACGCGTAGTAGTTCTTCTATCTTTTCACGATTCTTAGCAATCTCGCTCAAACGCGCCGCTACGCTTGAATCCAAGTCTTCAAAAACTATTTGCGCAGTTGTTACGTATTGTGGCGAGTTTGCTACAATACAGCCTTCAATGCTTGTTGCAGCAATTCTTGCTCCATTACAGGCGGCTGCAATCACGGACGGCTCCTCGGTTGCAACCAGCACGTCCCGCACTTCGTCGTTCACAATCAGCCCACGCACAACGCCAACCGGAAGCGTGTACTTTCCAATCTGATGCTCAATCATATGATTTGCAATGTCTGCAGGTATGGTAGCGTTAGAACTTTCTGCAAGCTGTTGAATCAGCAATGCTGCTTCAGTTTCATTTAAACATCCTTCATCTTTTAAGGTTTTGATGCGATTTTCCACGCTTAATTCACGAAAAGCAGTCATCGAAATCACCTCATGATTTTACCGACTACGAATGCTACTGATTATTTCGCATCTTAATCTGCATTGCAACGCCAATTCCGCCGCCAACACATAGTGCTGCCACGCCGTTCTTCTTATTACTGTCTCGCAGAGCGTACATAAGCGTTGTCAAAATTCTCGCTCCGCTAGCACCCAGCGGATGACCGAGCGCAATCGCGCCGCCCCTCACATTTAGTTTCGACTCGTCAATATGAAGTTGCTCCGAAACTGCAATGCTCTGCGCTGCAAAAGCCTCGTTAATCTCAAACAAATCAATGCTTTCAACGCTGCTTCCGGTTGAGCGTAGCATGCGTTCCATCACGTGTTTTGGAGCGTATCCCATTAAATCTGGGTCGATTCCACCTTCTGCAAATCCCACAATTTGCGCAAGATATTCAATTCCGTGCTCTTGCGCGTAATCTTTGCTCATAAGTACGAGGGCTGCGGCTCCGTCGTTGATTCCGCTTGCGTTTCCGGCAGTTACGGTAGATTCGCGCGCACTAACTTCGCGCTCCGCGCCTGAATTTTCGTCCGACGCTTTAAACAGCGTGCGCAATTTCGACAACTGCTCTAAAGACGTATCTGCACGAGGATGTTCGTCGCGAGTTACAACGGTTCCGTCTGCAAGAGTTACTGGCACAATCTCAGAATCAAAATCGCCTCGCTTAATAGCGGCAACAGCTTTTTGGTGAGATTTAAGCGCAAAAATATCTTGTGCTTCGCGAGTAATACCAAATTTTGCGGCAACATTTTCTGCAGTAACGCCCATTGCGTCGCCTGTAAAAGCGTCGTTTAAGCCGTCGCGCTGCAGGCCGTCAATAAGCGCAAAATTTCCGTATTTGTGTCCGCTAAATCGCGAGTTAGTTGCATAAAATGGCACGTTGCTCATACTTTCGGTGCCGCCTGCAACAACAACTTGCGCGTCTCCCATAACGATTGCGGATTGCGCCAAGCGCACTGCTTTTAAGCCAGATCCGCACACTTCGTTAATAGTCATTGCGCAGCTGGAAGTGTCGAGTCCTGCGCGCAATGCGATTTGGCGAGCTACGTTCTGACCGCTGCCTGCTTGCAAAACGTTGCCAAAAATGGCCTGATCTACGTCGTGAGCATTAAGACCTGCGCGTTCGATTGCGGCTTTTGCGGCAATCGTTCCTAAATCAACTGAGGAAAGCGAAGATAAGCTGCCGCCGAATTTGCCAATAGGCGTGCGTACAGCGCTCGCAATCACCACTTCAGTCATATGTTTAGCCACCTAATCAATTGTTTGTTGCATTATGTATTGCAACATACCAACCGGACTACTTTATCGTATTCTTACGTAAAATCGAGAGTCTCTAGTAATTTTTCTCGTTTCCTTCACATTTGCACTTGCTTGAGTGAGTTTGTGCGCTTAAAGCCGACCATAAATGCCGTAATATTCTCCGGCAAATGTTTCTGTAGCTTTGCAGTTGTGCTTTGCGAACGTTGAGTATTTGTTGATGAGTGAACTTTAACAGTATTGCTCTGCAGACGCTGAGTATTTGCTGATTAGAGAACACTAGCATTCATGCTGCCGCACACACTACACCAAACCCACTCAACCACCAACCCGCCCGAAGCTTAGTTACGCGACTTGAGTTGCAGGAATATTCGTGTGGTGAGATTTGAGATTTTTCGCACTGAACGAAGGACGCTCGCGCGGTTAACGCGCTCGCTACGAAACTCGCGTTGGAAGTCCACTGGATTTCCAACTTTAGCGAGTTTCCGCTCCGAGTTACTTTCGCGCGCTACGCTCTAAGCGCGAAAGCAGGTCGGAGCGCTACTTACGGAACGAAATCGACCCATCAACAGGATCCATCGCGTCAACAATAGCGAGCGAATCCAAGTTATATCCTGCCTTGCGAAGCGCATCGCCGCCGCCTTGGAAGCCCTTTTCAATCGCAATACCGATGCCGGCAACTGTGGCTCCAGCGTGATCGCAAATGTCAATTAAACCTTGTAAAGCTTTACCGTTAGCCAAAAAATCATCCAAAATAAGCACGCGATCTTCAGCGCTCAAATACTTACGAGACACAATCACCGGAAATTCTCGCTGCTTCGTAAAAGAAAATACTGTAGAAACGTATTGGTCTCCATCGAGATTAATAGATTGCGCTTTCTTGGCAAAAACCACGGGAATATTTCCAAAGTGACGCGCAGCAACGCAAGCAATACCAATTCCAGAAGCTTCAATCGTAAGAATCTTATTAATGCCAGCATCGCGGAAATGTTCTGCCCAAGCAGCTCCCATATGGTCAAACAACGCAACATCGCACTGGTGATTCAAAAAAGCGTCCACTTTCAACACGTTGCCAGGCTTCACAATGCCATCTTTGCGAATGCGTTCCTCAAGTTCCTGCACGATGTATCAATCCTTTCGTATACTCCAACGATTCCCATTTCGTCATTTTGGAGCTTTTTGCAAGTTATTCGTATTATGTAAATTTACGATTTGCAGTACGCATAAGCATACCCATAGCCGTGACACAATACATACTTAAAACGACTGCAGTATGTGGTAAACCTGATTAGACGTGTATGCAATCAAACTGTGGGGGCACTGTGATTGCTCAAGATAAAGCGTAAGTAAATTAAGCAGTATTAACGGAGTGTCAGTATGAGTAATTATGGGTACATAAGTGATTTATTAGGTGAACCAGTAGCTAGTAATGAATCGCCTGATAATTCTGTTGTGTCTGACAATTCTGTTGTGTCTGACAATGCGGCATTTGCTCCTGCAGATTCTATAGATGAAATGCAAAATTTTTATACTTCTGACGAACAGTTATACGATAATGCTGCTCATGCGAATGATTATGCAAATTACGGATACGATGAATACGCTGATGCTTATGCGCAAGAATACGTGCCTTCGCAAGAATATCAGCAAGACGCTTCGCAAGAATATCAGCAAGAAGAGTCTGCTCTGCAACAAGAACAATATTTGCAACAAAACACTTCACAAGAAACGTATTTGCAAGAATACACTACTTCGCACGTTACGGTTGATCCTAAAACGTTGCTGGATGGTTTAAATCCGCAACAATCTCAAGCAGTCCAATACGATGGACCAGCGCTACTCATTGGTGCAGGCGCTGGAAGTGGTAAAACACGAGTTCTTACGCGCAGAATCGCTTGGATTTTAAGCCAAAAAGGTGCGTGGCCAAGCCAAATTCTCGCAATCACTTTTACTAACAAAGCCGCTGCAGAAATGCGCGAACGCTTAAGTCAACTTATCGGCGCCGAAGCAAATACTATGTGGGTTTCGACTTTCCATTCCGCGTGTGTAAAAATACTTCGCAGATCTGGACAATATATTGATTTAAAATCAGGTTTTTCTATTTATGATACTGCTGATTGCGAGCGTTTAGTAAAAATAATTGCAACTGAACTTAATGTTGATATAAAGCGTTTTACGCCGCGTAGTATTTTAGGTAAAATTTCGGATTGCAAAAATAGTTTGATGAGTTGGCGTGAGCAACTCGACATGTATGCAAACGATTACAAGCCTGGCGTTGCAGGTCAACAAATTGCGCATTCTGGGAATGCTGAGGCTGTGTACGCAGTTATGTACGCGGAATACCAGTATCGTTTGGCGCAAGCGAATGCAGTTGATTTTGACGATTTAATTATGCGAACCGTGCAACTTATGCGTGATGCTCCAGAAGTTGCTAAATACTACCGTCACAAGTTCCGCTATATTTTGGTTGACGAGTATCAGGACACTAACCACGCACAGTATGAGCTTATTCGAGAACTTGCGGGAGTTGATGTAAAGCAAAGTAACGCAGTTGCAGCACAGCAGTCGCAGTCGCAGCAGCCCGCTGATCCTCCTGCATCAATCACCGTCGTCGGCGACTCAGACCAATCAATTTACGCATTCCGCGGCGCAGATATTCGCAATATTCAAGACTTTGAGAAGGATTTTCCAAACGCAACCACTATTATGCTTGAGCAAAACTATCGCTCTACGCAAACAATTTTGGATGCCGCAAACGCTGTTATTTCGCATAATCAAGGTCGAAAGCCTAAAAAATTGTGGACTGCTTTAGGTCAAGGTGCTCCAATTACCGGCTATGCTGCAGACAGTGCTCAACAGGAAGCAGCTTGGGTTGCGGAAGAGATTGCACGATTGGCTGGAGAAGAAGGCATCGCATATTCAGATATGGCAATTATGTATCGTGCTAATGCACAATCGCGTTCGTTAGAAGATGCACTTATGAAAGCAGGACTCCCATATCAGCTGGTTGGTGGCATAAAATTCTACGAACGTCGCGAAGTAAAAGATGCGCTCGCATACTTGCAATCTATGGCAAATCCGGACGATGACGTGAATATGCGCAGAATTTTGAACGTACCAAAGCGTGGACTTGGCGCTCGTGCGGAAGCTTTGCTAACGCTTTACGCCCAAACACAAGGAGTGAGCTTCTGGCAAGCTTTGGAGCATTTGGAGTCGATTGACGGCATGCCAACTCGCACTGCAACTAAGCTTAAAGAGTTTCGCAATCTTATGCACAATTTAATGACGTGTATGCAAGACAACGATTCGAAGCCTTCTCAAGTTATTGACAGTATCTTAAAAGACAGCGGTTTGCTGGAAGATTTGCAACGTTCTGAAGATCCGCAGGATGCTGCTCGCGTGGATAATTTGTCACAATTGCAGTCGGTTGCTGCTGAGTATGAGCAGAATACTCCAGATGCTAGCGTAGCTGGTTTCCTCGAAACGACAGCTCTTGTGGCAGATTCGGATCAGTTGCCGGACGAAAACGAGGATACTGGCAAAGTTACGTTAATGACGCTTCACACGGCTAAGGGTTTGGAGTATCCGGTTGTGTTCTTAACTGGCATGGAGCAGGGCACGTTCCCGCATGCTCGAGCTTTGGAAGACGATAGTGAGCTTTGCGAGGAGCGCCGGCTTGCTTACGTTGGAATTACGCGTGCTAAGCAGCGTCTATATGTGACGCGTGCTGCTGTGCGTTCGCAGTGGGGTCAGGCTCAGGAAATGCTGCCAAGTCAGTTTTTGGATGAGATTCCAAATAATTTGATTGATTGGAAGCGCAGAGAGGCTGATGTTGAGCGTTGGGGGGCTTCGTCTAGGCGCGGCGATGATTTCGGTAGCGATTTTGATGGCGATTTCGGCGACTGGAGTGACGATTATAGCGATACTTTTAGCGAGAAAACGACCTACGGTGGCAGCGCTTACGGTTCCAGCAGATCTCACAGCTATGGCAAATCTTACGGTTCCGGCAAATCTTACGGATCTAAGTCGTATGGGCGTAAATCGCATAGTTCTTCATACGGTTCTGCCTATGGTCCTGCCTATGGTTCTCAATCTCAATGGTCAAAATCAAGTGCAGTAAAAACACGTAAAACTATGGCTAAATCAGCATCGTCAACAAGTGCAACAAAACTTGGCTCATCTTCCAGAGTAATGGATAAAGACAATAATCTTAATATTGAAGATTTCCAAGTCGGAGATAAAATTACGCACGATACTTACGGCTTAGGAACTGTGCTCGCAACTCAAGATAAGGGCAGGAATTCCATTATTACCGTCGACTTCGGTTCTGACGGCGTCAAACGATTAATGCTCCGAGTAGCGCCTATAGAGAAATTATAAATTTTTTCTTTTATGTAGCTTACTCGTAAAATAATGCGCAATAATCAAAAATTGCACGCATGAATATTGGTAATATTGTCATAATTAATGCTGCAATTATATACATGAAAACAAAATATTCAAGACTTGTTTTCTCTTAAGCTATAAGAAAAAATATAACAGTAAACGAAAATATAACTTCAGAACATTAATAGTTATGAGGTATGGGGAAACTATTGCAAGTGCTTGGTTGTGGGTACTTGATTGTGAATGCTGGGAAGTTACGGTTTTTGTATGCACAAAATAAGGATGTGACGAAAGCGTGGCACTTGCAAACGTGAGTGCCGTAAGGCGTGTGGCATTAAAGACAATGTGACACTAAAAAATTAATAACATACATGTAACGAGGTATTTATTATGAAAAACAAGTTATTCGCATCAATTCCTGCAATTATTTTTGGTTTGCTGATTGCCATTGCGCCATTGACGTTTGCAAAGCCATGCGCAATTGGAGGCATGAGCAAAGGTGGAAGCATGCACAAAATGCCTATGATGATGCAACCTATGGCATGTTACTACACAGGTCGTGTGGCTATTGGAATTGGCGTAGTTATTGCAGTTCTCGGTATTATTGCATTGTTTGTGAAAGAACAGGTTCGCGCTGGCTTAAATATTGCTGTAATGGTGAATTCTTTGCTTATGCTTTCTGTTACAACATTCCTTATTGGTGTGTGCAAAAGCCCTATGATGCATTGCGCTTCGGTTATGCGCCCAACGTTGATTGTGCTTTCCGTTCTAGCATTGGTGTTCGCAGCTGTTTCTGTGTATTTCGACACTAAGTCTTCTTGCGAGTGCGCAGCTAAGTAGTAACGAAGCTAAGTAATAACGCAATTAATGAAGTAATTCTAGAAAATTTTAGTAAGTAATTCTACTATGCGTACTATTACATTGAAGCGATTGCCGCTGGAAAATATAAAACGCAAACCTTTGCGCACTTCTGCACTTATTGTTGTGGCTGCATGTTTGTCTGCAATATTTTTCGGCGGCTCGCTGCTTTCTATGAATCTTGCACAAGGCTTAAACAGTATGCGTGAGCGAATGGGAGCCGATATTATGGTTATTCCACAAGGCACGCATACTAAAGCTGAAGCACTTTTAACCAACGGTGGTTCTAGTACATTTTATTTTACTAATAATATTGAGGATTTAGTAAGACGTTCGCCTGGAGTTCAAAAAGCAAGTGCACAAACGTATATTTCTTCACTTTCAGCAGGATGTTGTGCGGAAAAATTACAAATTATTGGTTTTGATCCAGATTCAGACTTCGTTATTGGTCCTTGGATTTATTCGCAGCACAAAAAAACTTTGCAAAAAGGTGAGATGATTGCTGGAGCAAACGTACTTGTTTCTTACATGCATACGGTTCGTCTTTTTGGGCATCAATGGCCTGTAGTAGCTCAGCTCGCAAAAACTGGTACGAGCATTGACAATTCAGTATTCGTGCGCCGCGAGAGTGTGCCGCAAGTAGTCGAATATTCTACAAAAGTGCACCACACTGCCATTCCTAAAGAGTATGCAAAAAAAGCAATTTCTGCTGTTTTAGTAAAAATAAGCAAAGGTTATAGTGCTAAACAAGTTGCCGAAAATATTCGTAAAACAACTAGGATTCCAAGCATTGGAATAGTTTTTCCAGGTGGAATTACTGCAACTACTCAAGCTAATCTTGGTGTTGTAACGCGTACCTTAACGCTCGTAATAGCGGCATTCTGGATTGTTGGTATGTTGGTTCTGATTGCAGTTTTCGCAACATCTGTGAATGAGCGTAAAAAAGAATTTGCTTCTTTACGCATACTGGGAGTTAATCGAACGATGCTGTTGTCAATTGTTGCTCACGAGTCCGCAATACTTGGTTTTGTGGGAGGTGTTATTGGTGTTGCATTTGCAAGTCTTATACTCTTCCCTTACAGCTCGCTTATTGCGCAGCAAGTGCAACTTCCATATTTGGAGGTAACGGCGTTACCGGTAATAGTACTTATGACTGTGAGTGTGATGCTCGCAACAATGGTCGTTATTGTAGCTTCAGTACTTACTACGTGGCGTATTGCCATACGTGAAACGTATGTAACTCTTCGAGCAGGGGAGTAGTCAGCATGAGTGAAAAATCGGTATTGAATAATGAAAAATCAGTATCTCATAGCGAAAAATCACCTCTTGTTGCACTCAAACTTATGCATGTGACACGAGAGTTTGTGCGACGAAAGCACAGATTTGCTGCAGTAAATAATGTGAGTTTTTCGTTGAGTTGCGGTGATTTTGTGGCAATTGTTGGAAAATCTGGCAACGGAAAATCTACTTTACTAAATTTGATTGCAGGATTACTGAAGCCAACTCACGGAAGTGTAACGGTTTGCGGCGAAGAGATTTCTGCGCCCAAATTTAGTGATGCGCAGGTATCTCAATTGCGTGCGCAAAATTTAGGTTTCGTTACGCAATCACAAACGCTTTTGCCGAATATTACTGTATACGATAATATTTTTCTGCCTGTTCAGATTGCTAAAAGTAGCAATCAAAAAGGCAGTAATCAAAAAAGTAGCAATCAAAAAAACAAGAGTGCAGACGTTGAAGATTACTACTCAAATCGCGCTCTTAATCTGTGTAAGCAATTGCATATTGAAGAATTGCTGTGGTGTTATCCAAGGGAGCTTTCCGGTGGTGAGATGCGTCGCGTAATGATTGTGCGCGCTCTTATCAATAATCCAAAACTTCTACTTCTTGATGAGCCTACTGGTGATTTGGATTCTGAGCATACTCGCATAGTTATGGAAATATTGCGTACTGCATCAAATAATGGTTCAGCTGTGCTGATGGTAACGCATGATATTGATGCTGCTCGAAGTGCGGATCGCACCTACACAATGGATGCTGGCTCCATTCGCTGAAATTAGTTCGCGTTTGGAGGTTTTGGACTGGCGTATCGCTCCAAATGCGCGCAACTTTTCTCGCGTTTGGAGGGTTTAGTGTGGGTTTGCGCTCCAAACGTGAGGAACTTAGTTCGCGTTTTCCTATTTTTTGATGCGCGAGTTTTTATACACAACGCATTGACCCCTGCCACGCAATCGCATAGCAGGGGTCAAGCGGTATGTCCTTAAGAATTAAATCGACGAAATTAACGAGCGTAGTATTCGACGACGTACTGGATGTTGACTTCAACTGGAATCTGATCGACTTCCGGCTTACGAGTCAAAGTAGCCTTCAAAGAGGCAAGATTCACATCGAGGTAACCAGGAACTGCTGGCAAAACGTCGCGATGAACGCCTTCTGCAGCCATCTGGAATGGAACCATGGTCTGGCTCTTAGCACGAACCTGAATGGTCTGACCTGGCTTCACGCGGTAAGATGGGCGATCAACAAGATTGCCATCAACCAAAATGTGACGATGTACAACAAACTGACGAGCCTGGGCAGTGGTGCGAGCAAAGCCTGCGCGCAAAACCAAAGCATCAAGACGAGTTTCCAAATCGGTGAGCATTGCGTCACCGGTCTGACCTGCAGTGTGCGTACCCTTCTCGTAAGCAGCACGAAGCTGCTTCTCGGAAAGACCGTACTGAGCGCGAAGACGCTGCTTCTCGCGAAGACGTACTGCGTAATCGGACTCGGTACGACGACGAGTGCGGCCGTGCTCACCTGGAGCATATGGGCGCTTCTCGAAGATACGCTGAGCCTTTGGGGTCAAAGCGATGCCGAGGGCGCGAGAAAGACGCACCTGACGGCGAGAACGCTGAATGTTAGTCATAGCTAATCCTTTAATTCTGTCGTTATCTGAACGGAACGCAAGTCAAACTTTTAAGCATTCGTTAAAATACTTGAAAATTACTCACGCTGAGCCGGCCTCTCCAGTGCTTCTTCGTGCTAACACACGAACGCGTAAGTATTAAAACGTTGAAATAACGCCATAACTACCGCGCGCCGACCCACTGATGGGCTAAGGCTCCAGATGATGCTTACACAAAATAGGCATCGTTTCTAATTCTACACACCAGTAAGAATAATTGCTGATATTTTTCGCACAAATCGGTTGCTTGTATGTTTATGAAGTTTTGCAGTTGTGCTCTGCAGACGTTGAGTACTTATTGCGTAGAGAACACTAACATTAGTGCTGCGAAGGCAATTCGGAGCGTGAGCTTGCTCAAGGTTGAAAGCACAGTGTGCTTTCAACGCAAGCTCAGCAGCGAGTACACGCAAAGTGTACGAGCGTTGTACACGATGCTGAAATTTCCTTGACCTCACAACACTAAACACCGAACACATTAGCCAAAACTCATAGACGATACTCAAGAATCTCGCAAAATAAAATCGCCACTTAAGAAAACCCACCAGCCAAACACCAGCCAAAACTCGCTCCACATTAAACAAAATCGCAACTAAAATATATGTACCGCGTGGTGCAATAATGGAGTTATGTTGCTGCATCTTTATTTAGTGCGTCACGGTCAGACGCTATTTAATCGTTACAATCGTCTGCAAGGTTGGTCAAATTCTCCGCTTACGGAAAAAGGTTTGAAGGATGCTGATACGGCTGCAAAAAAGCTGGAAAATGTTACTTTTGCCGCCGCATACTGTTCGGATACTACGCGTGCGCAAATCACAGCTCAGCGTATTCTCGACGTAAACGAAGCAGCTGGTAACGCTCGTCCGAAGCTTGTGAGCGATATGCATTTTCGCGAGCAATGCTATGGCTATTTTGAAGGTCAAGATATGCAAATGGCTTGGTGGGCAGCGGGTGCTCCTCATGGAGCTCACACTTATAATGAAATTGTTGAAAAGTTTGGGCTTGCAGCCACTCGTGACATGCTTAAAGAGGCAGATCCTTTCCACGATGCCGAGTCAGATATTGAGTATTGGACTCGCGTAGAGGAGGGTTTTGCGCTAATTGCTGCAAATGCTTCATTGCATGATGGAGATAATGTTTTGCAAATTTCACACGGAAATACACTTTTGAGTTTGATGCACCGTTTTGCTCCTGCCGGTTACGATTTAAGCGAACGTCCAGCAAATGGAAGTGTAACGCGACTTGATTTTGACACTACTCAGCCCATTGATAATGCCATCACTATTCAAGGCTATGACGAGTAGCTTTTGCTTTTACTTGCTTAAGACATATGCGTCGTTACCGTTCGTTAGTCTTAAGTCATTGCGAAGGGTTGAATACATAGTCTGTTTTGCTGTTATATGAGCTTTCAGCACAGCGAAATCTTAAGCAAAATAGTACAGAAAGAGGTTACGATGAGCGTTGGAGACATAGCTGCTCTTATTGCTGCAATTGCATTTGCTGTGCTTTCAGGCTTTTTGATTTATCCGTTAATCAGATTGGGCAAGTTGTTTGATCAGATTGCGAAAACTGTTAAAGAGTCGGGTGAGCATGCGATGCCTGCAATTGATGAGTCGGTTACAACTATTAAGCAGGTGAATAAAACTCTTGACGATGTAAATGCTGTTTCAGGAGCTACTCGCACAACTGTTACAAATATTGGTGCTCTTACCGACTTGTATGGAGCATTCTTAGGTAAACCAATTGTGAAGATTGCTGCTGCCGGCTATGCACTCAAAGACACAGTTGCTTCTTTCTTTAATAAGCCAACGGTGCCAACTGATTCACATTCTACTGGACGTCACGCTGCAAAAGAATCTTCCGATAGCACTGCAAGCAGGGGTGAGTAATGTTTAAGCGCTTATTTTGGATGTGTGTTGGCATTGTAATTGGTGTACTTGCAGTAACAAAAGCACGTGCTTACGTAAAAGCGAAAATGCCGGATACTGCTCGCAAATTTATGTTTAGTAAAGAGCCGGAAAATATTACTTTGACTACTGTGTTAGGTTTGTTGAAAGATTTTAACGCTAGTCGCAAAAAGCATGAAGCTGAGCTTAATTCGCGTTATGCTCATCGCCGTCACGAAGAATTTTAATGAGGATTTTGTTAAATCTGCTTGCGTTTTATGAGAATGCGAGTTGGAAGAGTTTGTTTAAGTTAGGTATTGAAGTACTATATTGAATGTTTGCATGATTGCGTCGTGCGTCATGCGGCACGATTTCATGTAACATGTGTGTGCTTTTACACATAACTGTTTGATTGAATCTTGCTAAAAATTACACAAGGAGTTCGTACGTATGCGCACAGCAGAAATTGCAAAGCGTTATCTTGACTATTTTGCTAAAAATGGTCATATGGTCGTTCCTTCGGCTTCTCTTATTTCGCCGAACCCAACGACATTGTTTACTATCGCCGGCATGGTGCCGTTTATTCCTTACTTGCTTGGTGAGCAGACGCCTCCTTCGCGCCGCATGGCATCAAACCAGAAGTGCGTGCGTACGCTCGATATTGATGAAGTTGGTAAAACTACTCGTCACGGCACGTTCTTCCAAATGGTTGGTAATTTCTCGTTTGGCGATTACTTTAAGGAAGAAGCAATACATTATGCTTGGGAGCTTTTAACTAGTCCTCAAGATAAAGGTGGATATGGTTTTGATCCAGAAAAGCTTTGGGTAACCACGTACACTGACGACGATGAAGCTCGCGCAATTTGGAAGAACGAGGGCTTTGACCCAGAGCATATGCAAGTTTTCGGTATGGAAGATAACTTCTGGACTACTGGTGGTCCTGGTCCTGGCGGTCCATGCTCTGAAATTTACGTTGATCGCGGTCCTAAGTACGGTCGTGATGGTGGTCCTGCCGCTGACGAATCTCGCTTTATTGAGATTTGGGATTTGGTTTTTGAAAATTACCAGGTAGATAACGTCAAGTCTAAGACCGATTTGCATATTGCTGGTGAGCTTGATCAGAAGAATATTGATACCGGCGCTGGTTTGGAGCGTTTGGCTTACCTTATGCAAGGTAAAGAAAATATTTATGAAACTGACGAAGTTTACCCAGTTATTGAAGCTGCAGAAAAGCTTAGTGGTGTAAAGTACGGAAGCAATGCTGATGCTGATGTTCGTTTCCGCGTTGTGGCAGATCACGTGCGTTCCGCTTTGATGATTATGAGCGACGGCGTGCGTCCAAGTAATGTTGGCCGCGGCTACGTTCTTCGTCGTCTTCTTCGCAGAACTGTTCGCGCAATGCGTATGCTTGGCGTGCAAGACCCAGTTTTGCCAACCCTGTTCCCAGTTTCTAAGGGCGCTATGGAGCCAAGCTATCCGGAGCTTAACGATACTTTCCACGAAGTAAGTGAAGCTGCCTACGGTGAGGAAGATGCTTTCCGCCGCACTCTAGAAAAGGGCACGACTATTCTCGACTTGGCTGTTGAAAAAGCTAAGAAAGAACACAAGGACGACCCTATGGTTGGCGGCGCAGACGCCTTTACTTTGCACGATACTTACGGCTTCCCAATTGAGTTGACTCTGGAGATGGCTGCCGAGCAAGGTGTTAAGGTTGATGAAGCTAAGTTCCGCGAGCTTATGAGCGAGCAGAAAGGTCGCGCTCGCGCTGATGCTTTGAAGAAGCGTCACAATGTGGATGTGAGTGTTTACGACGATATTAAGAAAGAACTTGAAAAGCCAATTGACTTCCTCGGTTACACTGACTTCTCCAGCCGTTCCAACGTTTTGGCAATTGTTGAGGCAGGTAAAGGTTCTGTTAAAAGTGTCACCGCTCCTGCAAACGTTGAGGTTATTCTCGATCGCACGCCATTCTACGCTGAGCGTGGTGGTCAGATTGCAGATCAGGGCGAGATTATTTCCGACGACGGCGCAATTTTGGAAGTTGACGATGTTCAGCGTCCAATCAAGGATTTGATTGTTCACAGCTGCCGTTTGACTGAAGGTACGCTTAACGTTGGCGCTCCTGTAAACACGAATATTGATCAGGTCCGTAGGGCTGCTTTGGCACGAAGCCACACAGCTACACATACTCTTCACAAGGCTTTGCGTGAAGAGCTTGGTCCTCAGGCAACTCAGCGCGGTTCCGTGGTTGATCCAGACCGCTTGCGCTTCGACTTCCAGTGGCCAAAGGCTGTTGATAAGGATGCGCTTTCACGCGTTGAAGCTCGTGTCAACGAGCGTATTCGCGACGATTTGCAGGTTGTTCCTAAGGAAATGCCAATTGACGACGCTTTTAAGCTTGGAGCAATGCACTTGTTCGGCGAAAAGTACGGCGATGTTGTGCGCGTGGTTGAAATTGGCGACGGTTGGAGCCGCGAGCTTTGCGGTGGCACTCACGCTAAGAGCACCGGCAAGATTGGTATGGTCACTATTCTTTCGGAGTCTTCCATTGGCTCTGGTGTTCGTCGTATTGATGCACTTTGCGGCGAGGCAGCGTACGAGTATGGCGCTCGCGAGCACGCTTTAGTTGCTCAATTTGCAGACATGGTGAACGCTCGCCCAGACGAGTTGGTTGAACGTTTGGAATCCTTGCTTAACAAGATGAAGGATTCGGATCGTAAGCTCGCTGCAGTCTATGAGTCTCGGCTCGCTAATTCCGTTCCAGCTCTGATTGAGGCTGCTAAAGCTGCTGCCGGAAACATTAAGTTGGCTGTTAAGAACGTTGGTAACTTTGGTTCCTTCGATACGCTCCGTAAGACGGTGCTCGACGTTCGCTCTCGCCTAGGTGAGGATGCTCCTGCAGTAGTAGTTTTGAGCGGCGTAAACGAGGATGATAAGCCAATGGTTGCTGTGGCCACAAACGAGGCTGCGCGCGGACTTGGAGCTAAGGCTGGTGACTTGGTTCGCATTGCTTCTAAGGTTCTCGGCGGCGGTGGTGGCGGCAAGCCGGACTTCGCTCAGGGCGGCGGTACGGATGCTTCTAAGATTGACGAAGCGTTGGAAGCTGTGAAGCGCCAGTGTCTAAGCTCGCATAATGCGTAGCTATCCGCTTAAAACAGAACGATATAATCTTTACCAAAAGCAGCACAAAATTCATGGTGTGGTTAGGTATTGATTTAGGTGATGCTAGGGTCGGACTTGCTCTTTCCGACCCTGAGCTCACTTTTGCGCACCCGATTGGTAATGTGCAAGTTTTCGGAGATTCTTTTAGAGCTATTGACGAAATTATGAGTCTAATAGAAGAAAATCAGGTTAAACGTGTTGTAATTGGCTTGCCTCTTCAATTAGACGGTTCTGAAGGAAAATCTGCGAAAAAAGCGCGTCGTTGGGGGAAAAATTTAGCTAAACGTATTCAAATAGCACAAAATGATGATGATTGGGCGCTTTCTTATGTGCCTGATATTGTTTGGAAGGATGAGCGTTTAACAACAGTTAGTGCTCATCGGCAGTTGCTACAAGCTGATTTTTCTACTCGGCAACATCGTCCTATGGTGGATCAGCAGTCAGCAGTGTTGATTTTGCAGTCAGCTCTTGACTCAAATCATGCAGAGTAGCTTTGAAGTGTGTGTAACAGAAGTAGAAATAACAAGAGGAGCATAGCGTGTCTGACAATTTTGACGAATTCTTTGACAAACATGCGCAATGGACTGAGCATGATGGTAAGCCGTCGTCAAAATCAACTCATTCTTCTACTAGCTCATCTTCAACTGCTAGTTCACGCAGAAAAGCAAGAGCTCGCTCTGAAGCAAAAAAACGTAAGCAACGAGCAAAAATAGTTCTAGTTATTCTACTTATATTCGTAGTAGGTGTTGTTGGCTGTGTGGGCTATAGCGCAGTGAAATCGTGGCATTCTGCTCATGATAGTGAAATTGTTGCAGATTGGTCAGGACCTGGTTTTGGATCAGTTGAATTTACTGTTGATACTGGCGAAGGTGCTATTGCTATCGCCGCAAAATTAGTGAAAGCAAATGTTGTTAAATCGCAGGCAGCATTTACTTCTGCTGTTGCAGCAAATAATAAAATCTTGTACCCGGGTGTTTACTTGTTGAAGAAGCATATGGCTGCCATAGACGTGGTTAATATTCTTTCCGATCAAACAAAGGCAGGTGGCTTCCTTGATGTTCGTGCAGGAGAGCATGCGACGGATATTTTGCAACGTGCTTCAAGTCTATCTGGAATAAGTCTTGACAAGTTTAAGGCAGTTTTAGCAGATGGTGTTGCTGGCATTTTGCCTCCTGAAGCCCATGGCAATGTTGAGGGTTGGCTTGAGCCTGGAGTCTATAATGTAAAGTCTATGAAAAGTGCAGAAGATATTCTTGCTGCAATGATCAAAAAGCGCATTTCTAAGCTTGATTCGCTTGGTATTCCTCAAGGTGATAATCGTGAGAGAGCGTTGATAATCGCTTCAATCGCTGAAGCTGAAGTGAATAATCGTGAATATTACGGCAAAGTTGTGCGCGTAATACTTAACCGTTTGGCAAAAGATATGCCACTTGGCATGGATTCTACTGTTGCTTACGGTGCAGGAGTAAAGCCTCTAAAGATTACGCAAGCGATGCTTGATGATGCTCATAATCCGTATAACACGCGTATTCACAAAGGTTTGACGCCTACACCTATTGGTATTGCTGGAGACGATGCGCTGCTTGCTACTCTTAAGCCTCAGGATGGATCGTGGATTTACTTTGTAACTACGAATTTGAAAACCGGTGAAACAAAGTTTACGGATAACGAAAAAGAATTCTTACAATTCCGCGACGAATATAAGCGCAACAATCCTGAAGGTAATTAAAATAAAGATTATTTTTTGGTTTGGCGCTCCAAACGCGAGAAGAGTTTTCCACGTTTGGAGGGTTTTAACCACATATATGTGTTGAGGTTGTAACAGTTTTGCAAGTTTTCGTAATCTGCTTTAATGAATCAATTAATTAGTACGATAATATCGCTGCTGCCAACAATCGCATGCTTAATTTCAGTTTGCATAACGGATATAAAAAGTCGCGTAGTTCCAAGACTTTGGATTATTATTGCGCTATTTTTTCAATCTTTTGCGAATCTTATATATTCGATTATTTGGTTTAGAAATATTAGTGCGCTGATGTTAGGATGGATTTCTTGCGTAATTATTTTTGCAATTTACTGGATTATGCAAAAAATTTCAGCAAAAAATGCTATCGGCTTCGGAGATATTACAAGCGCGGTAATGATTGCGCAAGCCTTAGTATTATTCGGCTTTGACTGCTTAATTTACTGGTTTGCTTTAGTTGGAGTAGTTGGCTTAGTTTGGCTTTTAGCATGGAAAATTTACTGCAAAATCCGCATGCTAGCTAAAGCATCAATACCATTCGTACCGGTAGAAGCAATATCTGCCTTACTTGCAGCATTGCTGTCAATCACAACCCACTCAATACTCGGTAGTTAGTAGAGTAAGTAGTTAAACGCGTAAATGAGTTAAGAATGGAGAATAGCATGCTGAGATGGCAAACGGCAGGGGAGTCGCACGGTGAAGCATTAGTTGCCATGATTGAAGGTTTGCCGGCTGGTGTGCGCGTAACGAGCAACGATGTTGTTGCGGAGCTTGCGCGTCGTCGCCTTGGTTATGGCAGAGGTGCCAGAATGAAGTTCGAGCAAGACAAAGTGCGGCTTCTTACTGGAGTTCGTCATGGGGTAACGCTTGGTTCACCGATTGCTGTGGAAATTGCGAATACAGAGTGGCCAAAGTGGACGGAAGTAATGAGCGCGGATCCTTTGGATTATGAGATTTCAAAAGAAGGGCGAAATGCGCCACTTTCTAGACCGCGTCCAGGGCATGCGGATTTAACTGGCATGAGAAAGTACGGTTTTGATGATGCTCGCGAGGTTTTGGAACGTTCAAGTGCTAGGGAAACAGCTTCGCGAGTGGCTTTGGGTGCCGTGGCTGCTGCATTTTTGGAACAAGCTTTAGGTGTGCGCACTGTTGCGCATGTTGTTGGCATCGGTGGTGTATATGCTAACAAAAGTTTAGGTTTACCAACACCTGACAATATTGCTGATTTGGATGCTTCCCCAGTTCGCACTCTCGATAAAGATGCTGAAGCGCGAATGATTGCTCGCATTGATGAAACAAAAGCGAATGCGGATACGCTCGGTGGAGTCGTGGAAGTTCTCGCATATGGAATGCCTGCAGGAGTCGGTACGTATGTGGAGTCAGATCGCCGCTTAGATGCAGCGCTCGCGTCAGCGCTTATGGGAATCCAGGCTATTAAAGGTGTGGAAATCGGAGATGGCTTTGCAGAAGCGGATCGCCCTGGATCGGCTGCTCACGACGAAATAGTAACAGACGAAAACGGTAAAATTAAGCGTCTTACTAATCGCGCTGGTGGTATTGAAGGTGGCATGTCAAACGGCGAAATTATTCGCGTGCGTGCTGCAATGAAACCAATTCCGTCTATTCCGCGCGCTTTGCGGACAGTAGACGTTCTAACTGGCGAAGCTGCTCAAGCTATTAATCAGCGTTCTGATTTTACTGCTGTGCCAGCGGCTTCCGTAGTTGCAGAAGCGATGGTAAGACTTACTTTAGCAAAATATGCTTTAGAAAAATTCGGTGGAGATAGTATCGAAGAAACTAAGCGCAATGCTACTCAATATGTTCAGTCTTGGAAAGAGCACATGCGGTGAATGTAAAAGCGGTGAATGTGACCACAGTAGGCGAGAATAAAATGCCGTTAGCTGTTATCATTGGCATGCCTGCAGCTGGAAAATCGCGTGTTGGTCGTGAAGTTGCGCACATCATGCATCTGCCTTTTTACGATACTGATACCATGATTGAGCACAATATTGCTATGTCAATTACGCAATATTTCGAGCAATATGGTCAAGAGGCTTTTCGTAAAGTAGAAGCTCGCGTAGTGCGCGACATAATTTTGGGAAATCAAGCTGCGGAAGGCATTGTGGCACTTGGCGGTGGTGCTCCTATTCGTGAAGAAACGCAAGAAGTTTTGCGAAAATACATGAATTTGGGTGGTCGTGTTGTTTATTTACAAGCAAACGTAAAAGAAGCTGTTGAACGCGCGAGTTGGAATAATAATCGCCCAATGCTTATCGGTGACGATGCTGAAAAACGTTGGATGGAATTATTTGAGCAGCGAGATCCAATTTTTAGAGCAGTATCAAATATTCATATGCCAACAAAAGGCTCTACGCCATACATGGCTGCAGAAAAATTAAGGAGCATGATTATGCAACGCATAGTGCATGTTACAGGCGAAGCGATTGAACCCTACGATGTGCGAATTGGTGACGGCGCAATGCATCTTTTGCCGCAGATGCTTGGGACTAAGCCAATGCGAGTAGCACTTGTTCACACGCAGCCAGTTCAACGTCACAGTGACAAGGCGCGCGCTATTCTGCGCCAAGCAGGTTATGAAGTTTTTGACATGCTTGTTCCGGATGCGGAAGCCGGAAAAACTATGAAAGTTGCAAGTGGACTTTGGGCGCGACTTGGGGATGCAGGTTTTACTAGATCCGACGCAATTGTTGGCTTAGGCGGCGGCGCTGCAACGGATGTAGCTGGTTTCGTTGCAGCAACCTGGATGCGTGGAATTCGTTATGTAAACTGCCCTACTTCGCTTCTTGCAATGGTTGACGCATCTACGGGCGGTAAAACTGGTATTAATACGGATGCTGGAAAGAATCTAGTTGGCAGTTTTTATACTCCAGCTGGCGTTTTAGCAGATACTTCTACGCTTGCAACTCTTCCAAACGATATTCTTATTGAAGGTTTGGGAGAGGTTGCAAAATCTGGGTTTATTCGTGACGGCGAAATTTTAAAGATTCTTAGCGACTCCCATAATGCCAGACTTTTGCGTGAGTTTAATGGCAATCAGCTAGAAAATAATACTGAGCTTCAAAATCTTATTGTGGAACTTATTGATCGCACAGTTCGTGTGAAAGCATATCATGTATCGAGTGACTTAAAAGAACAGGGTTTGCGTGAGTTTTTGAATTACGGACATACTTTAGGTCATGCGATTGAGCAGATTGAACATTTCCGTTGGCGTCATGGAAACGCAGTTGCTGTTGGCATGGTTTTTGCGTCGGAGCTTGCGCAAATTTTGGGATATTTGGATGCGGAAGACGTTGCATATCATCGTTCGCTTTTAGATTCGCTCGGATTACCAACTTTGTGGCAGTATGGAGAAGATGTTGAATCGGCGTTTGAGCATGTGCTTAATCTTATGCATCGCGACAAAAAAGCGCGCGGCAATATGTTGCGATTTGTAATTTTAGATGGTATTTCAAATCCTATTCATCTTGACAATCCTCCTAGTGAAGCGGTTCAGGAAGCGTTTAGACGAGTTTATCAGCAAAATTAATGAATCTTACGAGGTAATAATGGAAAATCATCAGCTAAAAAAAGTGCTTGTAGTAAACGGGCCGAATTTAGGTCGTTTAGGTGTACGTCAGCCGGACGTATATGGTAGTGAGAATTTTGAAACCTTGCGCGAGTATTGTGAACAATGGGGTACGGAGCTTGGTTTCAAAGTAGAAGTGTGCCAAAGTGACGACGAAGCACAAATGGTTCACTGGATGCACGAAGCTGCTGATACTCATACGCCAGTTGTGATGAATCCTGCTGCCTTTACACATTACAGTTATGCGCTTGCGGATGCGGCTCACATGGTGTTGGATGCAGGCGTACCACTTATGGAAGTACATATTTCTAATCCTGCTGCGCGTGACGCTTTCCGTAAAATTAGTGTAATTAGTCCTGTTGCAACTGGCACTATTACCGGCATGGGATTGTATGGCTACAAGCTTGCTTTAGAAGCCGTTGCACATCTTGTTTGATTTTGTTTGATTTTTTGCGAATCAACACCCGCGTCGAGGCTCGAAGATACCATGGAGTTCCATGGTTAGAAGCAAACATGGTAACTCTCAGGAGCATATTACAAAGCATATTTTTGTCACTGGTGGCGTTGTTTCGTCCCTTGGAAAAGGTCTTACCGCATCTTCGTTAGGCCGACTTTTACGCAGTCGCGGATTGCATGTATTACAACAAAAACTCGATCCTTATATCAATGTTGACCCGGGCACAATGAACCCATTCCAGCATGGTGAAGTCTATGTGACGGAAGATGGTGCAGAAACAGATCTCGATATTGGTCATTATGAACGATTCCTCGATGTTTTCTTAAGCCAGAAAGCGAATGTAACTACAGGTCAGATTTATCAATCTGTGCTTCGTAAGGAGCGCGCTGGTGAATATTTGGGCCAGTGCGTGCAAGTTATTCCGCATATTACTGGCGAAATTAAGTCGCGTATGCGCGCGCAAGCAAGTGACGACGTAGATGTGATTATTACGGAAATCGGCGGCACGGTTGGTGATATTGAGTCCCAGCCGTTCCTTGAGGCTGCTCGCGAAGTTCGCCGCGATTTAGGCCCAGAAAACTGCATGTTTGTGCACGTTTCTTTAGTGCCTTATATTGCTGCAGCCCACGAATTAAAGACTAAGCCAACTCAGCATTCTGTGATGATGCTTCGTCAGCTTGGCATTTCTCCAGATGCTCTTGTTTTGCGTTCGGATCGTCCGCTTAATCAAGGAATTAAAGATAAGATTTCGCTAATGTGCGATGTTGATGCTGAAGGCGTTGTGAACTGCGTTGATGCCCCAAGCATTTACGATGTGCCAAAGATTTTATTCAACGAGGGCTTGGATGCTTACGTTGTTCGTGAGCTTGAGCTTCCATTCCACGATGTTGATTGGAACGAGTGGGAAGATTTGCTTGAGCGCGTGCATCATCCGAAGCATGAGCTCAACATTGCAATCGTTGGAAAGTATATTGATTTGCCAGATGCATACCTTTCCGTTACTGAGGCTATTAAGGCTGGTGGTTTTGCAAACTGGGCTAAAGTTAACGTGCGCTGGGTTGCTGCCGACAAGTGCGAAACTCAAGAAGGTGCGGCTGCAGCTCTTGACCAAATGGACGGCATGGTTATTCCAGGCGGCTTCGGCATTCGCGGTATTGAAGGTAAGATTGGCGCGCTCCGTTACGCTCGCGAGCACGGCTTACCAACACTTGGTCTTTGCCTTGGCTTGCAGTCCATGGTTATTGAGTACGCTCGTCACGTGCTTGGGCTTGAGGATGCTAATTCCACTGAGTTTGAGAAGGATTGTGGTGACCCAGTAATCGCAACTATGGAAGAGCAGAAGGATATTGTGGCTGGTAAGGGAGATATGGGTCACACAATGCGACTTGGCTCTTATCCTGCAACGCTTGAAGAAGATTCTATTGTTGCTGAGCTTTACGGCACGACACATGTTACTGAGCGTCACCGTCACCGTTATGAAGTGAATGTGGCGTATAAGGATCGTTTGCGTGAAGCCGGTTTGCGTATTAGCGGTCAAAGCCCAGATGGTAATTTGACTGAGTTTGTGGAGCTTCCAAAGGAAGTTCACCCATTCTACGTAGCAACCCAAGCTCATCCAGAGTTTAAGTCTCGCCCAACTAAGCCTCATCCACTGTTTGCTGGCTTGGTTGCGGCGGCTCTTGAGCATCAAGCAGCTGCTCAAAATAGCAAGGCAGATAACTAGTCTTAAGTATGTAAAAATAAGCGGTAGAACTGGGTTTCCTAAGTTTTACCGCTTTTGTTTTATGAGATTGTGATAAACATTACGTTTTGCGTGTAACACAGCTATACCACGAAATCGCATTACGCGGTAACCTTAGATAGGTAAGTAATGTGAGTAGGGAGAGCGTAAGAGTGATGCTTACGGGGGCAGCTTTTGCGAATTGATGCGCATGATGATGCGCACAGTGATGCGTTATGTGTGGAGGTGTTATAGACGTTATGGGCGTTACAGAAAATAATGATCATGATTCATTAAAAAATAAAGCTGCAGACGTTGAAATGAGCCAGTATGTGGCAGATCGCGCTCGCGTTAATGAGGATAAAATTCGCCAGGACGAGCAAATCGTTGCTGAATTTGGCGAGTACAATTACGGCTGGCATGATTCGGATGCTGCAGGCGAGGCTGCAAAGAAGGGTATTGACGAGTCGGTTGTTCGCGCAATTTCTGCTGACAAAAATGAGCCGGAATGGATGCTAAATCTTCGTCTGCAAGGCTACCGTGCATTTTTGCAAAAGCCGATGCCGGATTGGGGAGTAGATTTAAGCGGTTTTGACGCTGACGATTTTAAATATTATGTGCGTCCGGTTCACGATCAAGCGAAAACTTGGGATGATTTGCCAGAAGATATTCGCAAAACTTACGATCGTTTAGGCATTCCGGAAGCTGAAAAAAAGCGTTTAGTTTCTGGCGTTGCAGCGCAGTACGAGTCGGAAGTTATTTACAATTCGATTCGTGAAGATTTAGCAGCTCAAGGCGTAATTTTTGTTGATACGGATACAGCAGTGCAAAAGTATCCAGAGCTGGTAAAAAAGTATTTTGCAACTGTGATTCCGGTTGACGACAACAAGTTTGCGGCTCTGAACACTGCGGCTTGGAGTGGTGGCTCGTTCGTGTACGTTCCAAAAGGTGTTCATGTGGATATTCCTCTTCAGGCTTACTTCCGCATTAATACGCCGAATATGGGTCAGTTTGAGCGTACGTTGATTATTGCAGACGAAGGCTCGTACGTGCATTACGTTGAAGGTTGCACGGCTCCGATTTATTCCACGGATTCTCTTCACGCTGCAAACGTTGAAATTGTTGTGGAAAAGCATGCGCGCGTGCGATACACAACTGTGCAAAACTGGTCAAATAACGTGTATAACTTGGTAACTCAGCGAGCTTACGTGCGCGAAGGTGGCACAATGGAGTGGGTTGACGGCAACATTGGCTCCAAAGCTACTATGAAGTATCCTGCTTGTATTCTCGCAGAGCCGTATGCAAAAGCAGAAACTATGTCTTTGAGCTTTGCTGGCTGTGGCCAGTATCAGGATACTGGTGCGAAAATGATTCATTTGGCTCCGCACACGAGTTCAACGATTGTTGCGAAGTCGATTTCGCGCGGCGGCGGACGTTCAGCTTACCGTGGTCTTGTGAAGATTATTAAAGGCGCGAGAGGCTCTAGTTCTTCGGTTGTGTGCGATGCTTTGCTTGTTGACGATTTTTCTAGGTCCGACACTTATCCGCATGTTGATGTGCGCGAAGATGACGTTTCGATGGCTCACGAGGCTACTGTTTCCAAGGTTTCCGAAGATCAGCTTTTCTACTTGATGAGTCGTGGGCTTGAAGAAAAAGAGGCTATGGGCATGATTGTGCGCGGCTTTGTGGAGCCGATTAGTCGTGAGCTGCCAATGGAGTACGCACTTGAGTTGAATCGCTTAGTTGAGCTGCAAATGGAAGGATCCGTTGGCTGATGAGCGAGATAGCAAGTAGTGAAAATATGGAAGATACTGGGTTTAAAAATACTATGTCTGAAAATATTACTGATTCTAAAAACTCTTCTGCGCGTAAGGAAATTACTATTCCTGTAGCAGATCCTAATGATCCGTATGCGGTTCCTGCCGCAATGCCTTCTAGTGCCGATAAATCCGTGCGCTCGTTCAATGTGGAAGATTTTGCGATTCCAACTCGTAAGCAGGAAGATTGGCGATACACTCCAGTTGAGCGAATTCCCGAGTTTTTCGAGCGTTTCGAGCCTTCTAATAGTATCCAAGTAACGCTTGAAGGCGTTGACGGAGCCGCTTTGGATGATTCTTACGTTGGAAGCGACGGTTCCGTAAGTTTGCAAGTAAAGCCGCAAAACGAGGCTCCTCACACCGACATGAAACCTTCTGATCGCGCGGCTGCAGTCGCATGGAATGCGGCGAAGCAAGCGCACGTACTTCACGTATCTGGCGAAATCAAAAAGCCAATCGTGCTGAAAATTCAGGGTAATCTCGCAAATAGCGCAAATGAAAACGCTGTACAGTCGCTTGACGCACTGCACTTAGTAATCGAAGCTGACTCTCGCTCGAATGCGGATATTATTATCGAACATACCGGATGCGCGAAACTTGCTGAAGGTGTGGAAATTATCCTCGGAAAGCACGCGCACGTTTCTACTACCTTTATTCAAGAGTGGGATTCGGGCAGCAAACACGTTGGAAATCAGCGTATTCACGTAGGTGAAGGCGCTTCGCTTCGCCACACAATGGTCACTCTTGGCGGAGATGTTGTGCGCATTCGCATGGATCAGGATTTTGGCGGCGAGCAGGGCGATTTGAACATGCTTGGCATGTATTTTGTAGATCCTGGCGAGCATGTTGAGCACCGCACAATGGTTGTGCACAATTATCCAGAATGCAAGTCCCGAGTCGTGTACAAGGGCGCTTTGGAAGGAAAGGGCGCGCATTCGACTTGGGTTGGAAACGCGCTTATTAAGCCGGAAGCTCCTGGCACAGATTCGTACGAGTTGAACCGTAATTTGGTGCTTACTCCTGGCGCAATCGCCGATTCTGAGCCGAATTTGGAAATTGAGAACGGCAATATTATTGGTGCCGGTCACGCAAGTTCAGTCGGTCGATTTGACGACGAAGAGCTTTTCTACTTGCAGTCTCGCGGAGTTAGTGAGATTGAGGCTAGAAAGCTTGTTGTGCGCGGATTCTTTAACGAGCTTATTGAAGAAATTGGCGTTCCGGAAATTGTTGATCACTTAATGAAGGCTATTGAGCGCCGTCTTGCAAGAACGGAAGAATAGGAGAAAAACATGTCAACTTTGGAAATTAAGGATTTATACGCTTCTGTAGAAACCAAAGAAGGTCGCAAGCAAATCTTAAAAGGCGTAAATCTTACAGTTCATTCTGGCGAAACGCATGCAATCATGGGTCCTAACGGATCTGGAAAATCTACTCTTGCCTACACTTTGGCAGGTCACCCAAAGTATGAAGTCGATTCTGGTCAAGTACTTCTCGACGGCGAAGATATTTTGAAAATGACTCCTGACGAGCGCGCAAAAGCTGGATTATTCCTCGCAATGCAATACCCAGTAGAGGTACCGGGCGTATCTATGACGAACTTCCTTCGCACTGCAAAAACCGAAGTAGATGGCAAGGCACCATCTTTAAGAAGCTGGGTGAAAGAACTCAGCGAGGCTATGAAAAAGCTTCGCATGGATCCAAAATTTGCGTCACGCTCTGTAAACGAGGGCTTCTCTGGCGGCGAAAAGAAGCGCGCGGAAGTTTTGCAACTAGAGCTTTTGAAACCAAAGTTTGCAATTTTGGACGAAACTGATTCCGGACTCGACGTTGACGCGCTTCGAATTGTGTCGGAAGGTGTGAATAGAGCCAAAGAAAACACCGGTTTGGGTATTATGATGGTCACGCATTATACGCGAATCCTCAAGTATATTAAGCCGGATATCGTGCACGTTTTTGCGCAAGGTCACTTTGTAAAGACGGCTGGCCCGGAGCTTGCGGACGAGCTGGAAGAAGAAGGCTACGACAAGTACTTGCCGGAAGGTGCAACCGAGTCGGCACTGGCTTAAGCGCAGTTTAAGTACAGTTTAATCTATCTGTATATTTGTAAAAATAGCGTAAAAATAACGTAACAATAACGGTTTAATATGGCTACAGAAAATATTATGCGAGAATTTAGCGATTTGCGCTCGCAGTTTCCGATTTTACGTCGCACAGTTCACGGCACTTCGCTTCACGATACTGTGCACGGAAAACCCTTGATTTACTTGGATTCTGCAGCAACTTCGCAAAAGCCGCAAGTTGTAATCGACGCCGAAAAAGAGTTTTACGAAACAATTAACGCTGGTGTACACAGGGGAGCGCACGAGTTGGCAGCCCTTTCCACGGTTGCGTTTGAACAAGCGCGTGCGAAAGTTGCGTTGCTTGTTGGGGCGTGTGCAGATGCTGGTAGCGAGGAAATTGTTGTTACTCCGGGCGCTACAGGCGCGCTGAATCTTCTCGCAACTGCTATTGGTAACGCTAGTGCGAAGGCAAAAATCTGCAAAAAAGACAGTGCTGATTTAGCTGATTCTGCAGACTCTACCGATTCTAAGCGTGCTTTCCACCAAAATTTCGCGCTTCGAGAAGGTGACGTAATAGTCGTATCTCGCGCGGATCATCACTCTGTTTTGCTGCCATTCCAAGAGCTTGCTCTTCGAACTGGTGCTGAGCTTCGCTGGATTGACGTAACAGAGGACGGCCGCGTGCGCACGGATGAAGATTATTTGCGAACAATTATTGACGAGCGCACAAAAATCGTTGCAGTTACGCATATTAGCAACGTTACTGGTGCTATTACGGATGTTTCGTCGATTTGCAAGCGCGCTCACGAAGTTGGTGCGATTTTTGTGCTCGACGCATGCCAGTCAGTGCCGCATATTCCGGTTGATTTTCACGCGTTAAACGTTGATTTTGCAGCATTTAGTGCGCATAAAATGTACGGTCCTACGGGAGTTGGATTCTTGTATGGTCGCCGTGAGCTTTTGAACGCTCTTCCGCCGGCGAATTTTGGCGGTTCAATGGTGGAGCTTGCGTGGCTTAACAAGCCAGCGCAATACATGGATGCGCCTTACCGTTTTGAAGCTGGAACTCAGCCGGTTGCGCAAATGGTTGCTGCTGGCGTTGCAGCGGATTGGTTGCGCGCGGTGGGCATGAACCGAGTTGCAGAGCATGAGCAGGAAATTGCTGCAGAATTGCTAACATTGCAGGATGTTCCGGGCGTTCGCGTTTTGGGGCCAACTGATTTAGAGAATCGAATTGGCACGGTTGCTTTTGAAGTTGAAGGCGTACATCCGCACGATGTTGGACAATTTTTGGACGCGCAGGGCATTGCGATTCGCGTTGGGCATCATTGTGCTCAGCCGATTCACCGTCATTTTGGCGTATATGCTTCAAACCGCGCTTCTGTTGGCGTTTATAACACGATTGACGAAGCTCGCGCGCTTGTTGAAGCCGTCTCCCACGTTCGCGCCTACTTTGGCGCATAATATTGTTAGCGAGCGAGTTGGAAAGTTAGCGAGTTAGCCAAGCGAATCGGCGAGTCAGCATGCATTGTTTTATTTAATAGCTTTATGCCTTGTTTCTTTTAATATGCCTTTTTTAAAGTCAGACCACGAACCAAAAAATTTTTCATCTGTCTTTGTTATGTGTTTATTTTCGTATTTGAGTTTTGTAAGTTCTACCATGCAAATGTAATCTGCTATTTGTGCTAGACGATACTGTGATTGTTTTGCGTATCTGTATATGGTCGCATTTTTTGACAAACTATATTCCATTGCTTTGTGTATTGCATTAACTATTGATTGCTGACCATTGTCATAGTATATTTTTATTTTTTCATATTGTTGCATATATTCCATATTGTCGAATAAAAAATTAATTAAATCTTTGCGCATTGCCGCAGACAATTGACTTGTTGATTCGTATTTTCTGTTTGTGTATACAAAAGTATGGTAATGAATTTCAACGTGCCTGAAGAATATTCTAAATGATTGCAATAATTTTTTTCTTGTAGACATGTCTAAACATTTATAATTATCTTTTTTGTTCATAAGAGGTGAAGCATGAAAGGGTATATTAGGAAGTAGTCTTTGTTCGAGTGAGTTTTCGTAAAGTTTTATTGAATAATCTAAATTATTTGATTGATCATGAAGTACGATAGTTAGTATGTAATAATAGTCTGATAAATTATCGCTGCCTGATTCGTCTATGAATATGCTAAGTTCTCTCATGCTTTCCCCAACTTTTTGACTTATAACCCAACTACACGGATAAGTAAGTAAAACAAAAGCCGGGGAAAACGTCCCCGGCACTTGGAAGCCTTTACAAAAGACCTCTTATAATTGTATCACATATACGACACTATTAAATACTTATTTTCTTGCGGCTATTACTACGATTGTTTAAAAATAATATTTGAAATAATTGAATTTGAAAATATAAAGCATAAACTTGTGAAGTTGATATGTTATTGAAAAAAGTTGTTGAGTTTTCTAATGATGAATCGTTTATTAAAAAATAAGTGATTAAATATTGTTAGCGAGCGAGTTGGAGAGTTAGCGAGTTAGAAAGTAGGTAAGGAGTGCGTATGTTTGATATGGGTTTTGGTGCGGGCGCTGGTTTTGGTGCGGGCGCTGGTTTTGGTGCAGGTGCTGGTTTTGGTGCAGGTGCTGGTTTTTCAGATGCGTCTGGTGACGGCTTGGAAAGCATGTATCAAGAAGTGATTTTGGATGCTGCGCGAAATCCGCATGGCAAAACTCATTTTGAAAGCACGGATGCGCTCGCACAAGCGGAACTGCAGGAAGAATCTCAAGAATCTGCTGAAAAGACAGAAAATGCAGAATCTGCTAAAGCTACAGAAAATGCAGAATCTGCTGAAATCACACTAAATAATACTCACGAAAGTTGCGCTGTTGCATCTGGCGAAAACTCTGCTTTAGGCCAATCGCACCAATTCAATCCAACTTGCGGCGACGAAGTCACCATGCGTGTGGAACTTTCAAATAGCGCGAACCTAAAAAACCCAATAATTTCAAGCGTTAAGTGGGACGGTCACGGCTGCTCGATTTCGCAAGCAAGCCTTTCGATGATGGTTGATTTGGTCGAAGGAAAGTCGGTTGACGAAGCGTTGCGATTAGACGCGCTCTTCCACAAACTTATGGAATCTCGAGGCGTAGGTTTGCAAAACGAAGAGGACGAAGATGCGCTGGAAGACGCAATGGTTTTGCAAGGCGTATCGCGCTATCCGATGCGAATCAAGTGTGCGCTTTTGGCGTGGGAAGGCTTAAAAGACAGCATTGCAAAGGCTTCACAAAACTTAAATCCGCAAATTCTTGGCAGCTTGTAAAATCGAACTTTGGTACAAGCAAAGCAAGGAATATTATGGTAGAAAATCAATCGGCAATTGATGTGCAAGCGGCATCTAAGGAAACGCAGCCAGCTCCTTTAAGCGCGAACGATATTGGCAGGGTTACCGAAGAAGATATTAAGGAATCGCTTCACGATGTTGTCGATCCGGAATTGGGTATTGATGTTGTTGATTTAGGCTTGGTTTATGGCATTGAAATTGACGAGCTGGGTCGCGCGATTATTACCATGACGCTTACAACTCCAGCTTGCCCGCTTACTGATTTGATTGAGGACGAGTGTGCGAATGCGCTCGCAGGTTTGGTGGAAGAGTTTCGCATTGATTGGACGTGGAAGCCACGCTGGAGCGTTGAAAACATTAATGAAGACGGTCGCGCGCAGCTTGAGGCGCTTGGATACAATCTCAACAGTTTGCAGGCGAGTTTTGCAGCAGGTGCTGTTGGCGGTGCTGGTTTGATGGGCGCTGATGATATGAGCGCTGGTATTCCGCCAACTGTGTGACTTGGATTATCTTAACGTTCGTTTTTAGTGTTTTTCTTAATATCGGTATAAACAAGTGGAAATTATGAGCGCAGAAATTAAGGCAGTGAGTGCAAACGGAATTTGCGATATTTCCGATATAAATAATGTGCGCGAATCTGCTTCGAGAGAAATCACTGACGTTGTTTTTGACTTGCAGCTGCTAGTGGATTGGGATGCGCGCCGCACGCTGGCTGCAGATTATCCGGATTTTATTGGGGAAGTGCTTTTTAGTTTCGAGCCGGAATGGGGATTTGAGTTTCACGAGTCTTTGCGCGAGGCTGGGTGGAGTAGAAGTCGCGCGTTGACTTCATTTGATGAGCATCACGGGCCGGCAGTTACGTGGCTATATCGTTTGTATTTTGAGCGTTTCGAGTGTGGTTTTGTGGGCGAGCGCGCGGATGCTTCGGCTGCGGCGCGCGAGTTGATTGCTAGCGACGTGCGCGTGTGGGCGTTGGGTAATGCTTCTAGCGATTGGCTTAACTGCGCGCGAAAAACTTGCCCAATACTCGGCGAGCTTAACGGCGTTTGTGCATCTTACGAATCGCATTTGCGCAAACCCGACGTAATGCTTTACCGCGCGTTTTTGCAACAAGCCGGTCTTTCCGCTGCCTCCACGATTTTCCTCGAAGGTGACTCTCGCGCCGCTTCTGCGGCGTCGCTGCTTTATTCTTAAGCTGCATCTTAAGCTGTTGTTTTTCGTTACTGGTGCAGTATCAGTATGCAGTTTGCGTTCGCACGCTTTGACCGAGCTTGAAATCATTGGGATTT
>NZ_KQ956882.1 GCF_001546485.1 Gardnerella vaginalis | reverse complement strand
CAAGCTCGGCGCTCCGAGTTGCTTTCGCGCGCTCAATCGCTGCGCTCAAGCATGTCATCGCGTAAACGTGAGATAAATTCTCCACGTTAGTAGTGTGTGAACGATATAGTCGAAGATGGTTCGGAGTGCGCGATGCTGCGATAATTCACAAGCAAAAACGCTGAGATTACATCCGCAGAACCTGATCTAGATAGTGCTAGCGAAGGGAAACATAATGACAATACCTGCACAAACAAACGCCGATAGTAAAATCACTTCCGTAGTAAACGCTACTAATGTGAATACAACCGCGAATACAACCGCGAATACAGCTTTCTCAACTCCACGAAAAAGCTCGTTGCCGTCACTTGACGATCCAATCATTCCGCGCGTGCTCTCCATAGCTGGCACAGATCCGACGGGTGGTGCCGGTATCCAAGCCGACCTCAAATCAATCATGGCATCTCATGGCTTCGGCATGTGCGTAACTACCGACCTAGTTGCGCAAAACACTTGCGGTGTGCGCGAAGTCTACACTCCGCCAACCTCGTTCCTACGCGCACAACTCGAAGCCGTATTTGACGACGTACACATTGATGCTGTTAAACTAGGCATGCTTGGAGACAAGCCATACATTGAACTTGTGCGCGACTGGCTTGAATCGCATCCCGTGCCAGTAATCGTACTCGACCCTGTGATGGTAGCTACTTCTGGTGATCGTCTGCTGAAACAATCAGCTGAAGAAGCATTGCGTCAATTTGCTGCAAAAGCGGATATTATTACGCCAAATATTCCTGAACTTGCTGTGCTGTGTGAGCAACAGCCTGCAACCAGCTTTACTGAAGCGTGCGCACAAGCTCGCCGTTGGGCTGCCGACAACAACACCGTGGTAATCGTGAAAGGTGGTCACTTAACCGGCACGGACGCTGGGAATACGGCAGTTTTCCCAGACGGTACCGAGATTCACGTTCCTTCGCCACGCGTCGATACTTCCACAACGCACGGCACAGGCTGCTCGCTTTCGTCGTCTCTAGCGGCTCGCGTTGGTTTAGCGCTTCGAGAAGGGAAAAAGCTTGAGGATCATGAAACCGTTGCGGAAGCATTATCTTGGACTACGCATTGGCTTAATGAAGCGATTGCGCATGGAGCGGATTTGCATGTTGGCAAGGGGCATGGGCCGGTGAACCACGCGGCACGTCAGTATAGGATGGAGCTTGATTCTTCGGCAACACCATGGGAACACATGAAAATTAATGAGCGAGATTTAGACGGCATGAAACCTGAAACTTGCGTTGTGTCAGCTCATTCTGTTGCGCGAAAACCGTGGATTGCTGCCGCTGGTAAGTGGACTGCGGCTTTGTGGAACGCGAGTGCTGATGTCGATAATAATATTATGCGGATGCCGTTTATTCAGGCGCTTGGTGACGGATCTTTGGATGAAGATTTGTTTGACTTCTATTTGAATCAGGATGCGGAATATTTGAAACGCTACTCGCGAGCTTTGGCGGCTTGCGGAGCTAAAGCACATGATGATAAAGCGCGTGTGCACTGGTCGTCAAGTTCCGCAGGATGCATTGAGGCAGAGTCTGAGCTGCATCGTGGCTGGTTTAAGAAAACAGGTCAACCAATGCAACCTGTTTGTTCGCCAGTGACGCTTGCTTACGTGAATCACTTGCTTGCTTCGACATTTGGTGAGGATTATGTAGTGGCAGCGGCTAGTGTGCTTCCTTGCTATTGGTTGTATGAGGAAGTTGGTCATGTGCTTGCTGCTGCGTTGAAGCCTAGCAACCCATACTATGATTGGATTGAAATGTATTCTTCGGAAGGCTTTGACGCGTGCGTTCGTACGGCAATTGAGTGTGTGGAAGATGCTTTTGAGAAAGCTTCACCTGAACAGCGTGTTCTTGCTGCTCAAGCGTACATGACGTCGTGTGTGTACGAATACGATTTCTTCAACCAAGCGCATCGCGCACTGCGTTAACGCTCTGAGCGCTTTGACCGAGCTTGAAATCATTGGG
>NZ_KQ956881.1 GCF_001546485.1 Gardnerella vaginalis | reverse complement strand
GCCTTCGTCTCGATTGACGAAGGCAGGGCAGGGTTATGTGGCTGTGAGAGATAGGAATTACTTGTCTCGCAGCGCTACGCTCCTATACCTCATTTGGACTAGTGGACAGGTAGTTAAGTTTAGTTTTTTGCTTACTTTTTTGCGGAAATAGTTATTCATCAACAAGACTACTACTATCGCTCCGCTTTTATATTGCTCGACAAGCAATTCCTATCTCTCACTACTAAAAACCGCTAGTGTTTCGCGTACGCGACGCCCTGCTTGAGCGCAACATTGCGCGCGCGAAAGCAGGGCGGAGCGGAGGCGATAGTTTCCGTTACTAACGCAGTCGCTCATCTGCACCAGTAACGAAAAAACGCAATTATACGTTATGCACGCAGAAACCATACTGCACGAAGAACGAAAAGGTAGCAACGAGCGTTACGCACGCAGAAACCGTACTGCGTTAGCAACGAAAAAATGGTAATATGCGCGCAAATGTGGACTTACGCACGCAGAAACCGTACTGTGTTAGTAACGAATAAACGTTAGCGCTGTTTAGTGTGCTTGCCGAAGGTGGAATCGTCAGTTCGGAACCGAGCAAAGAAGCCGGTTGCCGCACTTACAACAGGTTTAAGCATAGAGCCACTTACAACAGAGTGCGCAACAGAGTGCGCGAAGCAGTGCTTAAAGCCAGCCGCAATATCGAGCGCGCCGCCGCCAAAAGCCTCCACAAACCCAGTCAAAGCAGTGCCCGAGAGCACAGATGCAACCCAGCCATGACGACCGAACGCCCCAGCAACCGCGAACATTGAGAACAGTCCAATAGACAAGAACGTAAACATAACAGCCGACTGGCCGCCAGTATGCGGCAAAGGCACTGGCTTAACAAAGGTCTCCAAATAGTACATCGTAGTGAAGAACGTTACAGGAGACATTGGATTATCAGGCGCAGCACCCTTTTCACCTTCGCCAAGTTCTGTCCAGGTGCAAGTATTTCCGCTTGACTTCTTAAACAAGATTTTATAAGTACTGCCCTGTTCTTCAGGTTCAGGTTCAGGTTCAGAACTTTCTTCTCCATCACCGTCATCTCTTACAGATCGCGATTCTCTTGCGGATCGCAATTCCTTTACACGCGATTTCAACTTTGCACTACGCAAGCTAGAACTAGAATTTTCTTTTCCACCAGATTCCTCACCACCAGTAACTTCGCCCGATTGAGAATCTATAGCACTTCTAAACTTTGAAGCGAAACTCTTTTTTACAACTCTGTACGCATAATCCTGCGATTTTTCATTCTGTTTCTTCTCTAAATTACTCGAATTATACAGTGCATGAACATAGTACGTATAAGTAGTACCACCCGAGTCTATATTGCAATCACATGTCATATTGTCATTTTTTATATCGCCAGGCTCCATTAGCTTGGCTTTAACAGGAATGTAGTATGCAATATTTTTAAAATCATCATCGTTTGAAATTGTATCTAAAATCGTAACATTATTAGTTACGACTATATTATTGCTGTGATAATTCTCATCGAGGGAGAATATTCCACCCGTAGCAAAATTACTTTTGATAGGATCATCATCAGGATGATCATCAAAACCTTGAGACTCCCATCCATTCGCAATCAACGTGCCTTTAAAACCACCAAACATACCATCAACAGAAACAGTAGTAGACTTAGAATTAGTAGGTTTTGTAAAGTTCTTATTGCTGAAATCTAATATAAGACTGTCGCCGCTTTCTGCTCCTGCATTGGAAAACATCAAAGTAAAATCCGTAACTTTTGAAATATCCCACTTGCTTAAATCCACAGCGCCGGTAAGTTTTTTGCAATCAGAAAACATGCTAGACATATTCGTAACATTGCTAACATTCCACCCTTCTAGACCTTTAAGATTACCCAAGCGAGTACAACCACTGAACATGTTAAACATATTCGTTACACTGCCAACATTCCAGCCACTCAATGCACTTATATCAGTCAATCCTGTTATTTTTACTACATCACCTTTTTTGTTTGTATGCTCAAAGTAGCAATCGGAGAACATGCTGCCCATGTTCTCAACACTGCCAACATTCCACTTTTCTAGACCTTTAAGATTACTCAAGCTATGACAACCGCTGAACATGCTACTCATTTTCGTAACACTGCCAACATTCCAACCGCTCAAAGGTTGAAGACTGGTTAAGCCATTACAACCGTTGAACATGCTGCTCATGTCCGTAACACTGCCAACATTCCAACCGCTCAAAGGTTGAAGACTGGTTAAGCTATTACAACTGCTGAACATGCTACTCATTTTCGTAACATTGTCAACATTCCACTTTTCCAAAGGTTCAAGACTAGTAAGACTGCCACAACCGTCAAACATGCTGCTCATGTCCGTAACACTGCCAACATTCCAACCGCTCAAAGGTTGAAGACTGGTTAAGCCATTACAACCGTTGAACATGCTGCTCATGTCCGTAACACTGCCAACATTCCAACCGCTCAAAGGTTGAAGACTAGTAAGAAAACTGCAGCCATAGAACATTCTAAACGTGCTAGCTAATTGGTCTGTACTGCTCTTACCTGTTTTATTCCAATTAGATAATCCACTGATACTATTGAGCTTAGAGCAATATGCAAACATGCCATCCATTTTTTTAACGTTACTTACATTCCAATTTTCTAGGCCCTTAGTATTTTTAATCTTGTAGCACAGCGCAAACATTACCATCATGTCTTTAACGTTACTTACATTCCAATTTTCCAAAAATACAAGCGAACTCATACTCTTGCAGTATTCGAACATACCGATCATTTCCTCAACGTTTTTCGTATCCCAACCTTCCAAAGCAGTAAAATCTGTTATGCTTGTGCAACCCTCAAACATTCTGTTCATGTTCGTAACATTGTCAACATTCCACTTATTTAAAGGTTCAACCGAAGCAATCGCCATCTCACCTGCATACCCGTTTATATCCAAAGCATCATGTTGATTTTGGTTCCTAATAACAGACGCGAACATGCCCTCCATATTCTTAACCTTGCTCACATCCCAACCTTCCAAACCGCTAAGATTTTCTAAACCAGTGCACCCCTCGAACATGTTTTTCATGTTCTTAACATTGCTAACATTCCAATCTCTCATACCTTTAGGATTTTGTAGACGCGCGCACCCCTCGAACATGCTCTCCATATTCGTAACCTTGCTCACATCCCAACCAATTAAACTCGTTGGATCATAAAAATTAACATAAAAGAAATCAACACCCAGTGAGGAATCCTTAAACAGATACGACATATCTGTAACATTACTTACATCAAAGTTTTTGCCATTACCAATGTAAGAAACGTTTGCCCCCGAAAAAAGACCTTCCTTATCTTTTGACAAACTACCGTAGCCATACGCTTTAACACCGTCTACAAAATCGATTTCACTACCATCAGCAGGGAGATTCTTAATTTTTTCACGAATAGCATCAAATGCGTCACTCTTCTCATTGGCACTGATAGCACAGTTCCCTGTCCCTGATTGAGACGTAATCGTAACTTTATTATTATCATCGTTAATTTCAGCCACGCAAGCAGGAAGTGCTTTAACTTGGTCTAGGGTTAATTTCTCACTATTACCCGCATCACGATCTTGTTTTTTCTTTTTGGCTTTTTCTTTTTTAGCCTTCTCTTTTGCGTCTTTGTTCTTAGCTTCGTTATTTTTCTTGTTCTTATCTACTTGCTTGCCATTTTCTTTATTGGATTTATGCTCAGGAACATTCGCAGGAACATTAGATTGCTTCTTTTCATCGCCGGCATCATTGCCTGATTTTGCGCCATTCCCGGCACCGCTACCAGCATCTTCACCATCATTGCCGTTACTTACAGACGCCACACCATTAGATTCACTACCAGCTTCCCCATTAGCTGCCCTGTTACTTTCCCCCTCTTTACCAGCCTCTTTACCCTTCTCTTTTGCGTCTTTGCCCTTATCATTCTCAGTAACAGCAGCCAAGGCAGCAGCAAACAGTGGATTCCTCGTTATGTTGGCATAAGCCATCGCCGGCAGTACTGCCACGCTCAGTGTCATAGCAACCACACACAAAACAGCACTCAACACTGCTAACACGCGATGCTTCATATTTTTCTTCATATTCCCTCACCCTCGTGATACGCAATAGTCGTTAACTCACATAAAATGGCACATATCTCTCATTTTGTACGCTGATGAAGTTCTACTGTGAACATACTATTTGCGTTCGCTATACCTTTTATAGTATACTCCTATAACTCGAAACAGTAAATATGCATAATTCATGCGGATTTGTGCTCTGCTACCAATGGCACATTTCAATAACATTCTTTATGCTTTACGCTTTATGCTTTATGCTTTACGCTTTACGCTTTACGCTTTATGCTTTACGCTTATAAAGTCACGCATTACCATATACTTACAGACGTGCGAAAAGCACGTTGGTGCGCAGTTACAATAGCGCGCAACCACAACACTACAAATGCACAACAACGCAACCACAAAACACAACGCCTCACTCATACGGGGGAAAACTCATGCTTTTAGCAGTAGACATTGGCAACACGAATATTGTGCTCGGCTTTTTGGAGCACAACAGCACTTCCGGCACCCACAGCACTTCTGACACATACAGCACTTCCGGTACCCACAGCACTTCCGACACGTACCACATTGCCGGCACATACCGCATGACAACGAAAGCAAATCACACTTCCGACGAATATGGCATTATGATTACACAATTTCTGCATTTAAGCGGATTCAAGGTAAGCGACGTTGAAGATGTGATTGTTGCTTCCGTAGTACCTAAAGTAATGCACTCGTTCCGTGCAAGTATTATCAAATTCTTGCAAATCGACCCGATGATTGTAGGTCCTGGAGTTAAAACTGGCATGAATATCCGCATCGACGAACCACGCTCTCTTGGTGCGGATTGTCTTGCAGATTGCGTTGGTGCATTTAGCGAATACGGTGCACCTGCATTGGTGATTGATTTTGGTACCGCTACTACCTACAATTACGTGGATGCAAGCGGATCTATTACATGTGGATTGATTTGTACAGGTATTCGTACTGCAGCAGCAGCTTTGTGGGATAACACAGCTCAGCTTCCAGAAGTTGAGATTGCACGACCAAAGTCGGTTCTTGCGAAATCCACGCGTCCTGCCATGCAAGCTGGACTGTACTACAGTTTTTTGGGCGGCATTGAGCGCACGATTGAGCAGTTCAAAACTGAAATTGGTGAGCCTTTTACCGTGATTGCTACAGGCGGCTTAGGTAGATTATTCGAGCAAGATGTGCAAAGTATTGACTATTATGATCCGAATCTTATTTTTAAGGGTATGGCTGCGATTTACCGGCGCAATATGCGCTAGTTACTTAGTTAATATACGCTAGTCACTCAGTCAGTTTGCACTAGTTGCTTACTTGACTTTCGCTAGTTGCTTACTCAATTTGTGCTAATCTACCTGTACATTTTGCAAGATTTACTCGCCCAAGCTGCGTAAATTTGACGTTTTATACTGCGTAAATTTGACGTTTTATACCGACGGCTACCTCATAATAAAGCCCTGATTGTAGCCGTATTCTTGCAAATCCTTGCTCCACAACTTAAGCCCTTTTCTTATGGAAATTCGAGGACCAGGGTCGTCCGGAAGCCACAGTTGACTTCCGTCGTCCTGCGTAATTCCGGCATCAATCATTTCTTGAACATTCAGACGAGCGCGCGATTTACGACTCCAATCATATGCTTGACCAACAGTTGCCCGAAAATCGCTGCGCGAATACACTTCAAACGGCAAATACCGGTACCCCGTATCCACATTGTTTGCAGCCTCAGCAAATACTCGATTAAACTTTTGACCACCAAAATATGGTATGTCAATTCCGCGCGAATCACGAATAGTTGTACGATTCAAAAATGCTGCATCCCCAAGCGTCACAACATCCGCAGGAAACGCTCCCCCACTTACACGCGTATTAATACCCTGCATGTCATGACACACAAAATTCACGAAACGCAATGCAGCTTCCGGCTTTCGGCTTGACTGCAATACCGACAGCGCAGAACCACCCATTTCCGCATTGCGCTTCTCGCCGTGCAAAGTAGGAACTTGTGCAACTTTCCACAACCCTGCTGTACCAGGCACATTCTCAAGCAACAGCGACGGCATCCATGCTCCAGCAAATACAGAAGCAATTTTGCCGGCTCCAACACCATTCTTCCAACGCTGCGTCCACGTAGTAGTGCGCGTATCAATTAAGCCTTCGTCAATCATAGACTGCCAAAACTTAGTAAACGCCTGAGTTCCCTTATCGTAGTCTAAACGAACAGTCACCGTTTTGCCGTCGTGCGAAGTAATAAAAGGCTTACCTCCAGCAAGCCAAATCATAGCATTATAAAAGCTCGCATCCCCCGAATCTGCAGCAATATACACGCCAATGTCTTTCAGCTTTCGAGCGGCGTGACGGTAATCTTCCCAAGTGTGTATTTGCGTTGCATCAACACCAGCCTGCTTAAACACATCATCGTTATAAAACCATGCCATTGGTCCAGAATCCATAGGCAACCCATACACGCGCCCGCCCAATTGCACAGACGACCATGTGCCAGGAGTGTAAAACGTTTGCGTACCTTGCACGCGATCCGTAATATCTAACAACTGACCGCTAACAGCGTATTGTGGAAGCGCAAAATACTCAAGTTGCGCAACATCTGGCATACCATAGCCGTCTTGAATAGCCCTATTGAGATTATTGTAACCACTCGTATCTTTGACTACTACACGAACATCTGGATTGAGCCGCTCAAATTCCGCCGCAAGCCGCTTCATGCTTGGTTCCCACGACCACACGGTAATGCTCGTACGAGCGTCAGCATGAGAGCAGCCTGAAATTAACAGCAAAACAACAATGCAAAGTAATGACATAAGCAAGTATCTACACTGCTTGCGTTGTTGTAAAAATCTTACCGACGTAAACATACTCTTTGCCATCCGTACTTCGCGTAATCTATGTTTACTCTACAGTTGCTTTACGATTGTTCAAAAGTTACTCAACAGTTACAGACTTGGCGAGATTTCGCGGCTTGTCAACATCGTAGCCTTTCAATTTCGCCATATCCATAGCAAATAATTGCAACGCAACTACGTCAACAAGTGGGCTTAAAAGCGTTGGGCACTCAGGTCTCCAGAACACAATATCCGCATAACGTGACGCGTCCGGATCCCCTTCTTCCGCAACCGCTATAGTAAATGCTCCACGCGCTTTGACTTCTTCAATACCGGAGATTACTTTTGAGTGCAAAACGTCTCGCCCGCGAGAAGAAGGAACGATTACCACCACCGGCTCACCGGCATCAACCAGCGCAATCGGACCGTGCTTAAGCTCGCCCGCTGCAAAACCTTCTGTAAACGTGTACGCAATTTCCTTAAGCTTCAGAGCACCCTCTAAAGCAACCGGGTAACCAACATGCCTACCTAAGAATAAGAAAGACTTAGCTTCCAGCGTATGCTCAGCCGCTTTCATGATTGCGTCAGATTGCGTATCGAGCACATGCTGGATTTTACTTGGCATAGTTTTAAGTTGCGCAACAATTTGCTGAATTTCGTCGCGATACATTGTGCCTTTTACTTGCGCCAAATACAGACCAAGCATGTATGCTGCCACAATCTGCGCTACGAAAGCTTTCGTAGAAGCAACAGCAATTTCCGGGCCAGCGTGCGTGTAAAGCACAGCATCAGATTCGCGAGGAATACTCGAACCTTGCGTATTGCAAATTGCAAGCACGCGACTTCCCTGCTCGCGCGCGTGACGCAAAGCCATAAGCGTATCCATCGTTTCGCCAGATTGTGAAATAGCAACTACCAGCGTGCGATGCGTCAAAATAGGGTCACGGTAGCGAAACTCGTGCGCAAGTTCCACCTCAACCGGCACACGCACCCAATGCTCAATCGCATATTTTGCAACCAAACCAGCGTAACTTGCCGTACCGCAAGCAACTACAATAATCTTGTCAATCGCGCGCAACACATCCTGACCAATATGCACTTCGTCAAGAACAATATTCCCCTGAGCATCAAAACGACCGCGCAAAGTGTCGGCAACAGCGTGCGGATCCTCATGAATTTCCTTATCCATAAAGGAATCCCAACCGCCTTTTTCAACAGCAGACGCATCCCAATCAACTGTAAAACACGTAGGATTTTCAACAATATTGCCGTCAAAATCAGTAAGCAGCAGGCCAGCTTTACCAGCGCCGTCAATATTGCCAATGCAAACAGCCTGATCTTGTCCGACTTCCAAAACGCGATCCGTATAAGCTACAAAAGCAGCAACATCTGAACCCAAGAAGTACTCGCCATCGCCAAGACCAACAACCAATGGCGAATCATGGCGAACAGCTGCCACAATACCCGGTTGACGTATATCAACAGCTAAGAGCGTGAAAGCACCCTTCAGCATTTTTGCAGTGCGGCGAAGAGCCGTAAACAAGTCCGGTTTGCCAGTTTCACTTACGATTTCGTTCGCGACTTTACCAAGCAATTTCGCTGCAACTTCAGTGTCAGTTTGAGAAGAAAACTCGTAGCCTTCTTCGTGAAGTTGCTCTTTCAATACCACAGCATTTTCAATAATGCCGTTGTGAATAAGCGCAATGTTGCTATCAGCACTCGTGTGAGGATGCGCGTTTACGTCGCAAGGAGCGCCGTTAGTAGCCCAGCGAGTATGCCCAATAGCTGCACTCGCTTCCGGCATAGGATGCGCACTAATATCGCTTCGTAACACAGCTAGACGTCCAGCCTTTTTACGCACAGCTACGCGATCCATTCCAGGAGCAACCAACGCCACACCTGAAGAATCATAACCGCGATACTCTAAACGCTCTAATCCACCTAAACAAACTTCCAAAGGTTTTGCGCAAACTTTTCCAAAACCTGCGTATCCTACAATGCCACACATAATCTTCTATTGTACGATACACAAGCGAGCGCACGCCAGAGATACACATAACAATACGCAAAAAAGTGATGCAAGTTACGTCTAGCGATACGTACGTTACGTCTAGCGATACATACGTTACGTCTAGCGATACGCAAATTACGTCTAGTGCTGCGCAAGTTACGTCTAACGATACGTACGTCTAGTGCTACGCAAGTTTTACAAAACGTGCTGCAGAAAATCTTGAAAACGCTCAGTTTGTGGATTCGTAATAATATCAGCAGTGCCCTGTTCGACAATAACACCACCATCCATGAACACGACTTGATCCGCAACTTCGCGAGCGAAACCAATCTCGTGCGTTACTACAATCATCGTCATTCCGTCTTTTGCAAGATCGCGCATAACGTTTAACACTTCGCCAACAAGTTCCGGGTCAAGCGCAGAAGTAGGCTCATCAAACAGCATAATCTCCGGCTTCATAGCAAGCGCGCGCGCAATAGCCACGCGCTGCTGCTGACCGCCTGAAAGCTCTGCCGGATAATGATTCATACGCTCAGCCATACCAACGCGTTTAAGCTCTTCAACAGCTAAGTCGTGCGCTTCTTGAGTATTCATATGCAACACATGCACAGGCGCTTCCATAACGTTTTCCAAAGCCGTCATGTGAGGGAATAAGTTAAAACGCTGGAATACCATACCAAGTTTTGCGCGCTGTTGAGCAATTTCCTTATCGTCAAGCGCTTGCAAACATTGCTTTCCTTTACGCGTTACTTGCTTTACACCAATACGCTCGCCATAAATGCAAATACTTCCCGAAGTCAACGTTTCAAGCTGATTAATTAAGCGCAAAAGCGTAGATTTTCCAGATCCGGAAGGTCCCAACATTACTGTTACACTACCCGGGTTTACCGTCATATTAATGCCGTTTAATACTTGCAAGTTGCCAAATGATTTATGCACGTTCTTCATTACGACTGCCGGAACGTTTGCTGCTGTAGCGTTTGCTGCTGTATCTGTCATTTTTATAATCCAATCTCATTCTTATTTCGCTACTGTATTTCGCTTTATGCAATTACTCATTAAGCATTAAAACCGAGCATCGTAGCATCGTTACGCCCTTTAACATTCTTTTGTTGAGCATGCAAAGACTGGTCGCCACGTTGACCTTTATCGGTATCTAATTGAGCATGTTTCACAATATCTCGCGCTTCAAAGCCCTTGCCAAAATGCTTTTCAAGCATAGATTGCAACACCATCAGAATAGAAGTAATAACCAAATACCAAATACTCGCCACAAGAAGCAACGGAATCGGCTTATAAATACGGTTAGCTATAGCATTCGTAGCGAACTGAAGCTCCAGCGTAAACGGTACTGCAAGAACCAAAGAAGTAGTTTTCAACATACCAATAGTCTCATTCCCAAGCGGCGGAACAATAATGCGCATTGCTTGCGGAAGAATCACTCGCCTCATCGTTAAAGCCCTACCCATGCCAAGCGCCTGAGCAGCCTCAACCTGACCAGCATCAACAGCTTCCAAACCAGCTCGCACAATTTCCGACAAGTACGCTGCTTCGTTCAGTGACAAACCTACAACAGCAGCCGTAAGCGAAGTCATAATTACATTAGAATCAATAGACCAAAACTCTACAGAAGTAAATGGAATACCAATGCCCAACCGTGGCACAAGCACGGCAAACATGCCCCAAAACACAAGCTGCGTATACACAGGCGTGCCGCGGAAAAACCAAATAAAGAACCAGCTCACACCGCGAAGAACAGGGTTTACTGACTTTCGCATCATTGCTAAACCAACAGCAAGCACAATTGCAATAAGCATAGCAAGCGCCGTTAAAAGCAAGGTCCAGCCTATACCAGCAAGCACGTTGTCGCTTATAAGGTACACACCTACTACTTGCCATTCAAATCGCGGATTAGTAATAATACTGTAAAGAAGCGAACACGCGATCACCGCCACTATAACGCCAGCGATAATAGGACCCGGCTTTTTAACCGGCAAAATGTGCTCGGCGTTAACAGCATCATCTTTCGTCGCAGAAGATTGCTTATTTGCACAATTCAATGTATTCCCCTTGTCAGTACGCTTTTTCATGCTCATCAATTATTAGTAAAATAACCAGTATCGGTAAAGTAGCTAGTATCAGTAAAGTAACCAATGCCAGTAAAGTAACGAAATAATCTGAGTCGCAAAATTACGACTCAGATTAACGATAGCAGGTACAACCTGATGTAATTATTAAGATTGTAACTCAATCACATCTTAGGATTTACTACAGTTTTATCAATAGCAACATCCTCAACACCCCACTTCTTGAGAATATCCTTATAGATGCCGGACTTCATAAGCTTATCAATGCCAGCTTTCACCGCTTTAAGCATGGCAGCATCACCCTTCTTCACAGCTGCACCCATTGGCTCAGCATCCTTGCTATTAGCAAGAATCTCAAGTTTTCCAGCGTTCTTAATAGCCGCATAACCAGCTACTGGAGTATCCGCATACATAACGTCAGCGCGACCAGAAAGAAGAGCTGTAGTTGCGTCAGTCTGCTCCTTGAAACTCATAATTTCGAGAGGCTTATCTTTCTTCGCAGCACACTGCTTCTTGGCTTCTTCCATAATCGGTTCACCAACAGTGCCAGTTTCCAAAGTCACTTTCTTACCGCAAAGGTTCTTTGGATCAACTTTAGTAGGATTTCCCTTACGCACTTCAAATGACAATCCAGCATTCGCATAAGTTACAAAATCAACGGACTTCATACGCTCAGCATTTACTGTAAAGCCCGAAATACCAACGTTATACTTGCTGCCGATTGCAGGAATAATGGAATCAAATTGAGCATGCATAATCTTAGCATTTAAGCCCATAACTTTTGCTAATGCTTTAGAGAAATCAATTTCGTAACCAACAGGAGTTTTGCCGTCGGCAGCAAAGAACTCAGCAGGAGCATAACTTACGTTTACACCAACCGTAAGCTCACCAGTTTTCGCAACTTCCGCCGGAACCAATGCCGCAACAGCATCATCCTTCTTAACCTGGCTCACGTCGTAGCTGCGAGCAACATCTGGATCCGCTGCTTTGGAATCGGCTGGACCACACGCAGCAATACTGCCGAGCAATACCAAAGACGCAAGAGCAGCAATAGGCTTCATAGATTTCAACATAGTTCTTCTCCTCGTATGTGTATTAAGAATCTATAATTTGCATTGATGTGTATAACTATACACGATAACCCTACTATTCTCACAATTATTTATACAAGATATGTATATACAGAGATAAGTATGCTGTTTATTAGTGAAATACTTGGCTTTTTGCGAAAACCTAACGCATATTATGCGTAATATTGAATATTATACGGCGTGTCGCGCAAACGCGGGGTAAATAATCGCAGCGCGAAAGCAGGTCGTCGTGCACATCAGTCACAACCTAGTTTCTAAAGCAC
>NZ_KQ956880.1 GCF_001546485.1 Gardnerella vaginalis | reverse complement strand
CTTAGCTTTACACCCTTTTTGGGAAATAACCCGATATTCACCCCTTTATACACCCTGCTTATAATCAAAAATAATGGCACTTAATGATACAAAATGCAAAACAGAAAAACACTGAAAACAAGCCAAAAACGTTGATATTTCAAGGGTTTTCGGCATGAAAAAAGGGCTTCTAGCGATTGGCTAGAAACCCTAGGCGCGGAGAATACGAGATTCGAACTCGTGAGGCTGTTACACCAACACGCTTTCCAAGCGTGCGCCATAGACCACTAGGCGAATTCTCCAAACTGTTTGCCCAGCAACTAAATGCTTGCTAAGCAGACAACTTAAATAGAATACCACGAATTTGAGATATTGCAAATTAATACGCGCGTTGACACGCCGAAACAGAGGAAACAAACGCCGGAAAATTTCCCGGCAAATGTTCCTGTAGCTTTGCGGTACTGCTCTGCAGAGATTGATTACTTGTTGCTTAGAGAACACTAGCATTAGTGCTACTGCACGTTATACACCAAGAATAATCCCCCAACCACCAAACTACCCACAGCTTAATTGCGATACTTTAGTGTACGAATATTCGTGTGGTGAGATTTGAGATTTTTCGCACTGAGCGAGGCGAACGTCAGAGCCGAAGGCTGCTGATTCGCCGAGTGAAGAAGAAAAATCGAAAAATCTCTGCGATGTGCACGGTTATTAACGAATTGGCATGCAGAGTTTGGGGGATTTCTTTACGAGCACTAAAAGAGGACTGGGCGCATTGACTTGCCGGAGCGCTTAAAGCGTAGCGCGCGGAGGCACTTCAATGCGGAAACTCGCTTAAGTTGGAAGTCCAGTGG
>NZ_KQ956879.1 GCF_001546485.1 Gardnerella vaginalis | reverse complement strand
TACTCAGTCCCCATTTTTTTTTTATGCTCATATCCTTTAGTGCATTATGGTAATCAGGGGTAAGCGGCAAAAACTGTGTAATCGTCAAAAACGGGGATTGTAGTCACGCGCGCAATACCACTCGCCGTCGGTTTGCGATAAGCTAGACACTATGGTTGGAATGATTGTGAAAGAAGACATTGAGCGCGTGCGCGCAGCAGCAGACTTATACGATATCGTGTCTGCAACAGTAACACTGAAGCCTTCTGGAACTGGCACTTTTGTAGGTCTTTGCCCATTCCATGATGAAAAAACACCAAGTTTTAGCGTGCGTCCAAGCTTAGGAATGTGGCATTGCTTCGGTTGTGGTGCTGGTGGTGATGTATTTAAATACGTCGAGAAGAAAGAGAATATTGATTTCCGTGAAGCAGTAGAGTTTTTAGCAGACCGATACCATATTGAGATGCACTACCAGCAGCAAAACGGTGACGCTCAAGCTCATGCCGGTTCCAAACGTGCCAGACTGTTAGAAGCAAACGAAGAAGCACAAAAATTTTTTGTTTCGCAACTGAGCACTGAGGAGGCTACTCCTGCACGCGAATTACTTGCAGGGCGAAACTTTACTCCACAACAAAGCGCGTATTTCGCATGCGGTTATGCGCCTAAAGGTTGGGATAATCTAGTCAGATACTTAGCAAATAAAGGTTTTACACGTCAAGAACTGCTTGACGCTGGCTTAGCGCGACTCGGTCAGCGAGGAATATACGACTACTTCCGTGGTCGATTAACCTGGCCTATACGTGACTCTACTGGCAGAACTCTTGGTTTTGGTGCTCGCAAACTGTACGATGACGATGCTATTAGTGCAAAATATATTAATACTCCCGACACTGCGCTATACCGCAAAACGCAGGTTCTATACGGAATTGACTTAGCCAAAGCAAATATTGTTAAAAAACGTCAAGTTGTAATCGTTGAAGGCTACACCGACGTAATGGCATGCCATGTAGCTGGAATTGACACTGCAGTTGCTACTTGTGGCACTGCTTTTGGTGTTGAGCATGCAAAGATTGTGCGCAGACTTATTGCAGACGATTCTTTGGGAGCAATTCAACTTGTAGGCCCTATAAAAGTAAATGGTCAGTCAGTAAGTTCACGCATCGTATTTACTTTCGACGGTGATGCTGCTGGTCAAAAGGCTGCGCTTCACGCTTTCGGCTTGGATTCAGCATTTTTAACGCAAACATTTGTTGCAGTAGCTGACAATAATCTTGACCCTTGTGATTTACGCATTCAGCGTGGTGACGAAGCTGTACGTTCGCTAGTTGCTCACGCAAGTCCGCTATACGATTTTGTGATTGACACGGTAATTAACCGTTTTGAAACATCGTATACTACAGGTCAAATGGGTGCAGTGAAAGCAGTGGCGCCTCTTATTGCACAAATTCGTGACCGTTCGCTGCTTGACTTGTATATGCGTAAAGCTGTGCGTGCAATCGGTGTTGATTTGGTTGTGATGCGGCGTGAAGTTGAGGCGGCTCGCCGTCGTTTGCAAGTTCGAGATGACGACGCTTACGCATCTAAGTATCATATGATTCCAGCAGGTGTGCAGCAGACTGGTGTTGAGCGTACAGCAGATTCTCAATCTTCTCGAATAGCAATCATGCGAAGTGCGGCTCAAAATCAGCGTTATTATCGCGTAGATGATGCTGTATTCATGTGTGAGCAACAGTTTATGGCGTTATTATTACAAGTGCCGCTTGCGTTTAACGAACAATTATTTGCGCAACTTACGTTAAATAATTTTATTACTCCAGTATTTCGTACGCTGTTTCAGGCATTCGTTGCTGTGGGAGGATTGCCAGCCGGTAATGTTACGCAAGGCTTGTGGTTACATATGATGACAAAATCTGCGGGTTCGCTGCTTGAATCAGTGATTACCGAGCTGTCTGTTATGCCTCTGCCTCTTCCTGCATCTGCTGAAATAGTAGAAGGCGCGAATAATCAGCAAATGCAACAGACGCAGCAAGCTGTAAGTGGGTCGCCTTCAGATCCGCTGCGTAGAGCTACAAGCGCAGAAAGTAAGTATGCGAACGAACTCCTTATTCGACTGCTTGATATTGGCTATATGCGTAGAATTGGTGCGGCTCGAGCGCGCATGGCAAAACTGCCAGATGGGCAAGAAAAGCTTGCGCTGCTTGGGCAAATCACTTCTATGGAGGCTGCGCGCAAAAGCTTGCAGTCGCAAATCATGTAGCTTTTAATGCAATCTTTTGTACAAAACTGTACTAACAAACAAAAGGCTACGTAATCTAGTGTGATTACGTAGCCTTTTGTCTGCAAAAATTTATTGAAACTTAGTTACTAAAGTCAATATCGCCAAGCTTTTCAATAAGCTTCATATTCTCACTGTAATCAACTGGGCAGGAAATCACGTCAACGCCGCTTTCTTGCTCCAAAGCTTCACGCAGCATATTGTACAAATCTTCCGGCTTCTTAACGCAGTGACCACGTGCCCCAAAGCTTTCAGCCAATTTTGGCACGTCCGGATTATGGAAGTCCACGTACTCGTGTTCACCTGCATGAAGCTCCATCTTCCACTTAATTAAGCCGTACGCGTTATCTTCCCAAACAAGAACCACCATGCGGCTTCCAACGCGCACTGCAGTTTCAATTTCCTGCACGTTCATCATGAAGCTGCCGTCGCCCATCACAGCCAGCACAGGTTTTGTGTTCATTTTGCCGGAATTATCGCGAATAAATGAAGCACCAACAGCACCCGGAAGCGTCCAAGCCATAGTAGAAAGACTGTTGTCGATTATGCAAGTATTCGGGTGCATAGTTGGGTACAAGCGTGCCATCCACATTTTAAGAGCGCCCGTATCTACAAGCACCTTCGTGCCTTCAGGAACAGCGCGACGAATATCGTAAACTACGCGCTGCGGTTTCATTGGCATGCTTTCGTCATTTTCGCAAGAGTGTAGTTCTTCTGTAAGCATTTGTCGAATACGTGGGTGGCTTACATCGAAAGTAATGTTGCGATCCTTTAATACTGAAGTAAGAGTTTTCAACGTCTGCCCAATATTTGCCATAATGTTCAGCGCAGTAGGGTAGTGCGCGTCAGTATCTTCCACAAAAGTATTGATGTGAATAATAGTTTTATCAATATTCGGGTTGATTTTCTTAGGATCAAACTGCTGAATCGAAAAACCGACTGCAATAATCAAATCAGCCGTATCAAACGCGAAGTTCTCGTAATCGCGGTGCATAAAGCCAACGACGCCAAGCGCATTCGGATGATTATCCGGGAAAACACCCTTACCTTCAAACGTAGTTGCAACTGGCACATTAAGTTGCTCAGCAAACGCAAGAAGCTGATTTTCTGCGTGAGAGCGCGCAACGCCATTTCCTGCCAAAATAATAGGCTGCTTTGCGCGGCTAATAATTTGAGCGGCTTCCTCAATAGTGTCCGGAGCTGGCATAATATGCAGCGGATGCGGCAGTGGAAGCGGTTTTGCGTCTGCAGGCGCTGGCATTTCGCTAATATCTTCCGGAATAACAAGGCAAGTAGCTCCCGGGCGGTTACGACCCGCAATAGAGAACGCTTTACGAACCATCTCCGGCGCAGAAGCAGGAGCAAGCATCATAGAAGACCATTGCGTAATCGGCTGGAAAAGTGCAACTAAATCAATAATCTGGTGAGATTCCTTATAAAGCCTAGAAACGTTACCTTGCGCGCAAATTGCAACAAGTGGGGTAGTGCTTGCGTTTGCTTGAGCTACAGGAAGCGTAAGATTTAGAGCACCAGGACCCAGTGTTGCTAAGCATACGCCCGGCTTTCCGGTAATGTGAGCGTAAGTTGCTGCCATAAAACCAGCACCCTGCTCGTGGCGAGTAAGTACAAAACGAATGCGACCATCGCGCTCAATCGCCTCAAGAAGTGGAATATTTTCCTCACCTGGTATGCCGAAAACTACTTCAACGCCTTCGTTGACCAAGCATTCAACAACTAAATCTGCAGTGTTTCGCTGGTGGTTTTCACGAAGATGAATTTGACGAGCAAGTTTTTGTTCAAGCTTCTGATCTTCTGTTGTGTTTATTTCTGCCATAATTCGCTTCTTGTGTAGACAACAAATTCTTTGTTTTAATATGATATACGCAATCTTGTCTTTAAATGCAATTTTTGCGATGCGCGTGTCCTAAAAAAGGGCGGATTTTTGTATTGCGTATTTGCGGCTAAATCTAGCTCTTAATAGTCTCCTATGCCTTGCTATTTCAATGATTTTGTCGGGAACTTGGTGGCTCCATGGGAAAGGGTTTCTAGTATAATAGGTTAAGTTGTATCTACTGCCTTACGGAGGAATGATGAAGCGCTGGCTGTTAAACGTGGTCAAGTGTGAAACCATTCTTATTGTTGCGGCTATTTTAGCGATTATTTCTTGTTTTCTCGTGCCTCCGGACGCTCAATATGTAGGTTATATTCATGTAAACACTATTTTGCAGCTTGTGTGCTTGATGATGGTGGTGTGTGGTTTCCAGCGTATTGGTGTGTTTCGCGCGATTGGTGCGCGCTTGCTTAGGCATGTGAGAACAGAACGTGGACTTGTACTTGTGCTTATGTCGCTCACGTTTTTCTCTGCAATGTGGATTACGAATGATGTGGCATTGGTCACGTTTGTGCCGTTTGCGCTATCTGTGCTGGTGATGGCAAATGCTGAAAAACAAGCGATTCTTGTGATTACGCTGATGACGATTGGCGCCAATGTTGGCAGTATGCTTACTCCTATTGGTAATGCGCATAATCTGTACTTAAAAGCGTTAACGCATATGTCAACGCAAGATTTTTTGAAGATTATGGCACCATACACTGTTACTGCTGCAGTGTTGATGGTTGTGTTTGCGTTCGTGTTTTTTAAATCGCGTAAAGTTGATCAGTTTGTTGGTTTGCATGGCGACGATATTGAGCAGAGCGTGTTAGCTCCTTCGCATGGTCATCCGCAGCCGGATGAGATTCGCGTAATGGGCTATGGTATGAGTTTTACGCGTTGGCGCGTGATTGTGTATAGCCTGCTGTTTGTGGTGTGCTTGTGTGGTGTGAGTGGTTGGATTCCAGACTGGCTGATGCTAGTGATTATGGTGGTTGCTTTTCTTCTTTGTGACCGTCATGTGTTCCGTGTACTCGACTGGGCGTTGCCACTTACGTTTATTATGTTCTTTATTTTTATTGGCAATATGCGTCGCGTTCCTGGTTTTAGCGATCTTGCGCAAATGTGGGTTGGTACGCACCCTATGGAAGTTTCTGTGGCTTCGAGCCAGTTCATTAGCAACGTTCCAACGACGATTTTGCTTTCTGGATTCTGTAATCAGTGGAAGATGCTGATTATTGGTACGAACCTTGGTGGTATGGGCACGCTGATTGCGTCTATGGCTTCGCTTATTTCCTACAAGGGCATTACGCACCAGTATGCTGAGCATAGGGGACGCTATTTGCTTACGTATACGTTGGTAAACGTGTTCTTCCTTGCTGTGCTCATGTCGCTTGCGTGGATTATTGAGTAGCGCTTGTTTTTGTAGTGTTTGCTTCCCTGCGCAGTAGTTATAAGTGGTGCATTATTTGGTTTGAGTAGTGTTGCTTATTATTTTTTTAATTGCGTTTATTGTGTTGAATATGTTTGAGTCTTTTGTTGCATAAATAAGCATTATTTGCGATTATATGGTGCGTTATATGGCGCGTTGATAGTGACGTTTTGATATAATAGCCATTTGTTTGCCTCTGTAGCTCAAAGGATAGAGCAACGGCCTTCTAATCCGTTGGTTGCGCGTTCGAGTCGCGTCGGGGGCACTTTTACCAAGCCCGAAATTATAAGAATTTCGGGCTTATAGCCCCAAAAGTGTGTAAAGCTCGGCTGATGAATATTCTGTGGCATAAGCCACAGA
>NZ_KQ956878.1:10813-20314 GCF_001546485.1 Gardnerella vaginalis | reverse complement strand
AAAACTCATAGACTCGTACAGAAAGTTGCGAAGCTGCGTGGTTTACTCAGTGCAACTAAAGTCGCTTAATTAAGCTGCGGATGGGTGCGTGGTAGGAGTGTCTGGTGTGGTGTGCGCGGCAGCATTAATGCTAGTGTTCTTTGAACAGTAGAACGAGTGTTAAAGGTTTTAACCACAGGCGCGTATTTTTGTTGCAAAGTGCTATAAGTTTCCCAATAGTTAAGTTAAGAACATTAAGAGTTGGGGGATTTATGGAAGACTATGTTCATAACTATGGTACGAACCATAACTATGGTATGGATAACTATGCTACGAACCATAACTATGGTATGGATAACTATGCTACGGACCGTAACTATGGCTTGGATAAGCCGAGAAGTGACTTGCCTAGGAGACGAATTGCAAGGTCTTTAGCAGAATTTTCTAATGATAGTTTTGCTGAAAATTGTAGCGATAAATCTCGCGAAAAATCTTGCGATTCTTGTGATGAAACTCTTATGAGTGGTAAGACTTCGCCCAGATTGCATATGAAGCCTGTGCATACGTTAGCGTTGATATTGCTGCTGACTGTAGCATTATGTGCAAGTCTTACTATGCTTATTTCGCAGTCGTTAACGTATCAACGTATGCAGCATACTCAAGCTGAAGCATGGCAAAGCGCGAGTGATAATCCTGCATATAGTACTAGTTCCTCTAAAAAATTGCGTAATAAACGTGCTCACAATAGTAAAAATATTGATGAAGATAATCAAAGCCAAGAAGATGCGAATATTGATGACAATAGTGAAAATACTATCGATGCTAACAATACCGTCAGTGACAGTAATAGTGATGGCAGTTATAGTGTGGAACATCAGGATGGCACAACGCACAATGATCATGGCGTAACAACTACAAAACAAGCGAAATCTCCACTTACTGGCACTGCTATGCGTAAAGCTCAACAGGGAGCTGTAATCTCGCGTGAAAATGCTGGTCGCATCAATATTAATACTGCAACGCTTGCGCAATTACAAACTTTGAAAGGAGTTGGACCTAAAACAGCTGCTCGTATTCTTGCTCAACGTAAACGAGTCGGTCGTTTTCACAGTTTGGAAGATTTGCTGCAAATTAAAGGCATTGGTCCTAAAACTTTGAACAAATTCCGTGGCGTACTTGACGTAGGTTAGGCGTGTTATGAGTATGAGCGTCGTAAAGCAACGTATTTCTGGAAGTTGCGATTTGCGTATGATTCCTGTTGCTGCAGCTTGTTGGATGGGTTGTTTGGTGGGGAGATGGTGCTGGAAAGTGCATATGATGCACGGTGTAGTAACAGTATTTGCTGGTGTGGTAGCAGTGTTTATTATTGCGTTTCTTACCTGGAGTATATTACGCGTGATTATTAACAGTAATATGCAATGCACTCATACATATGTAAGTATGCTGCGAGCTGCACTCAGTAGTGTGCGTTACCAATGTTTTACATGGCATCGTACAATATCGCTCGTATTGCATATTTGTGCTGTGGCTTGCATGTTGTCGTATCTGACGCAATGCGTGTTATCTCAAGATGTTGTTATGCGTGAAATACATAAAGTGAACATTGCACAAGTAGGGTATGCTCGACGCAATAGCAATCAAGCTTATCATATTGCTGAAGTAACGATGGTTACGCCGATGCGGACTTCGCGAAGCTTTAATGGTGATTGTCAAGCAACGGTTCAAGTCCATTATTTTGCGAAGCAAAAAAGTTACGTTCAAGCGCGACTGTATGCATATTCTCCAATATGTGAACAGTTGAATTATGGTTCGCGTATACGTTTACCAGTTAGCGTGAAAGCTTCGAGATTTGATAGTAGTAAGCCTGAATTGCATGTAGAAAAAACTCAACGAAATTTGCATGTTGTACAAGGCTCAGACTTTTGGCATAGAGCTGTAAGTGATTTGTGGAAATCGTTTTATGATGTCACCAATAAGCTTGATATGCAAGGTAGAATGTTGGTTCCTGGAGTAACTGTTGGCATGCTTGGGCAGGAATACGTGCCAGCAGAAGAGACAAGCTCACTTGATCCAATCGACGAAACGTATGCAACAATGATGCGTCGCCATTTTCAACATGCTGGCATTATGCACGTTATGGCAGTTTCTGGTGGTCACTTTTTGCTGCTGAGCATGATTATTCGCCGCTGTTGTGCATACTTTTTACTGCCTAGATGGATTATGTCCTTCATACAGATTGTGTTTCAAATTGTTTTGGCTGCAATAGTATACCCTTCAGCATCAGTGCTTCGTGCGCTTGTTATGGGAATTATATCCGCAGTAGCGTGGTGTTGTAAGCGACCATATCAATCAGCCAGCGCACTGAGCTGGACTGTTATTGGAGTTTTAACATGTAACCCTTCATACGCTTGGGATTACGCTTTTGCGCTTTCTTCTGCAGCAACTTTAGGAATTGTAATGATGGGAGTGCCACTTTCTCAAACATTAACGCAATATATGCCATCTTGTGTTGCTTCAGCGTTAGCTATAACGTTTTCTGCACAATGCTGGACTATGCCAGTGCAAATTCTTATGCAGCCGGAAGTGTCTTTTATGGCAATTCCTGCGAATATTATGGTTGCTCCTTTGATGGATTGGGCAACAGTATGTGGCTTAATTTCACTAGTTTGTGCAGTGTTTTACGCAGGAGTATCGCTCATTTTTGCACAGCTTGCATCAATTGCTACAAGCCTTATGGAGCAGTGTGCATATTGGTGCGATGAGGTGTCGTTTGGCGTGTTTCCTTGGGTGCGTGGCGCGTTGGGGGCATGGGTGATGGCTTGCGTAGAATTTACGATATTTGCTGTTTTTATGCTTGCTTTTCGTGCCTTTCACAATCGTTATTACATCCAGCGTCTGCGTATAGTTGGGCAATTGTGGGCTGCTTCAGCAAAGCGCACAGTAAGCGATACTGCACGCATCTTTGAAGAGGAGTGAACACGCACGCATATTCGAGAGGAATATTATGATAGGTACGAGTTGGTTGGTTTAAGGAGCATGATGGCAGCAAGTAATAAGCGCGCAGAACACGTTATGCCAGTTACGATGGTAGTTGGGGGAGACACATACTTAAATGAGCTTAATGCTCGTACTGTGCGCGGAAAAATCCAACATAATGTTCCGGATGCTGAAATTATTGAACTTGATGCGTCGACTGCGGATCAGTACGCATTTGACGAAGCTGTAGGTCCTTCACTTTTCGGTGACGGAACGATTGTAATAATACATAATTTGCAACAAGCAGACGAATCTTTAGTAGACGCAATTGAAAAATTTTGTAAGCAAACGCAACATGACGATAATAATTCCGATGAATCTTCTGCAAATTGGGTTATTGCATGCCATGAGGGTGGTATTAAAGGAAAATCTATTATTACGCGTCTGGCAAAAGTTGGTGCTCAAACCATTACAGTGCCGGATCTTAAAAAAGACGATGCGAAACTTAATTTTGTTATCAGCATATTCGAGAAACATAATCGCACTATAGAACCTCAAGCAGCTCAGCGACTCGTAGCAGTTTTGGGAGGGAAAACTGGTGAGCTTGCAGCATTGTGCTCGCAATTATGCTTCGACTATGACGATAATCCAATAACGCTTAATATTGTTGATCGTTATTTGATTGCAGATCCGCAAGTTACTGGCTTCTTTGTGGCAGATAAAGCTGTTGCAGGGCATACAGGTTCCGCTGTGCTTGCTGCTAGAACTGCAGTTGCTCAAGGAGTTGACCCTATAGCGTTAATCGGCGCTTTAGCTGCAAAAGTACGCTGTATTGCGCTCGCAATGGCAGTTCGTAACGGCACAATTTCTCAAGCGGAAGCAAAAGTAAATCCGTGGGCGCTGAAAATGGCAATGCGCCAGCTTGCTGGTTGGAGTAGTGCAGGAGTTTCTCAATGTTTGCAATCTTTAGCTTGGGCGGATGAGCAGTGCAAGGGCGGATCTAGCGACGCGAATTATGCGCTTGAAAAATGTATTATGCTCATTGCGTCTCGAGGAAATTAAAAAAGGAACTTATAGAAGAACGTATAAAAAAATTATAACGTATAAAAAATTTATAAAGGAACTTATAAAGAAATTCAAGCGAAATTAGAAAGAGTGCATTACATATGGCAGAACAATTAGAACAGCAAAAAGTGCGTACCGTGCCTACGGATACTGATATGCGCGAGCTTGGTAAAGCTGTGGCAAAACTAGTTAAAGAAGGCGATGTTCTACTGCTGTCGGGTCCTCTTGGGGCTGGTAAAACAACGTTCGCACAAGGTTTTGGAGTTGGTCTTGGTATTAGTGAGCCGATTGTGTCTCCAACTTTTACGATTGCGCGCGAATTGCATGGCACTTTTGTGAACGGAAAGCCAGCGACGCTCATTCACGTTGACGCTTATCGTTTGGGTGGTGAGGATTTTGCTCCGGGGCAAGATACTGTGTCGCGTTTGCTTGATGAGCTTGAATCTTTGGGACTTGACGAAGCTTTGGAAGAGCCGGGCGACGGTACTGTTGTGCTTATGGAGTGGGGTGAGCAAATGGCTGGAGTGCTTGCAAGCGAGCGCTTAGAAGTTCATATTGCAAGACCTGTTGATGCTTCACAAGCAGATAGTTTCACTAGTGACGGTAAGCGAATCGTAACTTTGAAAGCTGTTGGTAAGGATTGGCTGAATCGACTTGCAAAATTGTAATTAAAAATACGCGGAAAATATAGCAACAAATATCGCAGTAAATAACGCAAGTTGTGGTAAGCGAGTAAGCTGGTCGGGTACGTTACGTCGAGGAATAAACATGAGTAATACGCTGATTATTGACACTTCATTTGGTTCTACTGTTGGAATTGTGGGTCATGAGCCGATTGTTGAGACTGACTCACGCACTCACGTGGAGCGTTTGCAAGTAAATATTGCGAAAGTTGTGGAGGCTGCTGGTCTTCAACCGTCTGATATTCATCGCGTGGTTGTGGGAGTTGGTCCTGCTCCTTTTACGGGACTTCGCGCAGGGTTAGTTGCAGCGAAGGCAATCGCGTTTGCAAATAATGCCGAAATTTTGGGATGTGACAGCCTGCTTCCTCAAAGTTTGATGATGCGATCTGGTGCGTTTGAAGAAGCACTTAAAAATGACGTTATTTGCAAGGATTCACTACTACATCTTCCGAATGCTGTTGATTCTGCTAACTCTGCAGGTTCTGATGTAAAGCATTACGTGCTTTCACTCAACGATGCACGCCGTCGCCAAGTGTATATGGCTTTGTACGATGATGAAGGCAATGCTGTCATCGATATGGATATTGACTATCCTCAGAATGCTGCGGCTCGTGTGAACGAGTATGTAGCGAGTGTAAATGGTGAAAATTATTGCGTGGATGTGCTTGGACATGGTGCTCAAAAATACGTTGAAGATTGGCGAAATATTGCCAATGTTGGCGTTATTGCTGAAGTTTCTGCGCTTGACTTGGGTGTGCAAGGTTTACAAATTTTCGAGCAGTGTGCTGAGAATTGCGCTAAGCATTGCTCCGATGAAAATGAGCACGTAAAAGCTGTTGAACCGCTGTATTTGCGCCGCCCAGATGTGTCTGTGCCAAATCCGCTTAAGCATGTGCTTGGATCCGGTGAGGCAACGAGAGCTAAAGAAAAATAGAAGCGTTGTAACGATTTGAGTAATTATGATTGTTGATATAACGCATTCTACATTTCCGGCAGTTGCTGAGAGCATAAATAACGAAAGCTTAAATATAGTTCCAAAGTGCGATTTTACGTGCGATGAGTTAGCGCAAAAAATAGCTCCCATTGAAGCCGATTTATTTGGAAAAGGCTCTTGGAATGAGAGCATGATTGCGCAAGAATTGCAAGCTCCTATGCGCGCATATTATGCGGAAATCGACGAAAATACGCATACGTTATGCGGGTATGCTGGATATTGGTTCGATGGAGACGATGCGCAAATTATGACAATTGGCGTTGTGAGGCAATACCAACGGAAAGGCATAGCTTCTAAGCTGTTATCAACCATGATGAAAACCGCAAAACAAATCGGTGCCAAGCGCATGCTGCTGGAAGTACGAGTTGACAACAATCCTGCGCTCGCGTTGTATGAACGTTTTGGTTTTAAGAAAATGGGTTTGCGAAAACGTTACTATCAGCCGGAAGGTGTGGACGCGTACACGATGTGCGCTGATTTAAGCGAGATTTTAGGCGGTACTAACATAACTTGCGAAAATAATAATGTAATCTCCATAAAAAATAACAAAACTTCCGAAAATAGTAAGGTACCTTCCGCAAAAAATAACGGAATTGAAGAATAACGAGGAATAACGAGGAATAGCAATGAGCGAAGCAATCGTATTGGGAATTGAATCAACTTGTGATGAAACTGCCGCCGCTATTGTGCGCGGACGTACGCTGGTGTCAAATGTGGTGGCATCTTCTATGCAGGAGCACGCGCGCTACGGTGGTGTAATTCCAGAAATTGCTTCTCGCGCGCACGCTGAAGCTTTTGTGCCGGTTGTTTCTCAAGCTTTGGCAGATGCAAATATGGATTTAAGCGATGTTGACGCGATTGCAGTAAGTGCAGGTCCTGGTCTTGCAGGCTGCTTGGCTGTGGGAGTTTCGGGAGCTAAAGCTTTGGCTTGGGCTGCAAATAAGCCAATTTATGGTATTAACCACGTAATCGGGCATATTGCAGTAACGCAATTGCAATTCGGTGATGTGCCAGAAGATGTGCTTGCTCTAATTGTTTCCGGCGGTCACACTTCGCTTCTTCACGTGAACGATATTGCTAGAAGCATTGACGTTGTTGGCACGACTTTGGACGATGCTGCAGGCGAGTGCTTTGATAAGGTTGCGCGCTTGCTTGGATTCCCGTACCCGGGTGGCCCTCATATTGATAGGCATGGCAGGCTTGGCAACCCGGATACTTTGAAAGTTCCGCAAGGTTTGACGCAAGGTCGTTCTGGTAAAGAGCATCCTTACGATTTCAGCTTCTCTGGTGTAAAAACTGCTGTTGCGCGTTGGGTTGAAGCGCGCGAGGCTCAAGGTCTTGACATTCCAGTTGACGACGTGTGTGCTTCTTTGGCTCATTCTGTGGCGGATGTGCTTTCGCGCAAAGCTATGATGGGCTGTGAGCAGTACGGTTCTAAAACGTTGATGATTGGCGGCGGATTCTCCGCTAATTCGCAGCTTCGTGAGCATTTGTTGGCTTGCGGCAAGGAGCATGGAATTGAAGTGCGTTTGCCGGAACTTAAGCTTTGCACAGATAACGGTGCGATGGTTGCCATGCTTGGCGTGAATTTGGTGGAAGCAGGGGTGCATCCTTCCGCTCCTGATTTTGCCATCGATTCTGCTATGCCGCTTACTACTGTAAGTTTGTAGGTTATGTAGCACTTGCGTCGTTTTAGTGAGATTTAGTGTGGGTATGCCGTAAAATAAATACGGTTTGTCGATGCGAATATTAGTAAAGTTTATTGGCAAATTTGTTAGTTGAGTTTGTTAGCAAATTTTGTAAGTGAGGTGTTTTGTGCAGTCAGTTAATTCGCGTAGTGGTGTGTTACGAGTAGGTGAGAAGATTCAGTTCACTGATCGTAAGGGTAAGCGGATTACTGCACAACTTGTTGCAGGTGGTGTTACACAAACTGAGCACGGTCTTATTTGTCACGATGACGTGATTGGTCAAAGCGAAGGCGTTGTAATTACTACTGTGAGCGCAAAGCGTGAAACGCTGCAAAATAGCGAAAATCAGGCATCTAAAGACCTTTCAAAAACCGGCAACAAGCCTTGGAAAGCAGCTCGCGCTATTGGCGGCTGGGATTACGTAGTTATGCGACCTCGCATGGTTGACTACGTGCTTTCTATGCCTAGAGGCGCGCAAATTATGTATCCAAAAGATATTGCGCAAGTGATTGCTTTAGGAGATATCCGCTCAGGTATGCGCGTTTTGGAGTCGGGTGCTGGTTCTGGTGCTATGAGCTTAAGCCTTTTGGACGCAGTTGGGGAGAGCGGAAAGCTTACGACGATTGAGCTTCGCCCGGATTTTGCGCGCATTGCCGAGTCTAACGCAACTTTGTACTACGGCAAGCGCCCAGAGTGGTGGAATTTGCTTACTGGCGATTTTGATTCTGTTGCAAAAACTTTAGACGCGCATAGCGTGGATCGCATTATGCTCGACATGCTTGATCCGTGGAATCGCCTCGAACAAGCGCATCGCGTGATTGTGCCGGGAGGCGTGCTTATTGCGTACGTGACGACTACGACGCAAATGTCTCGCATGGCTGAAGCTTTGCGAGAAAGTGGCATGTGGACTGAGCCAGAAATTCAAGAAACATTGGAGCGTACTTGGAAAGCGCAAGGCTTGGCGGTTCGTCCGGATCACGCGATGATTGGCCACACTGGATTTTTGATTGTTTCGCGCGCAATGGCAGAAGGTTTTAGCGCTTTGAGGAAGCGTGAGCACGGTACTAAAGATACTGTGAGCGATATTGACGATATGACAGCGGAAGAGCGCGCTGAACAGTTGGAAGACTTGTCTTTGCGCGATATTTCGGATCGTAAGCTTCGTAAAGTTTTGCGCGATTTAGACGTGCAACTTGCGCAATTGCCGGAAGATTCGCAATCGCAAGTAACTGTGCAATCTCAAAAAATAGAGCATAGTCAAGCTAAGTAGGAGAGCATTATGGCATCACCAATGAAAAAGCTTATGAAGAAAGCACATCATAGTAAGTACGTTTTGTTGCTGATGCGTCATGCTAAAGCCGAGGCGCCTGAAATGGGCGACGATTGGGGACGTGGGCTTACCGATAAGGGCTTGAAACAGGCGAAAATTATGGCAAAAGGCTTGGAATCTTTGAAGCTTGTGCCAGATTATATTGTGTGTTCTAGCGCGAATCGTACTGAGCAAACTTTGAAGCGCATGTTGAAGCGTTTTGGCGATGCGCCTGTGGTTGAGTCGCGCAAGAGTCTTTATGATGGCGGTATGCAGTCGGTTATGGACGAGTTGCAGGCGGTTCGAGGTGATGTTCATACGACGATGATTGTGGGTCATGAGCCAACGATGTCGATGGCTGCGCAGTGGCTTTCTTCGCCGGATTCGGATCCGGATGTGCTTGGGGCGATGCGTTTGGGACTTGCTAATGCGTCGGTTGTGGTGCTTGTGTCTGAGCGCCCATTTGCCACTTGCGGCTTGCGCGGCGCCACAGCGCTCGCAGTCCTCACTCCCAAATCCTTTGCCTAGCTTTGCGGTCATGCTTTGCGAACGTTGCTTGTGTAGCTTTGCAGTGATGCTCTGCTGACATTAATTCTGTAGCTTTGCGGTCATGCTTTGCGAACGTTGAGTATTTGTTGATGAGTGAACTTTAACAGTATTGCTCTGCAGACGCTGAGTATTTGCTGATTAGAGAACACTAGCATTCATGCTGCCGCACACACTACACCAAACCCACTCAACCACCAACCCGCCCGCAGCTTAATTTTTCGGCTTTAGTTGCACTGAGTAAGCCACGCACTTTCGCAA
>NZ_KQ956878.1:6750-10713 GCF_001546485.1 Gardnerella vaginalis | reverse complement strand
CCTTGACCTCACAACACTAAACACCAAACACACCAGTCAAAACTCATAGACGATACGCAAGAACATCGAAAAGAAAAATAAAACTAATCAAAAAAACGCACGAAATTAAGCATATAAATTCAGCTTATAACGACACCCCAAGTTCTTGAATGACCGCATGTAAGCATTTCTTTGCTAGGCTGAAGCGAGTCGAAAAGAAATAAAAATGAGTTAAATAAGAATTTTTGGAGGATGTATGTCTACGGTTGTTACTTCGGTTTCCGGCTTTCCGCGTATTGGTGCTGACCGTGAGTTGAAGAAGATTATTGAACGCTACTGGAAGCAGGATGCTTCTTTGGACGAAGTGCGTGAGGTTGCTCAGTCTTTGCGTGCTAAGCATTGGCGTTTGCAAGCTGAAGCTGGTGTTGATTTAATCCCGAGTAACGATTTTAGCTACTATGATCAAATGCTTGATACGGCTATTTTGCTGGGTGCTGTGCCGGAGCGTTATCGTAAATTGAATTTTGAGCATGCTGAGGATACGCTTTTTGCCATTGCACGCGGCTACCAGGGTGAGCGCGGCGATGTGACGGCGTTGCCAATGAAGAAGTGGTTTACTACGAACTACCACTATATTGTGCCGGAAGTTGAGAATCCGGAAGGCTTGCATTTGGCTGGAACGAAGCCTTTTGACGAGTTTTTGGAGGCTCGCGCGCAGGGTTTGGAAACGAAGCCTGTGTTGATTGGTCCTTACACGTTCTTGAAGTTGGCTCGTACTCCTGAAGCTCAGGAGTTGGAAGTAACAGATGCTGTGATTTCCGCTCTTGCTAACGCTTATGCGAGTATTGTGAAGCGTTTTGGTGAGCTTCACGCAACTTGGTTGCAATTTGATGAGCCTTATTTGGCTTTGGATAAAGAGCAAGGCGATTTGGAGCTTTTTGAAGCTTTGTATAAGCCTTTGCTTGAGGCAAGGAGTGCGGAAGTTAAGCTTCTTCTTAACACGTATTTTGGCCATATTGCAGACGCTTATGAGACGGTGAATAATCTCGGTTTTGATGGCGTTGGTGTTGATTTGGTGGAAGGTAAGGATGAAAATCTTGCAGCCATTGAGCGCTATGGTGTGAACGATAAGACTACGCTTTTTGCAGGCGTTGTGAACGGCCGCAATATTTGGCGTAACGATTATGCTGTGAGCCTTGGGCTTATTGATGCTTTGCGCGAGAATGTTACGGATCGCGTGGCTGTTTCTACTGCTTGCTCGCTTCTTCACGTGCCTTTTAGCACTGTTGGTGAGGATGCTTTGGGTGCGGAAGTGTTGCAACATTTTGCTTTTGCTGTTGAAAAGTTGCATGAAATTCACGATATTGCGCATCTTGCTGCAGAAAGTGACGAAAGCCGCAAATCGAGTAACGTTTTGGCTAAGAATCAGGCTTTGTTTGACGGTTCGCGCGTGAAGGCGGATGCAGCTGTGGCTAATCGTCTTGTGAATCTTAAAGAGTCTGATTTTGTGCGCGAACCTGCTAGAGCGGAACGTCAGCGTTTGCAAAAGGAAGCGCTGGGCTTGCCGGATTTGCCGACGACTACTATTGGCTCTTTCCCACAAACGAAGGATATTCGTAACGCTCGTGCTGCTCTTCGTAAGGGCGAGATTACTCGTGAAGCTTACGACGAGTTTATGCGCGATCGCATTGCTCAGTGCATTGAGCATCAGGAGCAAATTGGCTTGGATGTGCTTGTTCACGGCGAGTTTGAGCGCAACGATATGGTTGAGTATTTCGGCCAGCATTTGCGTGGCTTTAAGTTTACGAAGAACGCTTGGGTGCAGTCTTATGGTACGCGCTGCGTGAAGCCTCCAATCGTGTGGTCGGATGTTTCTCGCGAGTCTGCGATTACCGTGGCATGGAGCGCTTATGCTCAAAGCTGCACGAAGCATGTTGTTAAGGGCATGCTTACAGGCCCTGTGACGATTCTTAACTGGTCTTGGCCTCGCGAGGATATTACGCACGAGCAGCAGACTCAGCAGTTGGCTCTTGCTATTCGCGATGAAGTGTTGGATTTGGAGCGCGCTGGTATTCGCGTGATTCAGATTGATGAAGCTGCTTTGCGTGAAAAGTTGCCACTTCGTCGTTCTGATTGGCATAAGAAATATTTGGATTGGGCTATTCCAGCTTTCCGCCTGGTTCATTCTGCTGTGGCTGCTACTACGCAGATTCACACGCATATGTGCTATTCGGAGTTTAATGACATTATTCGCGATATTGACGCTATGGATGCGGATGTGATTTCTTTTGAGGCTTCTCGTGGAGATTTGGTTGTGCTCGACGCTATTCATGACGCGCATTTTGAGACGGAAGCTGGCCCTGGCGTTTACGACATTCATTCTCCGCGCGTTCCTGGCGAGGCGGAGCTTGTGGAACGTATTCACGAGATTTTGCGCAAGATGCCTGCAGAGAAGCTTTGGATTAACCCGGATTGCGGTCTTAAAACTCGTGGCGACGCTGAAACGTGGCCGAGCTTGGAAAATCTGGTTGCTGCTGCTCAAGAAGTGCGTGCGGAGCTTTCTCATAATCAGCAAAGCGGCAAGCAAAGCAATGAGCAGAGCAACAATCTAAATAGCAATCTAAATAGGGGATGAGTTATGCCGTATAAACCGAAGTTTTCGCTGGAAGTTTTTCCACCTAAACGCACGTCTCCTATTGGTACGATTTACGATACTTTAGATGGTTTGCAAGGCCTTGACCCGGATTTTATTTCGGTTACATACGGCACTGGCAAATTGCAGGATCGTACTGCTACTGCGCGAATAGCGAATACAATTCGCTCAGAGTACGGTATTAAGGCTGTGGCTCATTTGACGGCTCGCTATCTTGATTATGATGCTGTTGACGAAGCTTTAGAAATGTTTAGCAATGCTGGTGTTTCTGGAGTTTTGGCTTTGCGCGGAGATGTGATTGCAGGTCAGGAAGCGGCAGGCGTTTTTGAGCATGCTAGTGACTTGGTCTCCTACATTCGTTCCCAGCGCCCGGATTTGCCTATTCTTGGCGCTTGCTATCCAGAGAAACATCCGGAAGCAGAAAGTTTGCAAGCGGATATTGAGAATCTTAAGCGCAAAGTTGACGCGGGTGTAACGCACTTAATTTCGCAACTTTTTTACGATAACGAGGATTTTTTGCGCTTCCGTGATTTAGCTCGCGCAGCCGGCATTGACGTGCCGATTGAGGCTGGCGTGATGCCTGTTGCGAACGCTTCGCAAGTGCAGCGCATGACAAGTCTTTGCTCTTCGCGTATTACTTCGCAAGTTTCCGCAATGATGGATCGTTGGGGGAGTAACGCTGAGTGCTTGCGCGATGCTGGCAGTATTTTTGCTTCGCAGCAGATTAACGATTTAATTGCTGAGGGTGTGGATGGTATTCATTTGTATACCATGAATCATCCGGGCATTGCGCGCAGGATTTGGGCGAATGTGAAGCCGCTTTTTACGAAAATCGGGTAGAGAAGCAGAAGATGTAAGGTGAAAGTGAAAGCGCTGGAGCGAAAGTTTCGGCGCTTTTCACTGGTATGTGTGTTGTTGGTTTATTGGGTTTTTGTTCGTTTGCTAGTTTGAGTTTGCTAGTTTGAGTTTGCTTGCTAGTTCGTTCGCTTATTGGCTTTTATGTAAGTTGCTCGTTTGTTCATTGGCTACTGTGTTTACATTAAGTTGGTGTAATTTATTCGTATTATTGTATTGATACAAATATTGCAGCTATGTGCGCTTTATACGAACTTCGCTAGCTTATGTACATTTTTGCGGGTGTATAAAATTTTGGAATATGAATGTATAGTATGCAAGGTTTGAAAACTGTACCTTTATGCAGGTAATAACATAAACAAAAGTTTATACGACACTCAAAAACTGTGATTATAACCACATAACTATAAAAATTTTTAAGATCAGCAATACGCCAAAAACGTTGAAATAAAGCCCAATGGGGGGGGGGGGGGCTC
>NZ_KQ956878.1:0-6650 GCF_001546485.1 Gardnerella vaginalis | reverse complement strand
GGGGGGGGGGGGTGCTCAATGCAATCGGTCATAATGAACCTGTTATAGCTGATGTTGAGCTGGTAGGATGGTCAATAACTATAACTGGCGATGCGACTATGCGTTCGAGCTAAGTAAGAGAGATTGATGGAATATGCATACATACATCGATGTTTTTTGCAGCTCGTTGTAGTTAATACTGACATATACACGTAAAGAAATTTGTCTTAAGGAGATATTGTTATGATTAATGCAAATTCTGGAAGGCATGCACATTCGCGTAAAGTGACGTTAGATGCAACAGCAAGTAATGCGATTCAGAAAGCAATTGACGCTCGCAAAGTGGCGGCGTTTACGATTGGCGCAGCAGGCGTATTAGCTGGTGCTGCCTTCGCTTTCGGTGCAACTCCTGCAATGGCTGCAGAGACTGCTACTACTCCTGCTACTAATACTGCTACCGCTACTGTAACTGCTGCTGCTTCTGATGCTTCTGCAACTTCTGCAGCATCCTCGACCGGTAGTACTAATGATGGTGCTACAGCTGATAATCAAGATGCTAACAAGAATACTGAAAATGTAAGTAAGACTGCAGAGAGGAAGGCTGAGAATGCTAAGCCTGCAGAGAAGAAGGATGGTAACTCTGCAACTACTGATACTGATAAGACTAATGCAGCTAGTAGCGCCACTGAAGAAACTACTGTAAAGAAGCGTGTAAGTCGTTCGCTAAAAAATGAGCAACCTGGTGTCACTACGTCTGAAAATCAGGATCGCGCTGAAGGTGGTACAACAAGTCAAGATTCTAATAAAATTAAGCCTGACACATCGGATAAAGCTAATACCAAGATTGAAGTTAACGAGAATAACGCTGACACTGTACCGAATGCGTATGGTTGGGGAAGCTCAGATAACACGTATAGCGTAGATGGCGAAAAGCATACTGTTACTTTCCACTTTGCAGCACCAAAAGATGGTAGCAAGATTACCAGTATTGCTATTTTCCCTTCTAAGACAAATGGTTTCAATAATGAAAAAAGTGAGAGAGAGGTATTGATTTTTACTCGAAAAATTCAGGCAAACATCAAGCCTATTCTGGCGAATATGTATTTACTGCGAATGGCGACGGCTCTGCAACTCTTGAAATGAGCACACTTTTTAGAAATGGAAATATTGGCGGTGCTGAGAAGTATACAGCCAGTCGCTCTATTTTTGTGTACGTAACTAAAGATGGTAGTAGTAAAGAAACTATTGCTTATAGAACAAACGTATTCCGTGCTGTAACGCTTGTGCCGCCAAAAACTTCTGGCTCTGTGGTGCTTAAGTATAACCAAGAGCTTACTCCTGAAAAGGTTCAAGCAGCAATTACTGAAGCTGGCAATGTTGAAACCGCGCGTAGTGATAAAAAGTCGGTAAATGATCAGCTTTCTGGAGCGTTTACGCAAAATATTAACGTAAAGTCTTCGGATGCTTACGACAAGACTACGTTTAATGCTATTAATACTAAAAAAACTGGCGATGCAAATTCTTATGTAGCTGGAGCGAAGACGCTTAGCACCTATATGGTTACGGATTTGGGCTTTAAGTCGCAAGCTATTCCGCTTACCGTTGCGCGCTACGATGATCGCATTGATAAGCCGATTGTTGAAGATCCGTCTCAGCTATCGCCTGAAGTTAAGGAAGAAATTAAGACGAAGCTTGCCAAGATTAACGGCGTTACAGCAGATAAGATTTCGTTTGATGGCGATAAGGCTGTAATCCATTTTGACGGCGTGGATGAAAAAGATGCTCCTAAGATTGCTTTGCGCGACCTTGTGTTGAAGAAGTTTACCGAAGATCAGATTAAGGTTCCTGCAGAAAGTACCGCAACTGTTATCTACAATCCACTCGCTTACTCTGATGCTGAGATTAAGAGCATTAAGAAGGCTATTTACGAAGCTAATAAAGACAACACAGAGCTTGGATTAAGCGCTACCGACTACGAAAAGCAGATTACGCTTTCGTATCTTACTGGCAATCTTACTGCGGCTGGTCATGCAAATCAGGGAATCTCAAATGGTCAGGCGGAAAACACGATTACCGTTAAGATCAAGACCGATAAGGCTGTTGCCGAGTTTACTTCTGACGTAAAGGCGCACAAGCTCACGCGTTTGGCGGATATTCGCAAGGATTACAACGTTTCGTGGAAGAATAATAAAATTGCCGGTCGCGATACCGACGAAGGCCTTTCGTGGAGCGAAGATGGGAAGACTATTATCTACCGCTACGATTCAACTAAAGCAGAAGAATTTGATACAAATAAGATTCTTGATTTGTTGAAAGCTACGCCGAAGGATGGCAACGCTGGTTTGCGCGAGCTTACTGGTGGCGAAACTCTTGCTCATGAAGGCGATAAAGAAAACGCGCAGAAGTCGCATGTGGGCTACGTGATTGACAAGAACGGCCAGCCTACAACTGAGTTGTCGCTTGGCAAGATGGACGGCGCTTACTGGAAATATAGTCGTCAGGTTGATAATTCTGGTGTGGACCTCGGCAATGAAGAGTCGAATGCAGGATCGTATTCCTGGGATAAAGATGCTAAGCCTGTAGTAGTTGCTGCTAAACAAGACAAGGTATATAAAGCGCGCCTGTTTGTTTTGCCGTATGGATTGACGATGTATAGAAATGTTTACATGGAAAACGGCAATCAACCTTGGAATACGCCTAAGGCAATTAACGTTATCTTTGTGCCGCAGACGAATCATAAGGTAAAGGATTTGAAGAAGTCTGTTGACGAGCACGCGACAACTCAGGTTGATGGCAAGGATGTTCCTACTCAGCATGAGTACTACAATGCATCGGACGATAAGAAGGCTGCGTATGATGAGGCGTTGAAGAAAGCTAATGAGGCGTTGAAGGAAGCCGGTAATACGGAGGATTCCAAGCTGTCTGAAGAGCTTAAAGCACGTATCGATAACGCAACTATTAGGTTAGATAAGGCTCGCGAAGCTCTTGATGGTGCTAAGACTGACAAGACCAAGCTTGAGCAAGACATTAAAGATCAAGGTAATCCTAAGAAGGACAATACAACTGCAAGCGGCACGTATGAGACTGACAAGTATAAGAACGTTACTGAGCCTTCCTTCCTGAAGGATGAGGGCGGCAAGCTCGTTCCTGATACGGATAAGAACAACAAGGCTGCCGCTGCTAAGACAGCTTATGACAAGGCTCTTGAAGAAGCTAACAAGGTAAGCAAGGACGCCAACGCTACGCAAAAGGCTGTTGACGAAGCTAAGGCTAAGCTGGACGAGGCTCGTAAGGAGCTTGATAAATACAGCACTAACAAGGATAAGCTTAACGCTGCTATCGCTGAGCATGGCACAGTGAATAGGGGCGATGCTACTAAGACTGGCGACGACAGGCTCAAGACTGCCGACCCAACCTACCAGAACTCCACTAAGGAAGAGCGCGAAGCATACGATAAGGCTGTTTCGGACGCAAATGCACTTTCTAAGGATCCAAACGCGTCTCAAAAAGATGTCAACGACGCAATTACAGCTCTTGAGACTGCTAAGAAAGCACTTGATGCCAAGGCAACGAATAAGGCGAAGCTTGCTGCTGCTGTTCAGCAAACCTTCGATAATCCTGAGCCTGATAATTTTAATGGAAAAAAGAGTACCTTCTACCAGAATGCTCTTAATAAGAAGAACAATGGATCAGAAGAAGAAAAAGCTAAGGCTGCTGCTGCTATTAAGGCATATGATGATGCTCTGAAGGCAGCTAAAGACCTTCTTGAAGATAAGAAGGGCAAAGCAACTCAAGCTCAGGTTGATGCTGCAGTAACAGCATTAACTGATGCTGAAGATAAGCTCCATGAAGGTTATTCAACTAACAAGAACGATCTTACGAAAGCACTTGCAGACAATATTGATGGCTATTTGAAGCCAGCATACTTCAATGCGTTTGATAAGGCGCAAGCTGGAGGTAAAGATTCTCAAGCTGCTAAGGACTTCAAAGCCTATAACGACGCTTATCATAAAGCTAAGGAACTGAAGAAAAAGTTTGCTAATACCGATCCATCTCAGCAGCCAACTGACGAAGACTGCAAAAAAGCTAAAGAAGCTCTTGAAAAGGCTCGTCAAGTTATAGATACGTATGCAACTGATACGAAGAAGCTATCGGCAGCATTCTGGAATGATTTGGCTATTCAGAATAGCCCTGCGTATAAGAATGCAAAGGCGCTTGCTGGAAAGACGAATCCTACTAAGGATGAAAAAGCTCAAGTAGAAGCCGCTAAGAAGATTAAGCAGGCATATGATGATGCGGTTGCTAAGCTTCATAAAGCGTTTAGCAATACACTCGATCAGGATAAAGATGCGCACGGTACTCCTTTCGCTAAGATTCCTGATGCAGAGGGAGATCCGACTTCCAAGAATTATCTTGATGGCGTTCAGGCACACGCAAATGGTGAGCCGCTTGATAGAGATGTCACAAAGATTCTGACTGCAATGAACGACGCGGCTGACCAATTGAAACAGTTCGCAACGAAGACGGATAAGCTGCAGGAATCCATCAACAAGGATACGGATACGCAGAAGGATCCAGCGTATAAGAATGCTAAAGATCCGCACAAGCTGGGTGCTGATGGCTTGGAAGATACTTCTGGATATGCTGCTATCAAGGAGAAGGCTACAGCTTACGTCAATGCTTTGAAGGATGCTAAAGCATTGATGGTCAAGCCTGACGCAACGCAAGAGAATGTAAACGCAGCTCTTAAGAAGCTAGATGAAGCTCGTACAGCCCTTAACGCCTACAAGACTAATATTGATGCTCTGAAAGAAAGTGTTGAAGCGCAAGGTAGTACAGATGGCCCTGCAGCTAAGGAAGGTACTGTTACTTCTGATGCGTATCGCAATGCGTCTGATCCTCACTTCTTAACTGCTGATGGCAAGCCAGATGACACCAGGAACAACGCTGCTAAGGAAACTAAGAAGGCATACGACAAAGCGTTAGCTGAGGCTCAGGAATTGCTCAAGAAGGCTGACACTAAGAAAAATAAGACGCCTTTGGATGCGCAGCCAACTCAAAAAGAAATCGACGCCGCGTTGACAACGCTTAACGAAAAGCGTAAAGCACTTGATGCCTACAAGACTGACACCACTAAGCTTGACGAGGAAGCGAAGAAGTCTACTGCACACGGTGCTACCGTAGCCGATGCAGACTTTGAAGCTACGCCAGAGTTCAAGAACGCTAAAGCTAAGACGAGCAACGGTGCGGAAAACGCAGACGTTACTGCTTACAAGAATGCTCTCAAGAATGCGCGCGACCTTGTAAAGGCTGCCACTTCAACAGATCCAAATACGAAGAATAGCGACCGTCCAACCCAGCAGCAGGTTGATGAAGCTCTTGCATCTTTGAAGAAAGCTAAGAAGCAGATTGAAGACAACTACAAGACGGATACTTCGAAGCTTGAAGAAGCTAAGAAGTATGCGGAAGATGTATTCAAGAAGACGCCTGAGTACAAGAATGCTCTTGCTAAGAAGGATGCTGGTGACCAAGGTGCTATAACTGCCTTGGGTAAAGATGGTGAGCAAACTGGCTTTGATAATGTTCTGAATAAAGTTACCGAAAAGCTTAATGATACTGATTGGAAGGGCAAGGTAACTCAAAAGTTTGTCGATAAGTTACTCGAGAAGTTACAAGAAGCTCAAGATAATATTACAAAGAATTATAAAACTGATGCTATTAAGCTTGAGCGTGAAGTCGGCGATAAGAATCAAGACGGCAATCCTGTAACTCCTAAGTTCGAGGAGTCGATTCCGTACAAGAACGCTCTTGAAAAGAAGAACGCTGGCGACACTGATGCGACCTCAAAGCTGAAGGATTACAACGAAAAGCTCAAGGCTGCGCAGGACTTGATTGCGCAGGTAAACAGTACCGATCCGAATGCTGATCCAGATAAAAAGCCAACACAAGCGCAGGTAGACGCTGCTCTTAAGGCTTTGCAAGAAGCCAAGAACGCTATCAAAGATGCCTTTACGACCAAAGTTGACGCTCTTAAGAAAGAAACCAAAGAGCTTAAGGGCGATGGTAGCGCAAAGGATGAGAAAGACAAATTCGAAAAGTCTACCGAGTACCAGAATGCACTTGCTAAGACGGATGCTGACGGCAAAAAAGATGTGCAAACATACAAAGATGCTCTAAAGAAAGCTAATGATCTTCTTGGCAAGTTCGATGAGAACGGTAAACCGAAGTCTGATGCTAAGGATGTTCCAACTCAGAAGGAAGTTGACGAGGCTCAAAAGGCTCTTAAGGAAATTAAGGATAAGATTCTTGCTAACTACAAGACCAGCCCGCACGACTTGCAAGATGAGGTAGATAAGTCTAAGGACGGCGATACTGATACCAGCACCGACGTGTTTGAGAACACTCCTGCGTTCAAGAACGCGACTGCTAAGGGCGATGACGCTGCAAAGGCTGATCTTAAGGATTACAACGACAAGCTCACAGCTGCCAAGAATCTCCTTGACAAGTTCGACCGTACTACTGGTAAGCCAAGGACTCTCCCAGCGGGCGAAAAGGCTCCAACTCAGCAGGAACTTGACAAGGCTCTAAAGGAACTTCAAGCTGCCAAGAAGAAGATTACTGACGGCTACAAGACTAATCCTTCTAAGTTGAAGTCTGAAGCGGATGCTGAT
>NZ_KQ956877.1:16817-27137 GCF_001546485.1 Gardnerella vaginalis | reverse complement strand
TTCCAACGCGAGTTTCGTAAGCGAGCGCGTTATCCGCGCGAGCGTTACTTGGGTGGGGTGTAAGTCCCCAAAAGCGCGCGCTTACGCATCACAACCTAAGCCACTTGAACTTGAAGAACATCTTGCCGCTTCGAAGCGCTTCAGCCGAAGCATCGCAGTGCTTGCTATCAGTAAGCGAGCCGAAGCCGTTTCCGCTAAGCACAGATGCCAACCATCCGCGCCTACCGAATGCGCCCGACGCGATGAAGAGTGCCATCAATATGCCGAACAAGAAGGTATACGTAATAGCAGCGTTTCCACCAGTAAACGGCAGCGGAATTGGCGATACGTTGATGCCAGTAATCTTTATATAGCCGATGATCGCTTTTTTATCATCTTTTCCAGCATCATAGTGATCACTCTTATTGTCTGACTGATCTTTTGTCTGCGCGTATACTGCGTAAACAGCCGTATTCCTATTAGAGATAAGCAGCTTTTGCAATTCGTCAGCGTCTACGCTCGCGTTGCCTTTGGTATCACGCTTCAAAATAGGCGTGCAATCTTTATCAACAGGCACGCGCTTATCCAATTTTCGCACGCATACTTGAAGATTCTTCTCAACTACGTCTCGAGAATCAAAATCATCGCTAGTGTCTACTAACAGCTCTTTGCCATTCACTTTACCGTTATGGTCTGGATTACCCGTGAAAGTGAACTTAATATCGTTAGCAGTAACTTTGTAAGGCTTATCCATAGACGAAGTCTTAAGCAAACCTTTCGCTTCAGCTTTAGGCTTTATTACATCAACCGGCACTACATATACTGGAAGAATTGACTGCGCTCCAGCAATATCACTAAAGTCAGATTTTGCTTCATAACCGTATGTACCTTGCAGACTTTCCCTAGCATAACGGTTTGAAAGCGAAAGCACATATCGCGGAGATTGTTTGTTTGATGAAGTATTAACGTATTTTATGCCTTCAAGACCACCAAGAACTTTATCTAGCGTGAATTGAGACGACTTTACATCACCCATTCCCCACTCTGGTATATCAGTTGATTTCGGCGTCATCTTGTTATATTGATCGTTTCCCAAAACACTAGCATTCATACCACTATTTGAATTACGAACTGAAACGCTATTACCGCCGCCATAATAACCATTTGCGGTAACCAAGTCAGGTGCGTTAGTAAACTCACCATTCAGCGTAAAGAAACCAGGACGATTGAAACCATTCTTACCCTGTTCAGCAGCAGCCTTATCTGTACCACTTACAACACGCAAAGATGGCTGGCTCTTAGCAAAATCATCTTCAGCTTTCTTTAACTCGTTACCAGATTTGCCATTTGTTGCTTCTTCCAATTTTACTGGCATAAGCTTTAACGCATTCTGCAAATCACCTAAACCGATTTGACCGCTACTACTCGCGTTATAACGATACACAAGCGATTGATGACCAGTAGTTCCAACCAGCTCAAATCCTGGGTCGTCAGAACGTCCGTCAATATATGGCTTCTTCTCATTCCAAGTAATCTTGTAGTCGGCAGAGTCAGCAGCATCATTACCAACACTTCGCAACCTAGCGAATCTTGTTACAACATTATATCTTGGTTCCGGCGTTACATTTCGCCTACGCCATCCACGCAAAAGAATAAACGAATCCTGCTCATTGCCTGCGTTAGAGTAATTGTTGCGTTTATCTTTCTGCTCAGTAGGAGCAGTATATTCACCACGCTTCCAAGCAACTTCTGACTGGTTTGCAGAAAGCGTATCATCATCATCCACGCTTATAAGACTGTCAGCATCTCCAAAACCAAGCCACTTGCCGCCGGAATTGCCATTGCGTAGCACGTAATTTACAGCACGCTTTTCAGAATCATTCAGTAGCAGCGGATGCACTTGTACGACTTTCTTATTGACTACGACTGGGAAGAATACGCAATCTGAAGGCGAGTTCCAATCTTTTGGCGCTTTTGTTTCAGGCCTACACACGTTACTACGCTGCGCCACCATTGAGTCAGCAGATAGCACGTTGCGCATGTCTTCTTCTTTTTCTTCTTCTTTTTCTTTTAACGCATTTGACGCATTACCATTCGTCGAATTGCTATCTACAGCACTACTTGCATGAGTTGGATTCTCACTACCGCCTGATTGAGATGAGTTGTTGTTATTCGATAACTCATCCAAATTTCCTGATTTAACGCCAGGCATATTTGACCAAGGCCCGTAAGATCCGGCACGATTCCTTGCGCGCACTACGCTTCCAGGAGCTAAGACTTCAGGATTAAATATTATTGCAGAATTATTTTTCCCATAGTCATTAGAATTCAACGTAACGCCTTGAGGCAGCGTATAACCTTCGCAAACTTGCCACTTATCCGTTGACTTCGATCTACATAATGCTAATGCTTCACTCGTGTCAGTATCGCTTTGAGAATTAGCATTATTACTACTCAAGTTATCCCGTGCACCCAAGCTAGACATTAGATTATTGCTAGATTGTAAACTAGCGAGTTTTGCTTTTTGTGCGCGAGTGAAATACACTACGAGTCGAGTCGCATTCCCACCTGCAACAACTGACACAGCATTATAGTAATTATTCGCAACAGCACCTTCCCAATCATGAAGCCACACGCCAGAAGAAGATAAATCATCATAATGATGACCATCATATGCACGCACAATTGGAGCTTTAGCTACAGTCCAACTGAACTTGAATTTGCCTACTACTGCTTCGTCACTCTTATTTCCAGAGTCGTCAGTTACTTGAGCAATCATCTTGAAAGTTGGTGACTTTGTAGCATCATTCCCACGCCATTTTTCTATAAATCCGCGCAACAGTTCCTTGTTGATATTGCCATCTGTAACAAACCTTACGCGAGGAGCTTTCTTAGTTTTTGAATCTGTAACTCCTTCTGCTTCAATGTCTATGCTCAGCGTGTTCTTCAAAGCTTCGCTTACATGCGTATCAGGATTTGCAACATTGAAATCATCATCCATTGCAAGCAAATCTACTACGTTGAACAAGCCCGACTGCTTTGTAATATCAGTCTTATTCATATCAATAGTCGTAGCAGTTCCGCAAGAATCAGCCTTATCTTTAGTAGGATTGCACTCGCCAAGAAGTTTCTTACTAACATCTTTTACTGAAATCCACGGCTTGTTCTTGTCTACTGGCACGAACCACACGTTAATTACATTTGGCGTTTTATTATTATCACCTTCGCCTCTAGCTTCTAATTCTCTCCACGGATTACCGTTGAAAATATAGAGCTGAGTGCGCATTGGCGTTTTTTGACCATTCCTAAGAATTGCAGATCCTAAGTTTGCGCCTGAAGCTTGCTGATTGTAATCTTCTCCACCAGGAATAACGTAACCTTGCGGCTGCAAGAAACTATTTTTATCAGTAATACCATTAGTATTTATACCGAGTCCACCGCCAAGACTGTCTTGTCTTACTAAGTCAACAACGTTTACCCATTCTCCGCGCGAGCCATTCGCTAATTTACGAGCGTAGCCAATGCCATCACCACGCTTAGGCATACTGTTGTATCCACCCCACAGATTTTCTATAGCTGTTTTATTAGTAGCATCAGCATCATTAGTGTTCAACGGGTACAGTGATGGCTGTATTTGGTTTCCAAGCCGTCTAGTTTTCTTTGTGCCTTTAAATAAGCTTAAAGCATCATTTGTATTGAAATCACGACCTTGGTTGATGTTGAACCTGTACACTAAAAATTGTGTACTATTATCATCACGACCATACCACATGAAACCATCGTCACTGTCACGACCCTTTATTTTTCCACTGTATGACCAATCATAATCTCTACGAATATCAACAAATCGCGTGATTTTCTTCTGCTTTGGATCAAGCACAGTTTCTTGCTTTTGATCATCTTTAGTGTCAGTGCCTGTGCCAGTTGCTTTTACTACTTTAAAAGTCTTTTCTGAACCCGACTTATTTTGAGTAGTATTTTTAGTGTCAGGAGTTACAGAAAGGCAGATTTTATACTGTTTTGTGTCGTTTGTGCAAGAATATTTATCGCTTGTGCCGCCAAGAGTTTTAGTTTCATCTTTTGACCAACCAATTTCATCTTTTCGGTAATCAAACAAACGCGGATTCTTTTGCTTAATTCTATCTATCAAACCCTGTTTTTCAGAAGGATTCAGCTCATACGGGTTCACTTGAACCATGCCATCGTCTGGCCAATTCATTTCAAGTGGAAGTGGCTGAGAAACAGCGTGGTCACTAGTATTAATACCACCGTCAGATCTTCCTATGCCAACATAAATTCTCGAACCGATTTCTGCTAAGTTTTCTGGAATAGTAATCTCTAACGAACCATTATTTTCCTTGAAATCAATACCATCACCTTGAGGAAGTTTAGTGAAATACTTCTTATTGTTATCGGTAATAAAATTAGCCCAGTTACTATTAGCATTTTGGCGATTAAGGATTATTCCTTGGCAACCATCAGCGCGAGCATTACATGTATTGTAAATATCTGTTGAAGTTCCATTTTTTTCTTCAAAAGGCTTAGTTTTTCCACGCCCCCAAATTCTCACTACCAACATTTTCACTGATGTAGCGTTTTTAGAAAGCGTCACTTTACCAACATACTTACCATCATTCTGCTTTTGCCAGCGCACGTTAGGAACAATAAAATTGCCATCAATAATATTCAACTTCACAGTTTTTTGAACATTATTTCCAGCATCATCCCAAGCGTGGAATGTAAACTCTTTAGACGGAACATCACGAGCAGAAGCCGGAGAACCATTAGGATTATCTATAGTTACATAACCAGATTGATCTTTAAGAGTATTAGCACACGCTGCGCTACCACATTTTGAACTTTGATCATATTTACTAAAGCTGCCAGACCAATTTCTACTAGCTTCCAAAACATCTGTGCTACTAGTAGGAGGCACATTCTCCTTAGTACCCATATGCACATGCATATCGTCATGACCTGTTACCAAGAATCTAACACGGCTACCAACAGATACGTTTAATCCACCTTCAGGAACAGACTGAGGCTCACCGCCATCAACGCTCACTTTCACGTCTATAGTCGGCTTCTCGCTGTCGATATGCGTAAATACGAGTGGCAAAACATCCTTCGACTCATCCCAGTACGTAATCTTCGCATACTTAGCTAATACGTATACTGGTTTTACTTCAGGCTGCTTGCCAGACTGCATCATAATACGATTGTCGTTATGAGGATTAGTTGGAGTTGCGTATTCTTCTTTTACTGGCTTTGAGAAGTAGCTTTTCGCAAGCTGTGCGTATTTTGACTTCTCACTATTAGTCAACGCTTGATCAACAGATTTTCCTTGAGGCGCATCATAAAGTTTCCAAATATAACGCTTCGTATTTTCCAACGGTTGCGGTTTGCAACCACCGTCTTTATTTTTCGCAGCAGCATCATCTTCTGCAGACTTTTCAGCATCGTCATCAGCAGCGTTATCTGCAGCTTTATCATCATCACCCTTGCAAGGATCTACTACGTTTACTACTGGAACTTTTACAGCAACCTTTGTTTCTGCATCTTGCAAGGTGTCTGACTTTTTATCATTACCTTTTTTATCAGTCCACTCAACACTGTAAATAGCGCGATCTTTAATCGCTTTGCTCGCTCCTAGTTCATCATTATAGTTATAGGCTTCAGTAAGCGGATATTCTAAACCATAATGATCCCCATTAGGATTCTTACCATCTTTAATAGAACCGTAGTAAACAGTTTCATTAGCATCAGAGTAATCCTTATACAGACTTATGTTTCTGCCACTGTGCGAATCTGGCCAGTATAATCTTGGATTCAAATCATGCGCAAACTCGTAAACGTCTCCTTTTTTATCTAAGTATTGCACGTAATCCAACGGATTTTTAAGCTTATCTTTTTGAGAACGATACGGAGCGTTATCCTTCCATTCTTGAGTCTGCAGCGGCCTAAACACGTCCGCTTGGCCAATAATGTCGTACTTAAAAGGCATGCTCGAGCCCATTTGAAGTTGATCGTTCCAATAGTTTACTGTCATCTGGTGAGAGCCAAAAGAAGAATCTTGAGTATTAATATTAGTGTTTGGATCTAACGGAGTTCTCCACCAACGGTTTCCTCGCGCGTACTTATTATCTGAGGAATTGTATTTTGGAGAAAGTGAAATCTGACCCTTTGCCCACACTGTACCTTTGCACTGATCTTCATTGGCCCCCTCGCACACTCTTTGCCTCGAAGGGCGGAAAAGTAAGCTTGCAACACCAATATTGTTAGTCTTTGCCAATAATTGACCATTATTGCTTGTTAAAGGTCCTAAATGAGTACCGCGAAGGAACTGGAAATGTGGGACTCGCATATCAACTAGATTTGGTATACCGTACCACTGCTGGTATAAAGTCGTGTACTCGTACTTAGTGTGACCTTTACCTAAACGCCAATCAGCTAATGAATACTTTTTGTTGTGTTGATACGGATCGTTTTGACCATATCGAGTTGCTAGACCATGCCACGTATTACCGTAATAAGTTCCTGCACCATAATAGGAAGTACTTAGTTTTCCATATTTACCATTATTAGATGTTGTATAGTGAATATGGTAGCTATAAGGTGACTTTTGTTCATCAAATTGATTGCGCAATGCAAAGATCTTTGCTCGAGGTTCTTCATCAGGTCCTCTAAGTTCAAAGAATAGATTATCTATCAATTTTATATAAGTTTCATTAAATTTTTGAGTACCGTCTGGAGGAAGGCGAGTACCGCCCTTGTGCTCTCCGTCACTTGGAAAACCATAGTTAGTACTGTGATAGCAATCAAAACCGTAAGATTCGCACAAGCCGAGACCACGATTGCTATCGTTTCTGCTACGCTGCGTACCACCTTCAAAAACACCGACGCTCTCAATTGTTCCAACTTTGCCAAGACGAGTCCATGCTTTATCGAGGGTTTCACCATCACTCAGTGGAGTCCTAGCAGTACCTTCATCAGTACAAAAACCATTAGGATTAACCCAATTCTTTCCACAATTACGATTATCTGCATTAAAATGTAAGCGCTCTACATACTGGTCATACTGACCATTGCTTGTGTCGAGACTCTGATCTTTAGGAACAACAAAATAGGTCAAAGCTTTAGCAGCACCATGAATACGCGCACCCATGTTGACGAGCACATCCCAAATGTAGCCATTACCATCACGTTTAGGAGTACGCTTCATAAAAATGTAATCGTGCACATCGTCAAGCTGAATACGATTTAAAGAATCTACACCATTTTTACTCATCAAATAAGCTAAGTTACGTATACGTTTTTGTAAGTACGTTCCACGAGGATACGGAGTAAAGTTTGGGTCATTATTCGTATAAATACCCTGAGGTTGATCATAGCCACTATCTTCGCGCCAAGGATTTGGTTTGCGCTCCATATCAGCGCCATGTGATGCACGGTGACCCATTTGGTCGCCGTCATCAGTAATACATTCGGAACGGGCGTATTGCCTATAGCAACCTGGGCGGAACTCCATTTTGCTATTGCGATTACTATCACGATTGCTATTGCTTGAGCGATTACCACTGCTAGCACGATCAGTATTGCTTGCACGATCAGTATTGACAAAAGCACCGTCAGCTCCGCTTTGCGAAGCCATGCCTTCAGCAGCGCTCATCATAGCACTGTCAATAAGACTCCTAGTATCATTCTCACCCTTCGCATCACTGCTATTGGTAACACTATTCGCGCTACCGATATACCCCCCATTTTGAAATCTTGCAAATACGTTATCGTCACCGTTGACGAAAACTGGCGATGGTGCTGGTTGCATAAGCGAACCGCCAGAAACAGGAGCCGGAGCAGTCTCAGAACGCTTTGTTGCTGCATGCTTTGTTGCTGCATGCTTTACTGCTGCATGCTTTATTGCTGAGTGAATGGAACTTTTTGCGGTACTCGCCGCAACCGCAGTGTCAGCTGTCAGGCACATCGGCAGCCACATCGCTACTGCAAGAGCGCAAATAAGAATTGCTCGTAACGCGCGCATCACGATATGAGAAAGCATACGAACAGTAGCAGAAAGCATACGAACAGCATCACGTCCCGCTCGAATTGCGCTCTGCGTTGCGTTACCAATGCGCGCAAGAACATTTAGCACAATAGTCCACGTATTTCTCATTGTCCACTCATTTCACTGTTCGCTACAAATACTGCCATACCCTGCTACTTCTGCGCACTTGTTGCTCGCGCTTACTGCACGCTTAAGTAGGTTTCCACAAACTTTCACACGCATTTGCACACTGTATTCGCAAAATTGTTTGACGTAATGCAGTTGTTGTTCTTTATATAGTTTTGGTTATTTAGTTATGAGTTATTCAATTATTTATTATTCAGTTATTGGTTATTTAGTTATGAGTTATTTAGTTATTGGTTATTCAATTATGAGTTTAATGTTTTTAGTTATGCCCTAGCCAGCGCAACCGAAAACTGATTGCACACAAAGAACAGCCATCGAAAAAGCTCATAGCTAAAGACCGAGCACATTCATAATCCAATCGAGTATGCTTTCAGTTTTACGATTCGCTTTTTGCTGCTGCCGATTACGTTGCGTCGCACCCGTATATTGCTGATTCTTTGCGCGATGACTGCGTTTTCTGTGAACACCTGCAGAACGAACCTTCGGGCGCTTACGCAACCTATTGGCAACAGCTTGCGCTTCAGCTCGTTCAAGATCTGCAGTACTGGAGGCAGGCACAACGCTGGAGGCAGGCACAACGCTGGAGGTAGGCGCAAATTCAGCTGTGTCATCTCCGAAAGGCATATCCCCGGCGGAAGTTGAGTTCTCGGCGGAAGTTGCATTTCCGGCGGAAGTTGCATTTCCGGCGGAAGTTGCGTTTCCGGCGGAAGCTTTGACTAACGCAGCTAATTGCTCAGATGCCACAGCCGCAGAATCCAGAGCCGCAGAATCCAGAGCCGTAGAATCCAGAGCCGCAGAATCCACAGCCGTAGAATCCACGCGAGCATCATCAGTGTTCGCACTAGCCTCAACGTCCGCATCGGCAGCATCAGCACCAGCAGCACCAGCAGCACCAGCATCAGCATCGCTTTCGTCGTCTTTCTTTTTCTTCTTAACCGGCAAACCAGCCCACCAAATGTAACTACCAACTACCAGCAAGCTGCCAGCACACCCAACAACCCACCATGGGAAGCGTGGAATATCCGGCTTTTTACCACGAAGCGCCTTATCAGCCGCCGGCGTTGGTATCACGCGCTCACCTGTTACCAAAATGCGCTGCGTATTAATACCAAGCGGCGTGCACGTAATCAGCGTCACCAAATCCTTGCCAGGAACAGCAGCAATCTTCTTCGTCTCGTCCGGGTTCACAACGATCTTTTCAATCACCTTATAAGTGAGCACCTCGTCGAAAACCTCAATCGTAAAAGTGTCACCCTTAACGATTTCGTCAAGACGCGTAAACATTTCTGCACTAGCAAGACCACGATGCCCCGTAATCACTGAGCGAGTACCTTTGCCGCCAACCGGAAGCGAAGTTCCGCGCAAATGACCAAGACCCTTAAGCAACGTGGCATCTTCTGTGCCGTGGTAAACCGGCAAATCAAGATCAATTTTCTTGATGCGAAGACGAGCCATCAGCCCGTCATCGTTAGCTTTTAGCTGCTCCCAGTAGTCCTCGCTGGCGTCCGAAGTTTCACCATGCGAAGTTGGAATATTTGTGTTTGCCTCGTAAATAGCACCAGAAGAAAGTTTCTGGTTATATTCACGCGCACGACGCAACTGCTCGTGCGGAGCCGGGACCGCGTGCGTGATGAGCTTCGCATACTCAGCCGCAACTTCCGACATGTGGTACTGACTCAGCCACATAGCGGCGTGCGGGTAAATCAGCGATGCGAACGACGCAAGTAACAGCAACGATGGAATAATGCATGACTTGGAGAAGCGCCATTTTTGGGTACGAGTGTTGTTTCTTTTGGTTTTTTGAGTGTGATTAGCGCTGTGATTAGCGCTGTGATTAGCACTGTGATTAGCGGCGGTGTCGACGACAGCGTTTGTGCTGTTGCCATCATCTGGACAAGCCTGAGCGTCACGATGACCGTGTTCCTTACGATAATCGCGTCGATCTGGCTCAACCGCAACAATGCGACTCTCAAAAAACCTAAACATGTTAGTAAATCCTCATGAAAGCGTTCGTGCACGAGAGCAACTCGTGGCGCGAGTTTTGGATTCCTTTCTTGTGTGACTTTATTTGCGAGATACTCGCGTATCGTCTATGAGTTTTGACCAGCGTATTTGATTTTCAGTGTTGTGAGGTCAAGGAAATTTCAGCATCG
>NZ_KQ956877.1:16202-16717 GCF_001546485.1 Gardnerella vaginalis | reverse complement strand
AACACAAAACTCATAGACTCGTACAGAAAGTTACGCAACTGCGTGGTTTACTCAGTGCAACTGAAGTTGCGCAACTAAGCTACGGATTGGTTTTTTGTTGGTAAATTATTTTTGGTGTGACGCGTGCAGTAGCGCGAATGCTAGTGTTCTTTAAGCAATAAATACTCAACGTCCGCAGAGCATTAATGTTAAAGCTCACTAAGCAACAAATAGCCGCTGTTTGCAAAGCGATGATGCAAAGCTTCAGGAACAACGTTCGCAAAGCACAACCGCAAAGCTACACAAGCAACGTTTGCAAAGCATTACTGCAAAGCTATAGAATCAACGGCTGCAGAAGCACAACCGCAAAGCTTCAAAATCGCTTTTCGCAGAAGCACAACCGCAAAGCTACACAAGCAACGTTCGCAAAGCATTACTGCAAAGCTTCAGGAACTTTGACGGAGATTTCTCTCCTTCAACTTTGCTTTGCGAAATTCTTGAGTTTCGTCTATGAGTTTTGGCTAATGTGTTTGGTG
>NZ_KQ956877.1:13801-16102 GCF_001546485.1 Gardnerella vaginalis | reverse complement strand
ACAAAACTCATAGACTCGTACAGAAAGTTGCGCAAGTGCGTGGTTGTGAACGGCAGTTATGAGATGCGGCTGTGAGAAATAGGAATTTATTATCTCTCACTACTAATAAGGCCACTCAAAACGATTGCGCAGTTTGGTTCGGAACCAAGCTGCGCAACCGACAGAGCAAATCAGCTGAACAACCAACCAAAGTCACTCAGCCAGCCGAGCGAGTTTTACTCCTGCTCTTGCTCCTTGCGACGCTTCATCACAATGTAGAAGAACGTGCCAGCGATGCCGACAATGCCGCAAAGCGTCAAAACCACCAAGCCGCGAGCACCGGTCATTGGCAAAGCGCTGATGATCTTGTCCAATTCGGTTGCCTTATCGTTGCCAATAGTCTTAGAATTGTCAGCAACTACACCGTCTTTTACATTCGTATCAGTTTCAGCAACCACATTATAGCAATGAGGAGCTGGATCCTTCTTGAAACCTGCAGGAGCGTCAGTCTCGACTAAGCAGTACTTCTTACTTGAAGCCTGAGCACCATTACCAATGAACAAATCAACTTTTGCTGTTCCGTCATCACCGGTTTCAATAGTTAACGGATCACTGCTAGTAGCACTAGTCTTAACTGGAGTAGTTTTTTGACCCAAAGTAGTTGAATCTTTTATAGCAGTTAAATCAGTAGATTGATCGTTCACAGAATAGATAGCGAACTTAGCACCCTTTAATGTCTTATTGGTGTTCTTCTTCTCGGCATCTACTGCAACCTTGGTGATCTTCAACGTAGCAAAGTGAGAAGATCCGTGAGGATTATTATCGCACTTATTTGGTTCCTCTTTAGTTGGAACACATGGGTTGTTTTCGTCACCATCACCAATCTTGCTGTTGTCAATCCAGCCAGTAATAAAGTTAGTGAAGTTCTTCGTTCCCTTAGTAACGCTAGTGTTTAAAGTGACTTTCAACGTGTACGTGTAATTGTCAATGTCATCAATCTTAGCAAGACCGTCTGAAGTAAGACTAAATGTAACTTTACCCTTAACTTCCGCAGCATCGTACTCTTTCTTAACGTCATCTTTTGCTTTAGGACTCAAAGGAATATCTGTAGAAGTAGCCTTTTTACCCTCAGCAGGCTTCTTTTGAACTTTAACAAGCATAACGTCAGTTACGCTTTCATACTTCAAGCCTGTTGGAAGAGAATCGACGAAACCAATCTTCTGATACTTTTTACCTTCAGAAGGAGCTGACAGAGGAATAGAAATATTCCATGGGATCACAGTGTTGCCTTTTTCGTCAACGTAGTACTTGTTTGGATCCGCTGCAGTCTTAGTAGGAACGTCCTTGTTTACATCGTTCTTTGGGAACACATGAACGTTGTACAGCCATTCCCATGAGCCTCTAGTCTGGTGAGACAAAGGCGTAGTCACGAAGAATGGATCAGTCTTATAGGTAACTGTTATAGGCTTCCAATCATGTTTGCCTTCTTCAGTAGCATAATCCATTTGAGCATGCACTGTACTAGTTTCTTCAACGTAGTAAAGCGATTCGGCAAGACCGTCGAACTTAGCTACACCGTTTAGATCAGTTTCTTTAGGCTGACCAACTGGAACCTTAGTGAACTTAGCAGCTTGACCTTCAGCAGCAGCTGTGAAGAAGCTTGCCGCGTTACCCTTAGTAAGGCCTTTAAGATCCTCAATCTCCTTCCAGCCTTCTGGCTTAGATAAATCAATATCTTTGCCATCTTTTTGAACCTTGTAAAGCGTAAACTCAACGCCTTGAAGTGGCTTGTTAACTCCCAATGTTTTCAAAGCTTCGGTCATATCAGTTCCGTTAGCCTTAAAATCATTACTAGTTATTGAAGGACTATTGTACTTGTGGATGGTGATAGAAGTGCAATTAGTTTTAGTACCATCTTTAACACCACAAACTGAACTGATGTCAGCAGTGTTTGCACCTTGAGGTGTCTCAGCAAAAGCAACAGAGCCTGCGATGCAGCAGGTGCCAAGTGTGCATGCTGCAGCTAATACAGCTGCGGCGCGTTTCCATGGAATAGTCTTTAAACGCATATTCCCTCTCTTCCCTACGATACAGAATCGTTTATATTGTGATTGTTGTTGTAAAAAGCTAATAAAACGAGCGGTAATACTATGAGGAATCTTGTAGTGTGATACCGCGTACCCGTATTATTCAGCTATCTGTGAGTTGTGCTCGACACGCTCAACTCTGAGTACTCTCGATTCTAACTCTTAGCAAGACGAAAAAATAGACATATTATAACACCAACAAATGTTTATGCTTCTAGACAGTCTACCCCCCCCC
>NZ_KQ956877.1:13253-13701 GCF_001546485.1 Gardnerella vaginalis | reverse complement strand
CCCCCCCCCGCTAAAAACCGCATGAAATCAACGTTTTGACATGTGACGAGACGACAATATACTGCCCAAATTCGCTGATTTTATTTTTCCCAAACTTTTTTAACCAAATCATCGGCGTGTCGCATTGACTCGCTTTTCGCTTAAGCGTAGCGCGAAAAGCGACCCAATGCGGTAGCGCTTGCTCAAAGTTGAAAGCACAGTGTGCTTTCAACGCAAGCGCGCATACACGACCAAAGAAGCTTTGCAGTCGCGCTTTGCAAACATTGATTACTTATTGCTTAGTGAACTTTAACATTCATGCTCTGCAGACGCTGAGTATTTATTGATTAGAGAACGCTAACATTCATGCTGCCGCACACACCACACCAAACCTACTCTCAACCACTAACCCACCCGCAGCTTAGTTGCGCGACTTGAGTTGCACTGAGTAAACCACGCACTTTCGCAA
>NZ_KQ956877.1:9996-13153 GCF_001546485.1 Gardnerella vaginalis | reverse complement strand
ACGATGCTGAAATTTCCTTGACCTCACAACACCAAAAACCAAACACACTAGCCAAAACTCATAGACGAAACTCAAGCACAACGAAAACAAAAATCGCAACTCAAAAAACAACTATCTCCCACAGCCACATATATAAACCCGCCAGCCAAACACCGCGCAAGCGCGCAAACGATTACGCTTAGCTCTGTCCGAATGTTTAGGAAGAAAAGTGGATCTTGTAAACAAAGATTACGTAACGAAACCACTTTGCGATGGCGGCGATCTGGAGATGCAAAGAAAAGCGTTCATTACGGCAATCAACAAACAGCCAATCTACAAAATCATTTAGTGCGAGATTTAGTGCAGGAGCTATCGCATAAGATTACAATGAGTTTTAGCTGACGTATTACCTTCGTAAACCGTTGCAATTCCGCCTTTCTTCCCAAAATCGATATTTTTTATTACTGTAATCTACCCCAAAATCGATATTTTTACTACATAAGCGCACCATAAGCAATCAGACACGCGCGCAAAAACCATACTGCGCCAGTAACGAAAAAACGTCAATATTCGTTACTCGCGCAGAAAGCCAACTGCACCAGTAACGAAAAAACAGAATTATACGTTACTCGCGCAGAAAGCCAACTGCACCAGTAACGAAAGAACAGAAAAGCGTTCGCACGGATAACGTGCTCACTTACAAAACTCGCGTTGGAAGTCTCCCCCGGACTTCCAACTTAAGCGAGTTTCCGCTTTGAAGGAGCTCGAAATCCCAATGATTTCAAGCTCGGTCAAAGCGCTCACGCAGAACGCCAACTGCACCAGTAACGAAAAAACGGTGACGTTCGCACGGATAACGCGCTCAAGCAGGTCGTCGCGTATTCGGTACAAACTCAATCCTGCAAGTCGCGTTCAAAGCATTCGCAATACGATTCAAAAGCGCAATAGTCGGATTCCTTGAACCATTTTCCAACCTGCTAATATCCGACTGACTTATACCCGTCTTTTCCGACAGCTCAGCCTGAGTCAAACCAGCCTTTTTCCTCGCCATCACAAGCGACATAGTCAAATCTCTTTCCGGCTGAGGCGCATCATACTCCTTCTTGAACTCGGGATCCTTCATAAGCTCGTCAGTAAGCTCCTGCAAATCATTCACTCGCGTTCCCTGCACTACGCGCGTTTCCTGCAACTCTTGATTTTCCTGCAACTCTTGATTTTTCATCACAAGTCTATCTTTCTATTAAAATATTTAGCCCTTCTCTGCATAGCTACCAATATTTCACTACGCGGAGTTTTCTGCTGCTTTTTAACAAATCCATTGGTTGCAACAATAATCTTATCCGCATCAAAAAAGTACAAAATACGCACTATGTTGCTACCTAAAATAGTGCGAAGCTCAAAAATATGGTTGCCAACATGCTTACTAAGCTGCTCCCTTGCATCACTTCCTAGCATCTCCAAGCGATGCAAATCCGAAACCACCTTCGCTCACAACTTGACATCCAAACTTTTAATAAACTCGCGTACTGGCTTATCACCATCCTCATCACTGTAAAAAATCACATCAAACAATTCCCCCCAACCCCCTATTTATGTTATATATAGCATAATCCGTATATGCACACCTTGTCAAAACAGGCAACCAGAGACCCGCGCGCAGAAAGCATACTGCGCCAGTGTCCGATAATCGACCACCAGAGACCCTAACGCAGAACACCAACTGCACCAGTTCCCAAAACAAGCAAAATCAGCCACTAACGCAGAAAACACGCGCTCTCTAATTTGCAGTAATTAAAAAGACGATAGATTTTTATTTCTACCGTCTTGCTTAAAGCTCATACAACTATCTACTTTGTTCTCTGTGTATTAAATTTTCAAATTCTTATTGTTTAACATTCCCTCAAACATTGCATGATACATATCCTTCGACGATTCTTCTATCCTGGTAATACTTGATATTTTATTTCCCGCATCCTTTGATGATGCTCCACAAAGATAAAAGGCCTCATTTTCTGACCCAAAATCTAGTGCAATATATCTATCGTGGTATTTTTTATCGGATACCTTCAGATTCAGGTCTATGTTAGGATAATCTTTTCTAAAATCATCTAAAATATTTTTCGTAAGCATATCTTTATTTCTTACATTATCACTAAAAACTACGATTTTGTACGTTATCTCTTGCAGCCCTTAAAAGTTCCAATGTTTTAAGCCCTATATAATTATCTATAACATAAATGCTTTTCTTTGCTGACTTATATATTTTTGTATATGCAACATCTGCTTCTATCTTATCTCCATTCATCAAAAGAAAATGCTTGTAGGCGTCCGGATCTATAAAATTATCCATTACCTTTTTCAAATCTTCTTTTGTTGCCAAGGTGCTAATTTTATCGTTTATATTTGCTATTTCTTTTGAATGCTGCATTATATCATTTGTATTTTGACTTGTTTGCAATAACAGTTGCGTCATTTCTTTTGAACTAAGAAAGTCTCTATTTTCAACAATGAAGTCTTTCATCTGCTTAAACATTCGTATTAAAGCCTTGCTCTGTTTAACTGCCAGCTCTCCCCTTAATACAGTCATAAGCATATAGATGCCCTGTTCCGTAAAGGCATAAGGCATATATCTTCTACCACCTGAACCTTCATCTGATTTTGAGGTCAAAATTTTTGACCTCAAAAATTCCCATTCATCTTTTGTAAGTTGAAATCTAAAATCTTCATCAAATTTTTCTATGTTATTCTTTACTTGCTGATTAAATGTTTTTGTTTCATATCCATATATTTCAGCAAGTTCAAAATCAAGCATAACCTTTTGATTTCTTATATAGTAAATCTTACTTTTCACTGTACTTTCATCTATCACTACAATTTCTCTGTTTTCTTCTGCCATGAAATAAACCTCCAACATTATCTAAATATCTTTCCCAATTCGCCAACCATACGTTACTAACGCAGCGCGCAATCTGCACCAGTAACGAAAAAACGGTGACGTTCGCACGGATAACGTGCTCACTTACGAAACTCGCGTTGGAAGTCCCCCGGACTTCCAACTTAAGCGAGTTCCCGCTTTGAAAGAGCTTGAAATCCCAATGATTTCAAGCTCGGTCAAAGCGCTAACGCAGCGCGCAATCTACACCAGCAACGAAAAAACGGTGACGTTCGCACGGATAAC
>NZ_KQ956877.1:0-9896 GCF_001546485.1 Gardnerella vaginalis | reverse complement strand
GCTCTCATCCAACGCGCATAATACGCGGCACACCAGCCTCAACAAGCTTACGCTCAAGATTCTTAATGCCAACAACATCCGCAAAATTAAAACGGACAATCTTACTCACACCGCACTCCCTCATCAGCCTCGACTCACGCTCAGCCTGTCTATCAATATTGCGATTAATAGCGGCCTGATTGTAGGAATTACGCAACATTTGATTATCAGCCGAAGAATTGAAATCAATATTCACATGAGCCGCATTGCTCGAATCAACAAAATACTTCCCATACCCATCAAGCTCACCAACAATCAGCCCACCGACCGGAAGCTGCCACAAAAAATCACACCGATACTTGTACCCCGTATTAGACACAACAAACTCATGCTGCAACTCCGGCACCATAAACCCAAGATCAATCATCGTTCCGCGCGCAAAAGACTCGCCACCATTCTCACTTAATCCGTTCGCAAAACAGCAAAGACGACGCAATCGAAAAAGCGAATCCGCATCACTACCAGCGCCAACCACACTGCTAACACAAAATCCACTGCCGCCAACACCGCCAACACCGCCAACACCGCCAACACCGCAGTTACCGCAACCGCAATATCTACTTTCACAAATCTCAATCACCTTATTAAAATTCACATTATCGCGCGCAGCAGAATCAAAAATCGGCAAAGCAGACCTAAAACTCAAACTGTTAGCAGAATCAAAAAGCAGCGTACTTTTGTCAACAACATGACTTCTAATCTCGTAACTTACCCTATCGCTAAAATGCGGAAGCGTAACAAGACGCCCACCATACTTGCGACTTGGTTGCTCAATGCGCACGTCGTCACTCGTAGCATCCTGCTCCCTACCGGTCGCGCGAATACGATGCAATTGCGGATTGTCGTGCGCAGACTTATTAGTTTTGGAGCGAATATAAATCTGCGTTGGCTGCGTTTGAAGATTACTATTCTGTGAATCATATTCGCCACCAGCAAACAGCACATCGTAATCTTCCACAACGTTATAGCCAAATAACACTGCCCCACTCGTAACCGTAAACTTCCAATCCGGGTAAAGCTCCATCAAAGAAAGCACTATATGACGTATACGTTCTGGAGTATACAGCTTTCCCCAATATTCAGTTTGCGCGTAAAGATTGCGAAAAGTGCGCACAAAAGTGCCGTTTTTCACGCGTCTGTATGCATATTGTTTTTGAGCTGCGTGAATAGGTATGATGCATCTATGCTCTATTTCAGCGTCTCTTATCATACGTATCATTTCGTTGTTAGTTTTAGGCATACTACTGAGGTTATTTGAGAATACGATACATAAACAATAAATTTACAGCATTGTGGTTAAAAGGTATTTAAGGATGATTCATGTGTTACTAACGCAGAACGCCAACTGCGCAAGTAACTAAAAATCTGCATTATACGTTGCTAATGCAGAACACCAACTGCGCAAGTAACGAAAAAACGCTGTTATACGTTGTTAACGCAGAACGCAATATGCACCAGTAACGAAAAATCTGCATTATACGTTACTAATGCAGAACGCAATCTGCACCAGTAACGAAAAATCTGCATTATACGTTACTAATGCAGAACGCAATATGTCCAGCAACAAAAAAGGAGCTTCAAGCCCGAAAGCTTGAAGCCCCATTTATATCAGATTAGCGCAATCACTCAGCTTCGTCGCCATAATCGCCCTGACCACCTTGATCATCAAGGAAGTCATCTGGATTAAAGTCGTCGCCGAGCTTCATATCACCAAAATCAATGTTGGAGAAGTCAACATCACCCATATCGCTTTCACCGAAGTTCGATGGCGTGCTATCAGCACCGCCTAAACCAAAGTTCGGGTAAATGGAGTCGCGAATCTGAGGATCTGGCTCTACCTTAGCGTTACGGTAACGCGCCAAACCAGTACCAGCTGGGATGAGCTTACCGATAATCACGTTCTCCTTCAAGCCCTTAAGGTCATCTTCCTTCTGGCTTAAGGCGGCTTCAGTAAGCACGCGCGTAGTCTCCTGGAAGGATGCTGCGGAAAGCCAAGAGTCAGTAGCCAACGAAGCCTTGGTAATACCCATAAGCTCTGGTCGACCAGCAGCAGGCTTACCACCGTTCTTCACAGCAGCCAAGTTTGCCTCGCGGAACTTTGCCTGATCCACAAGTTCACCTGGAAGAAGATCCGTATCACCAGAATCAATCACCGTAATGCGGCGAAGCATCTGATGCACAATAACTTCAATGTGCTTATCGTGAATATCTACACCCTGAGAACGGTACACGTTGTGCACTTCTTCCACGATATTCACCTGAGCTGCACGTGGGCCAAGAATACGCAGAATCTTCTTAGGATCCACAGAACCCTCAATCAACTGCGTACCAACTTCAACGTGGTCGCCGTCCTTAACCAGCATTGGCGCACGACGCGTCACTGGGTAAACGATTGGCTCAACCGTAGTGTCGTCTGGAGTTAAAGTCACCTGACGGCCGTGGTCAGTATCCTCAACCTTCACAACGCCTGGGAACTCAGCAATTGGAGCCTCGCCCTTAGGAGTACGAGCCTCGAAAAGCTCCGTAACACGAGGAAGACCCTGCGTAATATCGGAAGCCGAAGCAACACCACCGGAGTGGAAGGAACGAAGCGTAAGCTGCGTACCAGGCTCACCAATGGACTGTGCTGCCACAATACCAACAGCTTCGCCAACATCCACGAGTCGGCTCGTAGCCAAGGACCAGCCGTAGCACTTTGCGCAAACACCGCGCTTGGATTCGCAAGTAAGCACAGAACGCGCCTTAACTTCCTCAACGCCATGCGCAACCAAATCACGCAACACGTCCATAGAAAGCGCATCTCCGCACTTTGCCAAAACTGTTGTACCGTCAGCAGGATCGAGAACATCTGCAGCAAGCAAGCGCGAGTATGGACCACCATCAGCAGCCTTAACAAGCGTCAAATTGCCATTTTCGTCGCGATCAGCGATCTTCATCATAAGACCGCGCTTCGTGCCGCAATCTTCTTCGCGAACAATAACTTCCTGCGAAACGTCCACGAGTCGACGAGTCAAGTAGCCAGATTCTGCCGTACGAAGTGCGGTATCTGCCAAGCCCTTACGAGCGCCGTGCTGGGAGATGAAGTACTCCAACACAGACAAGCCGTCGCGGTAGTTTGACTTAACAGGTCGAGGAATAATCTCACCCTTAGGGTTTGCCACAAGACCTCGCATACCTGCAATCTGGCGAATCTGCATCCAGTTACCACGTGCGCCTGACTGAACCATGATGTTCACGTTGTTGTCATCGTGGAAGTTTTCGCGCATTGCGTCTGCGACCTTGTCGGTGCATTCGGTCCACAAGTTGATTAACTCTTGACGACGCTCTTCGTCTGTAAGAAGACCCATATCGTATTGAGAGTTGATTTTTGCAGCCTGATCCTCGTAATCTTGCGCAATCTGCTCGCGATTTGGAGGAAGCACAATGTCGGAGAATGCCATTGTTACGCCAGACCAAGGTGCGCGCGTAAAGCCGAGATCCTTCAAAGCATCAAGGCTTGCCGCCACTTGCGCTGTAGAGTAGCGTGTTGCGATATCGTCGACAATCTTGGAGAGTACGCCCTTTGGTACCTGTTCGTTAACAAACGGATAGTCGACTGGCAAAGTTCCGTTGAACAAAATACGTCCGCAAGAAGTTGCAAACAGTACTGTTCCGTCCTTAAAGCGTTCTTCGCGTACAACGTCTGGGCTACCTGGCTCAGGGTCAACGACCTTAATTTCAGCAGGTTCCCAATTCTTTGGCAGCACGAAGTCTGCAGGAACGCGAATCAACACCTTAGCCTGCATGTCAATTTCGTGCTTGTCGAGCGCCATTTCAGCTTCGGCGAGCGAGGAGAAGATGCGGCCCTGACCCTTGGCTCCCTCGATTACGGTAGACAAGTAGTAAAGACCCAAAATCATATCCTGGGATGGCATGGTAACGGTGTGACCGTCTGCTGGCTTCAAGATATTGTCGGAAGCCATCATCAAAGTACGAGCTTCAGCTTGAGCTTCGGCAGAAAGCGGAAGATGCACTGCCATCTGGTCACCATCGAAGTCTGCGTTGAATGCTGCGCAGGCAAGTGGTGGCAGGTGGATTGCTTTACCTTCAACCAAGATTGGCTCAAATGCTTGAATACCCAAGCGGTGAAGTGTAGGTGCACGGTTCAGCAGCACAGGATGCTCGGAAATAACTTCTTCCAAAACGCCCCACACTTCAGAGTCACCGCGGTCAACCAAACGCTTGGCGCTCTTCATATTCTGTGCGAAGCCCTGATCTACCAAACGCTTAATTACGAACGGCTTGAACAGCTCCAACGCCATTGGCTTAGGCAAACCGCACTGATGCATGCGAAGGCTTGGGCCAACGACGATTACGGAACGGCCGGAATAATCAACACGCTTACCGAGCAAGTTCTGACGGAATCGACCCTGCTTACCCTTAAGCATATCGGAAAGTGACTTTAATGGTCGGTTGGATGCGCCGGTTACCGGACGACCGCGGCGACCGTTGTCAAAGAGCGAGTCAACTGCTTCCTGAAGCATGCGCTTTTCGTTATTAAGCATGATTTCAGGAGCACCAAGCTCAATAAGTCGCTTCAAACGGTTGTTACGGTTGATGACGCGACGATACAAATCGTTCAAATCGGAGGTTGCGAAACGACCACCGTCAAGCTGAACCATTGGTCGCAAATCCGGTGGGATTACTGGAATCACATCCAAAACCATTGCTTCTGGCTTGTTGCCAGTAGTTAGGAATGCGTTGACTACCTTCAATCGCTTCAAAGCGCGAGCCTTGCGCTGACCAGTGCCACTGTCAATTTCTGCGCGAAGTTCCTCTGCAGCAGACTTCAAATCGAAGTCCTGCAAACGCTTCTTAATGGCCTCAGCACCCATGCAGCCTTCAAAGTAGTCACCGTAGCGATCTTCCATCTCGCGCCACAAGTCAACGTCGCCTTCCATATCGCCGGCACGCAAACCTTTGAAACGATCAAACACAGCGTTCAAACGCTGAATTTGCTCATCATAACGGGTGCGAATAGCAGACATCTCGCGCTCAGCACTGGCGCGCAACTTAGCACGAGCAGCACCTTTGCCTTCGCCAGATTCTTCCAGTTCGTGCAAATCTTCTTCGACTTTCTTTGCGCGCGCTTCAATTTCGTTATCGCGGCGCTTGCGAAGGTTGCCGATTTCAGTATCGAATTCGTCTTGCAAATCTGGAAGATCTTGATGACGCTGTTCTTCGTCGACTTTCGTAACCATGTAGGCTGCGAAGTAGATTACCTTTTCAAGATCTTTTGGTGCAATGTCGAGCAAGTAACCCAAACGACTTGGCACACCCTTGAAGAACCAAATGTGCGTCACTGGAGCTGCAAGCTCAATATGTCCCATGCGTTCGCGGCGAACACGGCTGCGGGTAACTTCCACACCGCATCGCTCGCACACGATTCCCTTAAAGCGCACACGCTTGTATTTGCCGCATGCGCACTCCCAGTCGCGAGTTGGACCGAAAATCTGCTCACCGAACAGACCGTCTTTCTCCGGCTTCAAGGTACGGTAATTAATAGTTTCTGGCTTCTTTACTTCGCCGTGGCTCCAGCTACGGATGTCGTCGGCGGTTGCCAGTCCAATCCTCAGTTTGTCAAATGCGTTGACGTCCAGCACTCTTATCGTCCTGTCTGTGAAATTGTTTTATACGTTTTTTAAAAGGTGTTTCTAAGCAAGTGTTACCAGTAAGGGCGCTTCTAAGCAAATGTTGATTTGTTGAGAAGCGCCGTTACTCACTTCTTGCAGAATCACTGGTATTCAGGTTCAACAGCAATCTGGTCTTCCTTGGCGGACGAATCTGGTCGAGCGCCAATATTGAAGCCAAGATCGTCGGAGGATGAAACTGGATCGTCCTCTTCGTCCTTCATGTCAATCGCAACGCCTTCAGCGTTCAACACTTCAACATTAAGTGAAAGCGACTGCATTTCCTTAAGCAACACCTTGAAGGATTCAGGAATGCCAGCTGGTGGCAGGTTATCGCCCTTGACGATAGCACCGTATACACGCACGCGGCCGTCGACGTCATCGGACTTCGTAGTCATCATTTCGTGCAATGTGTAAGCAGCACCGTAAGCCTCGAGCGCCCAAACTTCCATTTCGCCGAAGCGCTGGCCGCCGAACTGAGCCTTACCACCCAACGGCTGCTGGGTAATCATGGAGTAAGGACCAGTGGAACGCGCGTGAATCTTATCATCAACCAAGTGATGCAGCTTCAAAATGTACATGTAGCCCACGGAAATTGGCTTCGGGAATGGCTCACCAGTACGACCATCAAACAGCGTTGCCTTACCATCGGAACCAACAAGCTTGTCACCATCGCGATTGGTGAGAGTTGTAGAAAGCAAGCCCTTCAACGTTTCTGGACGCACGCCGTCGAATACTGGCGTTGCAACTGGAGTACCAGGATCACCATGTTCAGCACCCTGCGGAACGTACTTCTTCCAAGCAGCCTCAAGGTCTGGATCCAGGTTAATATCCCAGCCAGCGTGAGCAATCCAACCCAAGTGAAGCTCGAGCACCTGACCCAAGTTCATTCGAGAAGGCACGCCCAACGGGTTAAGCATGATGTCAACTGGAGTACCGTCAGCCAAGAATGGCATATCTTCTTCTGGAAGAATGCGGGAAATAACACCCTTGTTGCCGTGACGACCGGAAAGCTTATCGCCTTGCGTAATCTTACGATGCTGAGCAATGTAAACGCGAATCATTTGGTTCACGCCATTTGGAAGCTCGTCACCGTCGTCCTCAGCGTCTTCGCGGGTGATTTCCTTCACTGCAATCACAGTACCAGTTTCGCCGTGCGGTACGCGCAACGAAGTATCGCGCACTTCGCGGCTCTTTTCGCCGAAGATTGCGCGGAGCAAACGCTCTTCTGGAGTAAGCTCGGTTTCGCCCTTAGGAGTTACCTTGCCAACCAAAATGTCGCCGGCTTCAACCTCAGCACCGATGCGAATAATACCGCGCTCGTCGAGATTTGCAATTGCGTCTTCACCAACGTTTGGTAAGTCGCGCGTGATTTCTTCAGCACCCAACTTAGTTTCGCGAGCGTCGATTTCGTACTCTTCAATATGAATGGAAGAAAGCGTATCGTCTTGCACAAGACGCTGGGAAATAATCACAGCATCCTCGTAGTTGTAACCATTCCAAGGCATGAATGCAACGAGCAAATTCTTACCCAATGCAAGTTCACCCTTTTCGGTTGCAGGACCATCTGCAAGTACAGTACCAGCTTCTACGCGCTCACCGTCTTTAATAAGCGGCACTTGGTTGTAGCAGGTAGTTTGGTTGGAACGCTGGAACTTAGAAAGCTTGTAGCTGGACTGAGTTCCATCGTCGTTCATAACGCGAATAATATCTGCAGAAACATAGATTACTACACCAGGCTTTTCTGCCAAGATTACGTCGCCAGAATCAACTGCAGCACGCCATTCGGAACCGGTGCCAACAAGCGGACGCTCGGACTTAATCAGCGGCACAGCCTGACGCTGCATGTTCGTACCCATCAATGCACGGTGGCCTTCGTCGTGTTCCAAGAATGGAATCAAGGAAGCGCCGAGGGAAACCATCTGACGTGGGGAAACGTCCATGTAGTCTACAGTGCTTACAGGCACATCGACTGCTTCTTCTTCGTCCACACGAGCAAGTGCTTGAGTGCCTACGAAGTTGCCGTTTTCGTCGAGTTCCTGGTTTGCCTGAGCAATAACGTGTTCGGCTTCGCGGTCTGCAGTCATGTATTCAACTTCATTCGTTACATGACCATTCACAACCTTGCGGTATGGCGTTTCGATGAAGCCGAATGGGTTGATGCGTCCGAAGGTTGCCAAAGAACCGATAAGACCGATGTTTGGACCTTCTGGGGATTCGATTGGGCACATACGTCCGAAGTGGGATGGGTGCACGTCTCGAACTTCCATGGAAGCGCGATCGCGAGAAAGACCACCAGGACCAAGTGCGGAAAGACGACGCTTGTTCGTAACGCCTGCCAGAGGATTGTTCTGATCCATAAACTGGCTAAGCTGGGAAGTTCCGAAGAATTCCTTAATAGTTGCGTTTACTGGGCGAATGTTAATCAAGGACTGAGGAGTAATTGCTTCCGCATCCTGAGTTGTCATACGTTCGCGCACAACGCGCTCCATGCGGCTTAAGCCAGTACGAAGCTGATTCTGCACAAGCTCGCCAACCTGACGAATACGACGGTTGCCGAAATGATCAATATCGTCAACATCAACGCGCAACTGCACATCTTGACCGTCGCGCTTGCCTGGGAAGGTTTTCTCACCGGAGTGTAAGGTTACCAAATATTTGATAGTGGCGATAATATCTTCACGATTCAAGCTGCGATCAGCGTAGTCGGCTTCAATACCGAGCTTGCGGTTGATCTTGTAACGACCAACACGAGCCAAGTCGTAACGCTTCGTATTGAAGTAGAAGGAATCGAGAAGATTGCGACCAGCTTCTGGAGTTGCAGTATCTGCTGGGCGAATCTTACGATATAAATCGGTAAGTGCATCGTCTTGCGTTTCGATTGGTTCCTTTGCGAGCGCATCCAAAACGAGTGGATAGCCTTGGAAAGCGTCGGCAATCTCATCTTTGGTCATACCGATAGCCATAAGGAATACGATTGCAGACTGCTTGCGCTTACGATCAACACGAACGCCTAAAACGTCGCGCTTATCAATCTCAAATTCCAACCATGCACCGCGGCTTGGGATAATCTTCGCGCCGAAAACATCCTTGTCGGAAGTGCGATCTTGCGTGCGATCGAAGTACACACCTGGAGAACGCACAAGCTGCGAAACGATTACTCGCTCGGTGCCGCCAATAATGAAGGTGCCGTGTGGTGTTTGCAGTGGGAAATCACCCATGAAAACAGTCTGGCTTTTAATTTCGCCAGTTTCGCCGTTTTCAAACTCAGCGTTCACATACAGTGGAGCAGAATAGGTGTAATCCTTTTCCTTGCACTCAAGCACAGTGTGACGTGGTTCTTCAAAGTATGGGTCAGAGAATGTGAGGCTCATGGTCTCAGCGAAATTCTCAATTGGGGAAATCTCTTGGAAGACTTCGTCAAGACCGGAAACGTGAGGTACGGTATGAGTTCCGTTTGCCTCATCTTCAGCAACGCGCTTCTTCCAGCGTTCAGAACCAATCAACCAATCAAAGCTGTCGGTTTGCACGCCGAGGAGGTATGGCACATCAATAGGCTCACAAATAGAGCCAAAATTCACACGATCTGACGCTTTGTGCAACTTAATATCATGCTCGTCAGCACGTGCGATGACTTTCGTGGTGCTCGTCATAGCTTGTTCAGCAGCCAATGGACGTTCCTTTATCACTCGCTAGTTAACTATTTAATCTTGTAATCTTTGAAAACTAAAGAAATTCGCGGCAAATGAAGTGCTATTGAAGCAGATTGCAATTCGCGGGCGCCTTCTTCGGTTCCATGAGTATGCCCGCTATATGACACACCTTACACAGATTGTCTATTTTATCAAAAACTCCAGACTTTTCGCCGCTATCACCCTGACAACAAAAAACGACAACAAAAGCCGGAAAAGTTGCGCGCGTTTGCGCGACGACCTGCTTGAGCGCTGCGATTTAGTACGCGAAAGCAACTCGGAGCGCCGAGCTTGCTCAAGGTTGAAAGCACAGTGTGCTTTCAACGCAAGCTCAGTAGCAAGTACGCTTAGACCGCGCGAGCGTTACACTCCGCCCAAGTCCACAATCTCGGGATAAAGTGCGAGCAAATGTGGACTTGCACACGACCCAAGTACACAAACGCAGGGAATTCTCCAGCAAATGTTTCTGTAGCTTTGCAGTCATGCTTTGCTAACG
>NZ_KQ956876.1 GCF_001546485.1 Gardnerella vaginalis | reverse complement strand
TTTTCAGCTGGCTTCTTATCAGCAGGCTTCTTCTCTACCGGCTTCTTATCAGCCGGTTTCGATTCAGCTGGCTTCTTATCAGCTGGCTTAGATTCCGGCTTCTTATCAGCAGGCTTCTTCGGAGCTGGCTTAGATTCGGCTGGCTTAGATTCAGGCTTCTTCGGAGCTGGCATATTGTCAGACTGAGTATCGGCATCAGCAACGTGTGCAGCAAACACAGTCACTTCACCAGAAGCAAGCTGACTACCTCCAGCATCCATAAGTAGAATGGTATGCTTGCCAGTTAAACCAGCTGGAATCATAGCTTTGAAGTAGTACTTGCCGTTCTCATCAGTATGCACTGTTACATACTCATGACCATCTTCACCATTAAGTTGCTGAGGCGTAGAGTAGATGAACGCATACATGCGAGCATCTTTCTTAGCATTCTTCAAAGCTGCAGGTTTTCCAGAAACATACACGCTCTGTTCCTTGCCAGCAACAATTTCCTTAGTATCTAAAGCAATCAGATTCTTTGTGAATTTTACTGTAGAAACAGGAGGCAGTGGAGCTGAATCCGTTTGAGTTGATTCATCCTTAGTTTCCGGCTTTTTTGGAGTTGGCTTTGGAGCAGGATCTGGCTTCTTGCCTGGCTTACCCGGCTTACCCGGCTTACCCGGCTTACCCGGCTTGCTTGGCTTGCCTGGCTTGCCTGGCTTACCTGGCTTACCTGGCTTGCCTGGCTTACCTGGCTTACCCGGCTTACCCGGTTTGCTTGGCTTACCCGGTTTGCTTGGCTTCTCACCCTTGTGATCACCCGGCTTACCTGGCTTCTCACCATCAGTATGCTTCTTACTACGCTTCACAATAAATGTGTACGCAGTAGCACCAGCACTATTATCACTGGTATCGCTAGCAGTATTGCCAGCAAAATCAGTCGCCTCAATAGTAAGGGTATGAGTACCATCAGCCAACTTTTCAGTCGGAATCTTCAACGTTAATGTTTTAGAATCTGGCTCATCTGGATTTGGATGATCGTTGATATTCTTCACATCAACTAAGGTGCTTTCAACAGTATTTACTGGAAGATAATTTTCCGTATACGCTACTGGACGACCATCAACCATAACGCGCAAAGACTTCAAATGATCATCTGTTGCTCGAACAGTGATTTCATGACCATCAGCAATCTCTTCACCTTCAAACAAACCAGCTTTAACTTTTGGATCCGTTTCATCAAGCACAACAGGAATCACACCGAGTAAATGAGATTCAACCTGATCACTTAAGTGCAGCAGCAACTTGTCACCATCGTTTACTGAAATATCAGTTGAGAATTGACGACGAGTTACTTCAGTACCATTCGTATCCAAAGTGTAGAAATCACCTACAGAATCATTATTAATTCGCAAAGTTTGACCGAAAGCATCATCCGACACATTGCCACTAAAGGTAACGGTATCGCGATTTGTGAATAACGTATGTCCGTACAACTTTGGCGTGTCGAAACGTGCTGTTGGAGGCGTAATGTCGAAGTAGAAAGCTGCAGGAGTATCGATTACATTCGTTTCATCGTCTTCATCAGCATCTTCATCAGTTGCTTTTGTATTTACTTGCAAGCGGAAATCGTTGATTCCTGGATGCATCGGCAACTTTACGCTAAACTTGCCATTCTTAATATTCGCGCGCAATGGGTTTGGAGTTACGAACTTCTTGGTTTTGGCATCAATTCGCGTAGCTGGAGTGAACAGTACACTCGTTACATTAGCACCCACTTCGCCTTGAGCAACAAAATAATTTTTGCCAATAACATCTGATCCATAAGCTTTCTTATGCACTAACCACGCATAAGAACCCATAGAACCAGCATTAGTAAGCGCGAAATCTTTTGTCTGTGGAACTTCAGGCGCAGCAATTGCACGACCAGCAAGCGCTAGACCCATAGTAGTGCTATTTTCTGCGGAATCCGTAGCTACGAGCGTTACAGTCACAGCTTTAGCAGCAGGAGTAATCACTGTTTTAAAGCTACCGTCTTTGCCAACAGCTACTACTTCTTCAGTTTCTTTACCAGCTGCAGCCGCCTCTGCTTGCTTTACATTTGCATTAATATTCGCTGTTGAAGTTGTATTGGCTCCAGAAACAGCTTGCGAAGAAGATGCAGTAGTATGAGGGGCACCTGAACCAGCAACAACATTAGCTGAAGTAGTATTGTCAGCAGCTTTCTGATACTTCAACGTTAGTTTTACAGTATCTTCAGGAGTGTCCGTTACTTTACCAGCAACAGTTACTTTACCATCTGCAGCTACAGGCAAATTACCCTTGTTGTCAAGACCATTCATGGTAATGTTTGGAGCTTGCGCGTTGAACGTTAGCTTAAGTTTCTTATTACCAAGACGATTACCTGTTGCATCGTACGCCTTAAAGGTCACAGTATTTTCGCCATTTTTCAGCGGCACAAACGCGTAGAAAGTATTCTCATCCTTGCGTTTTGCAGCATTCGTAACTTGCTGCTTTTTATCGCCTTTAGGAGTTACGTAAGCTCGTATAGATGCGACGTTATCTGTAAGGTATCCTTCGATGTAGAACTTGCCATTAATATTCGGGTTAGTTTTACTTTCTTCTAGAGCATTAGCTTTAATTTGGTGAGAAGTAAGAACTTTTTCATTTGGAATGATAATGTTCTTAGTCGGTATTTCTTCTTCCTTACCGTTTGCGTCTTTCTGAGTATGCTTCTTGAATACCTTCTTAACCTCAGTTGGGTTCATAGCATTGTCTCTAGCAAGCACATCTATATATGGCGCGTCAGTACCAATGTGGATAGGCTTGCACACTCGCGTACGAGTTGCTTCATTCAACGGACATTGAGTGTCTTCATCACCATAGTTCAAAGCATCCTTTACACCAGGAAGATGAATAGTTGGCACGCCAGGATCAGGACTTAATTCATCACTAATAACAATATTCACATTGCCTTTATCATCACGATCAGATACTGTGACTTTAGGTCCATGATTATCGATTGCTACCTTCATATCGTAAGTTTGCCAATCAAACTTATCTCCTAAGCGAGCCTGAATGCGATACGTATACCATCCATCAGGAAGAATGTCAAACCTACTTGTTTTTGGATTCCACACAGACCCGTCGAAATTTCCAGCTAAACCGTCGGTTGCACTAGCATCAGAGATAGTAGAACGATTTACATTGTGTTCTGTTCCAAGAACAATCTTAGTTTTATGATGAGAATCCAACACAGAATACTTTATGTCAGACGCACCTCGGAACATAGACATAGATGGCACAACGTAATCCATCCACCCATCTTGATTTGCAGGTGAAAATTCACCAAGTACATACGGCTTTGTTTCATTATTGACTGGAAGTTTGCCCATACTGCCTGCTACAGAAAGCAACGATGTCGTAAGATCACTATGATTTGCACCGTAGCTTTCTCCCGGCTTTACCATAATTGGTTCAGCATTCCAATCGCCTACGAAACCGAGGTATGGCACAGCAACATCTGGCTGAGTATTGCTCAGCGATTCAAAACGCACCCAACCTTCAATATAATGATTGCCTTGAGAACAATCTGGGCTTAACGTAAACTTCACATCAGCGGTTCTCCCAGGCTTTACTGTAACTGTACGCGTTTGTGATTGCAACGTTTCAGTATCACTAATAGAGGTTACTGTCTTTTGATTAACCTCATTAGACTCATTGACAACATCTTGATCTGGGACAGCAAATTTTACTGGATTCTTACCATAATTATGTAAAGTAACTGTAAACTTGCGATCAGCATTCACGTTTCTAAGAGCCACGTACGAATTGCCGTCAACTGTTGCAATCACGTTAGTAGCAACAGCTTTATCGACCTGCGCTAAACCTGCACCAATCTGACGAGGAGCATACGGAATCTGCTTACTATCTGCAGAATCCTTACGTCCAATAATGCTTGCTGTATTCATCAACGATTGCTCAACACGCTTAATCATCTCAGACTTTTTAAGTTTTGGAAAACGCTTTTTGTAGCTTTCCATCACTAACGCCGAAAGACCGGAAACGTTTGGAGCAGCCATAGAAGTACCGGACATGCTCGTGTATTTATTGCCATTCTGCGTAGACCACACGTTGCCACCAATGCCAGCAATATGAGGTTTGAAATCAAGCTCTGGCGTTGGTCCCCAAGAGGTGAAGGTTGAAGGCTTACCGTTATCTGGATTAACAATAGTAGTGAATTGGTCCGTGAAAGCTATCTTTACTTTCTCGCCGTTATGTAAAGCAGCAAGAATTGGCAAGGCATAGGAGCGAGGAATAGACGCGCCAAAGCAATTCTTGATTTTCTCCAATCCGCCCATTCCAATGAACATGGATGAATCCTTGTCGTGATTATAAACAATCACACCCTTAGCGCCTTTAGCAATAGCATTCTTAAACTTTTCCGTAAAAGTAATGCCACCACGTTCTACAAGAGCATACTTATCTTTAAGATCAAGATTTTTTACATCGTCGACAGTAGCTTTTTTAGCATCCACAAGTTCATGCTGAGATACTGCGTCTATTAAAGAACCAATGGCAAGATTGTATGGCACTGCGTGAGATTTGCCATCTTTCCCTGTCCAGTTTGCTGCTTGCTGCGTAATGTTGGAATTTTCAACAGAAGCAACGCTGAAAGCGGAAGGATAAGAAGATGGCGAACCGAGAGTAGCATCATCCCACTTGCCAAGCGCATCATCCTCACCGCCGGAAGGGGAAAAGTTCAAGCCAGAGTTTCCAGCAGAAATCACTGGTAGTGAACCAGCTTCGCGAGCCTTTTTAAGTGCAATTGAAGTGGCATTAGAAGTTCCAGCAAAACCATTAGTTGAACCGAGAGACATGTTGATAATATCGGCGCCAAGTTTTACAGAATCTTCGATTGCAGCAACAATATCAACATCGCGAGCGCCATGTGCCTCAGGATTATTTGAGAACACTTTCATAGCAAGCAGCTGAGCGTTTGGAGCTACACCATCAACGCGATGATGTTCTGAAGCAGGAGAATCCTGTTCATCACCATTTGCAGCAACAATACCAGCCACATGCATACCGTGCTGTTCTGCACCAGAGTCTGTGAAGTTGTCGTTTTCATCGGCGTAATTGAAACCTGCAGGAACTTTGTCAGTAGTGTTGCCTTTACCTGTTGGTTGTAATCGAAGATGTTGCTTAGCTGAAGCATCAAGCTTCATATCTTGGTGAGTTGGATCTATGCCGGTATCGATGATGGAGACCAGCACGCCAGTTCCATCGAGATGATACTTTTTAAACGCAGTTTGTACACCTTGCAAATTACGTGCAGTATTTTCCATTGGATAATACAAGCGTTCTTTTGCAACAGAAACTACACCTGGCTCCTTTCGCAAAGCCTGAATATGATTTTCAGGAAGAGTAGCTTCAAAAGCGTTCAACAAGTAGCCAACTTGACGACGAACTGTCATATTGTATTTTGACTGTATTCGATTAATAAAATCTTTCTGCTCTTGAATATTGGCTTTTTCACTAGCTTCGGTACGGTCAGGATGATAATTTTTCATCGTAACAATAACAGTTACTGGTTCAGAAGAGGCAACTTTTTTATTTGCATTCTGACTACTGTTATGATATTTTTCTACCGCTTTAGCAAGCGTTGGATTAATGTGACGCAGCTGTTCTGGGGAAAAATTCGTACTTTTGCGCGTTTTGGCAGACGCTGCAGTGAATTCTGTGCCTGATGTTTCTTCAGCAAACGCTGGGGAAACATCAGCAAGTGGCACTAGAAGCGTAGCGGCTGCTACGCTTAATGCCGCTAAACGAGTCAGATATGACGTTCGTTTGAACTTCATAAACATACTCTCCTTCAAAATGGTGGTTAACTACCCAGTGAAAATTGCTTGTAGATAATTCACAAGAAAATGTTGGGAATGGCCCCAAATTCTGCAAGTGGAATTTTCTTGGAAACCTTATGCAATATATGCAAAATTTCCAGCACAATTTCATCTATAGGTGTAAATATTTTTGTTAAGCTCATTTAAGGCATTTCCGCTAAATATCACACGGAAGATATACCCCCTCCCCATATGAATCGACAGATAATGCCGCTTTTCAGCAGATGCAACAAAAATATTTTTCACAAACTTTAGCACTGCTTGAGCCAGAAACAATTCCAAAAAAATTGCGTTTTCACAAACAAAAATGTGAGGAAAATCACATTTTTATATAAAAAATGGCTTAATTTAGCCCTTTTTATACAAATATTTTCTGTGATGTTAACATAGAAAAAATTCTGTATTAACATATAATTTACATGGGGCTTGAGAAAAAATGCACAATGTTACTATTTTTTAAGAAATTTAGAGCTAATTACCAACAAATGTTGGTGCGCCTCGCAACTTGAACCGTAAATTTTCAGATAACCGACGATAGATGCAAACGGCAGAAAATCTACACAGTGAGAACGTTACCCCCACATTTGGAGGGTTACGAAGGGCTTGGCACTCCAAACGCGAGGAAAGTTTCCGGCATTTGGAGGGTTTGAGGTTGCGCGGCGCTCCAAACACGCGCAGTCACAACGCTCACCGCACACAATCGTTCGCGCAACTTACGCATCTGCTTTAATCCTGCTTACTCATCAATTTACTTCATTAGTTCCAAATATTTATTAGCAGCTTTACGTATTTTTGCTGGATCAATCCATCCAGTCGTAAACGATTCATTAACCGCATGAAGTAGCGTAAACAGTGCGCTTGTAAGATTTCTCTTTCCCTTAGCTATGTTGTATAAATTATCAAAATGAGCTGCTTTATTTCTAATCTCTTTGATGTAAATAAGATTTTTTGCTATTACTTTCCTATCCCCATCGTCATCTTTATTCATTTTTGAGTAGTTCACAAATGGGAACGCATTGCATACAGCATCTTTCCAAAGTTTTTGCTGAATGCGATTGCTATTTTTTGTTTCCGAAGATCCAACAAGCTTTACCCATGTTCCCCACATGAGTTTAGATAAAATGTCATCATGATTTACGCTTCCACCATCATGCGAGTGAACTGCAATTTCTCTCGCTTGCTTGATTTGATTTTCAATCAAATCTTTAACCAAATCTGGCGTATAAAGTGGATTAGTCCATTCCTCATTTTGCTTTTCTTTCAATGCAAGTTTGCGAAGCTCTAAATCAATTGAATTACGCACGCATATTTCTACGTATCCAATCTGCTCATGTAATATTCCTGCTAATTCATGATTCGATTTGCATATAAGCATAGCTGTGCCTAAATCATTATTTGCATCGCGCATATAACGATTAAATCTAGCCACGCCACAAAATTGTTGCGCTTCTTGCAGAGTAAAAAATATTAGCAGACATGAAAATATTGTACATTTAGTTTGAATTTGACACGAAAATATAATACGACAAATGCAAATTCTCAGGGAATATGATAGACTCTAACTTACCTGTGTAGGTTGCTCCTACACGTGATTTCATTGAGCTCTTGTTCGTTAAAAATCGTTCTTTAAGGACAAGAGCTCAGTTGTTTTTGGATGGAAGATTTTGCTAAACGTAGGTTTGTGCGGCGCTCCAAACGGGGTTATAGGCCAAAAAGTGTGTAAAACTAT
>NZ_KQ956875.1 GCF_001546485.1 Gardnerella vaginalis | reverse complement strand
CCAAACGCGAGAGAATCATCTCGCATTTGGAGAGTTTGAGGTTGCGCAGCACTCCAAACACGCGCTCAGGGTTGAAAACACGGTGTGCTTAACGCTCGCGCAGCACTTTGACCGAGCTTGAAATCAACAGGATTTCAAGCTCCTTCAAAGCGTGATTTGGCTCAAATGTGAAGCACGGTGTGCTTCACATGCCAAATCAGCCGAACGGCTATCAATAGCCGTGAGGAACAAGCGCTCAAGCAGGTCGGAGCGCTAGTTCTTAAAGCTGTGCACTGGAGCCGGAATCCGCCCACCGCGCGTCACAAACGCTTCACAACTGGTTTGGTTTACTGGAATAATCGGCGCGTATCCCATCAATCCGCCGAAATTCGCCATCTCACCCACACCCTTGCCGATCACTGGAATAACGCGCACAGCAGTAGTCTTTTGATTAATCATGCCAATCGCAGATTCATCAGCAATCATACCGGAAATCGTTGCCGCGGAAGTATCTCCTGGAATAGCAATCATATCGAGGCCAACCGAGCATACGCACGTCATTGCTTCAAGCTTTTCAATCGTCAGGCAACCCGACTTCGCTGCGGCAATCATATTCGCATCTTCCGAAACAGGTATAAACGCTCCAGAAAGACCGCCAACATAGCTGCTCGCCATAATGCCGCCCTTCTTCACCTGATCGTTCAGCATTGCGAGCGCCGCAGTCGTGCCAGGAGCACCAACCTGCTCCAAGCCAATCTTCTCAAGCACTTCGCCAACGGAATCTCCAACTGCAGGAGTTGGAGCAAGCGACAAATCAATAATTCCAAACGGCACACCAAGTCTGCGAGAAGCCTCTTGCGCAACCAATTGCCCAACTCGCGTAATCTTAAATGCTGTGCGCTTAATTGTTTCGCACAGGAACGCAAAATCTTTGCCGCGAGCCGCATCTAGTGCGCGCGAAACAACGCCTGGCCCAGAAACGCCAACGTTAATCACAGCATCGCCTTCAGTTACGCCATGGAATCCGCCTGCCATAAAAGGATTGTCGTCTGGAGCATTGCAAAAAGCCACAAATTTAACGCAGCCGTAAGAATCTTTGCTAGCCGTAGCTTCGGCGATTTGCTTAATTGTGCGACCTAAAAGCTCCACGCAATCCATATCTATACCGGTTCGTGTGGAACCAACGTTTACCGACGAGCACACAATTTCTGTTTCACTTAAGGCTTGCGGAAGTGACTCAATAAGCATGCGGTCGGCTGCGGTCATCGATTTTGCAGGAAGCGCGGAATATCCGCCGATTAAATCAACGCCAACTTTGTGCGCTGCACTATCGAGAGCGCGCGCAATTTCAACAAAATCTTCAGGTTTTTTACAGGCGGATGCACCAACAAGCGAAATCGGCGTAACTGTAATGCGCTTATTCACAATCGGAATGCCGTAGTCGCGCGAAATGTTGTTGCCTGTTTTTACTAAATCTTTAGCAAGACGCGTAATTTTTGCTTCAACATTGCGGCACACGTCCTGCAAGTTTTCGCTAGCGCAATCGAGCAGGTTGATTCCCATGGTGATTGTGCGAACATCGAGCTGTTCTTGCTCAATCATCGAATTAGTTTCGCTTACTTCCATCAGGTTGAGCATGGCGTACTTCCTTACGTTTCCTTAGATTGCTACGATATTGCTACGATATTGCTAGGAATTTTAGATTCTGTGCATTGCAGTAAAAATATTGCTACGCTGGCAGCGAATACGCACGCCAATTTCAGTACCGAGTGTTTCTAATCCTGCAGCAAACTCACCGAACTCGCAATCCACAGTTGACACGTCAACAATCATCATCATATTGAAAAAGCCATCAACAATAGTCTGAGAAATATTCAAAATATTGACGTTATGCTCGGCAGCATGCGAAGTAACTTTTGCAATAATACCAACGGTATCGCAGCCAACAACGGTAATAATCGCTTTAGAAGCATCGGATTGCAGTACTTCTTGCGATTCATCATGCTCTGCAACTGTAGTATTGGCGACCATATTTGCCTCCTGCTGTTACGAACCGCAGTATGCGGATTTATTTTATTGTATATTTTATGCGTAAATTTTATTTGCGCACTCAGCTTTATTCGCGCACTCAGCTTTATTTGTAAAGCTTAACTTTATTCGTAAGGCTTATTCTTATTTATAAAATTACGCGTAAATATTATGCTGCTTCATATCTTCCGGAAGTGCATTGCGCAGTGACACAAGCGAACCAGACCGGAATACGGAACGAATACCAGCAGCAAGAAGAGGCGCAATCGAAAGAACTGTCATATTACTAAGTCGCTTTTCTTCTGGCACAGGAACGGTATCCGTCACAATGATTTCGCGCACACCCGCATCTTTCAAACGCTCAACAGCAGGACCGGAAAGCAAAGCATGCGTTGCAACCAACGTCACAGACTTAGCGCCTGCCTCACGCAAAGTGCGCACAGCTTCACAAATGGTGCCAGCAGTATCGATCATATCGTCAACAACAATGCAGTCGCGACCTTGAATTTCACCAATAATTCCGTGAGCTTCAGCGTGATTTGGACGCGTAATATCGCGCGTTTTGTGAATAAAAGCAAGAGGCAAATTGCCAAGTTTTGCAGCCCACTGTTCAGAAACTTTAATTCGCCCTGCATCAGGAGAAACAATGGTTGCGTTGTCGAGCTTCATAGAATTACGCACATAATCAATAAGCACAGGCATAGCAGTTAAATGGTCAACCGGGCCGTCAAAGAAGCCCTGCTCCTGAGTTGCGTGCATGTCAACTGTCAAAATGCGTGTAGCACCTGCAGCACGGAATAAATCAAACATGAGACGCGCAGTAATAGGCTCACGACCCTGATGCTTTTTATCTTGGCGCGAATAGCCAAAGAACGGAGCAACTACGTTAATACTACGAGCAGATGCGCGGCGCAAAGAATCAACCATAAGCAGCTGTTCCATAATCCAATTATTAATAGGATTCGTGTGCGCTTGAAGCACAAACACATCTGCACCACGAACTGGCTGCGTAAAACGCACATACATTTCGCCATTCGCAAAATCGTAGGCAGTAGTCTCAAGCACATCAATACCAAGATAGCTCGCAGTTTCTGTAGCAAGTTCCGGATATGCTCGACCGGTAACCAACATCATCTGCTTTTTTGGATTGCCTTCAAGAATTGTTGACATAATTGCCTTCCCGTTTGCAAACGTGCATATACAGTGACAGAGTCGATTTCCATTTTAGCAGTTGCCGCGCCGGAAGAGACACAGCGAGTGATTCAGGCGCAGCAAAGCGTGTACTAGCGCGTAGTAACGCGTATTATTTTGCAGATTTGCTTAGTAAATCTTCCTAGAATATTGCCTAGCAGATTTGCCTTGCAGATTTGCCTAAAATATCACTTAGCAAAATATGCGCGAACTTCGTCAGCAGTACCATAGGAAGCTTGCGCACCAAAGCGAGTTGCAGCGTAAGCAGAAACGTAAGAAGCAAGAGCTGCAGCGTCCGGCAGCGACATCGAAGCAGCCAAACCAGCCAAAACTGTGCCCATAAAAGCATCACCGCAACCAGTAGTATCTACAGCGTGAACTCGCTGTGCTGCAATACGGCACACCGGATCTTCCTCAGCATACTGCAAAACAACAGAACCATCGCCGCCCAAAGTCACAACAGCCTCATCAAAACCAAAGTTGTGCATCACTTCAGCAGCATGCTTCCAATCAAAACCATCCCAATTGCCATCTTCTGGCTCGTCAATATGAAGCAGTTGCGCCATTTCATGCTCATTTACCAACAAAATGTCGGCAGCATCAATCAACTCTTTCGGCAATGTATCAACAAAAGGAGAATTATTCAATAAAACTTTTACACCAGCAGCATGGGCAATTTTCGCAGCAGCCGTAACTGTTTCCATCGGGCTTTCTAAGCAAAGCCCAAGCACACACGCGCTCGTCAAAGCGCTTTTAACAGATTCAATATAAGGAACCGTAACGTGCGCATTGGAACCAGGCGCGTAAACAATCGTATTTTCGCCGCCTTGAGCATCAACCGTAATAACTGTGGCACCGCTTGGAACGTTGTCAACATGCAGAATTTGTGTAGTGTCAACACCAGCATTACTCAAAGAATGAAGCAAGAAGTCGGCGTTTTGATCGCTGCCAACAGCACCAAACATGCGTACATGCGCGCCAATTTTAGCGGCAGAAACAGCCTGATTTCCAGACTTTCCTCCCGGAAGAACCTTAAGCTCGCTTCCATTAACCGTTTCGCCCGGCTTCGGGAGACGATCGGCAACAATCGTGTAGTCGGCATTCATTGAGCCAACAACTGCAATCGCAGACTTAGCACAATCGGCAGTCTTCACATTTTCTAATACATCCAGCGAGTTTAAAGTATCATGGTAACGCATTAAAATTCCTTTCTTTGTTTGGTTTTTATTTTATAACCTAAGTCAGTCAGCACGCTTGCACAACAAAATCATCATAATGAAAATAAGCCCGAAGCCCACGAAATCTGCCCACGAAAAAACAGCTCCCGTAAACAGCACTGCTGTGATCGCAGCAGTAACCGGTTCACTCGCTCCAAGAAGCGTACCTCGCACAGAACCTACGCGCATAATACCTTCAAGAAACAGCCAGTAAGCTCCAAAAGTGCCAGCAACAACCGTAAAGGTGAACAGTGCAAGCGCCCGCCAATCAAGCTGCGGCATCGTTGCCCACGGACGCACAAACGGCAGCATAATCAGACCTGAAATAATAAACGTAATGCCGTTTACTGTAAGATTTCCCCATTTTGCAATCAGCTTCACCGGCATAATTGCGAGCGCCGCCGTTGAAGCCGCATCCGCCAATCCCCAAAGCAAGCCCATAATCGGCAATGATAGCGAAGAAAGATTGCCGCCGGTTGCCATTAAAGCAGTTCCTGCGAAAGCTAGCACAACGCCAATCGTTTCGCGCATAGTCGGCACGCGACGCGTATGCAAGCACGCATAAACCAGCACGAATAGAAGATTAAGGCTTTGAAGCACAGTTGCAGTGCCGGAATTAGTCCAATCAATAGTGCACAAGTACGAAACTTGCGTAAGAAGCACGCAAACCACGCCAGTTACTGCCATTGAAACCCACGTACGCCCAGATTTCATTGCTCCAGTAAGCTTACGCGGGGTGCAAGCTGCTGCAGTGATGCTAAACAATATGCCTGCCGCGATTTGACGCACGCACGCAATTTGCAGCGGAGTTACGTGATATGTTGACATCAGGATTTTCGACACGGTTGCGTTTGCGCCCCAAAATGCGCCGCCTAAAAGAGTGAGCAGAATGCCAATAAGTATGGCGTTCGTTGAGTGGTTAAACGCTGGATTAGGGCGATCCGGAGTGCTCGCTATTGCCTGTGCGGCAGATTTAGAGGCGTCGAAAGTTTGAGAGCCAGTTTGTTGCTCCGCGCGAGATTCCGCGCGAGATTCCGCGTTAATAGACGCATTCTCAGCAGACGCATTCTCAGCAGACACATTCTCAGCAGACACATTCTCAGACGTAGGTAAATCTACAGCACGCCCATCACTACCCAACGTAAGCTTAACCATTACCAGATTCACCTCGCATCCCCAAAACAAGCAAACATGCAGCAATTATTGCACGCTGACTCAACTAATGCTCATACAAGCAAAACCAACTACTATGAATATAAGTAAAATCAACAGCAAAATGTACTGCTTAAATATTTTTCATGCAATCAATAACAACCAATCACAACCAATAAAGAAAATATGGTAAACGCATAAATACATGCACATGCAACAAATACATATATACAATGAATATATGAGTACGGAACGCAATGCATTTACGCCTTTTCACATACTGGTAACAGGCGGTGCAGGGTTTATTGGATCGAATTTTGTGCATTACATAGCGAAATATCATCCGGAAGTTGCAATTACAGTGCTGGATTCACTTACATATGCCGGTAATATTGCGAATTTGTATGGATTGCCACAAAATTTTGCGAATAATCAGTACGCTTTTATTCACGGAGATATTCGCGACACAAATTTAGTTAATCAACTACTCAATCCCCGTACTCAGCACACAACTGCTGCAGGAATATCAATGCCAGCAATCGACGCAATTGTGCATTTTGCTGCTGAATCACACAACGACAACGCAATCGAGTATTCGGATCCATTTTTAAGTACCAATATTTTAGGTACGCAGGTTCTTCTTGATGCTGCACGAAAATACAATATTCGCTTCCATCATGTGAGTACTGATGAAGTGTTCGGAGATTTGCCATTAGATAGTCCATTGAGTTGTAATGAAGAAAGCCCGTACCGACCTTCAAGCCCATATGCAGCATCCAAAGCCGCAAGCGATCACCTTGTGCGCGCTTGGAGTAGGACTTACGGTTTGCGCGCAACTATTTCTTGCAGTGGCAATAATTACGGTCCGCGTCAACATATTGAGAAGTTTATTCCGCGGCAAATTACCAATATTATGTGCAATATGCCGGCAAAGTTATATGGCAATGGCGATTCGGTGCGCGATTGGATACAGGTTGAAGATCATTGCGATGCAATTTGGCGCATTTTAACGCGTGGAACAATCTGTGAAACATATCTTGTCGGAGCGCAGTGCGAGATGAGCAATCGCGACGTATTGCGGATGTTGCTACCTATAATGGGCGTTTCGGAAACGAATGTAGTGCACGTACAGCCGCGACCAGGAGAAGATCGCAAGTACTCGCTCAATAGCACGAAAATTCGTACGCAGCTTGAATGGGAGCCGCAACATACTCATTTTCAACAGGGTTTGCAAGAAACTATTGCGTGGTACGCGTCTCACGCTGATTTGTGGAAGCCTATTAAAGCGCAAGTTGAACAGCATTATGCAGCGTTGGGACATTAAGCGTTACGCACGCGCGAGCGTTACACTCCACCCAAATCCACAAACTCGGGATAAAGTGCGAGCAAATGTGGACTTACACACGACCCAAGTCCAGGGTTATAGGCCAAAAAGTGTGTAAGAAATCA
>NZ_KQ956874.1 GCF_001546485.1 Gardnerella vaginalis | reverse complement strand
CCAAATGTGAGGGAAATTCCCCGTGTTTGGAGCAAATAACCACATGGCACGCTCCAAACGTGAGATGAGTTTCCCTGCGTTTGTGGACTTAGAGTGTGTGTAAGTCCACAAACGCTCGCACGGTCTAAGCGCGCGCTTACTCAGTAATCACGCGCTTCAGCTCGCGCGCAACTTTCGCTGCATCCTCAGCACACATCAGCGCCGACACTGTGCACACGCCGTCAATTTCAAGACCGCGAATAGGGAACACCGTATTCTCGTGAATTCCGCCAATTGCCAACGTTTTCACGCCCATCGTGTGCGCAACTTTTGCAACCTCATTCACGCCATCAACGCCAAGCGGTGGCACGTCGTGCGCCTTCGTATGTGTTTCAAAAGCAGCGCCAATACCAATCGCATCTGGCAGCGGTACATCATTTTCTTTGCACTCACGGTACGCTTTTTCCATCAAATCCGGTCGCGCGCAAGTAAGCCCAATCATCCACTCAGCCGGCATCATCTTGCGCGCTTCAACAAACGGCATATCTTTTTGCCCAATATGCAGGTTAAAACCAAGCCGAGCTGCACAATCAACATGATCATCAATAAACACAGGCACATCGCCATGTCCAGAATCAATGAGCGCGTGGCGCAATCTCTTCGCCTTAGCGGCAATTTCAGTATCGTCAGAATACTTATCGCGCAACTGCACAACCGTAACTCCACCCTCAATTGACTCTACTGCCACCCGCTCTTCCGGTCGATTGCCCATGCGTGGATCAGTGACCAAATACAGCGTCCAATCAACAGGCTCCACTGTAAACTCAATATTAGTGAGCTCAAACATGTCGTTTACGCTTAGCGTTGAAAGTGCGTCCATCCACAGCGTGCGGAAGGTTCCGGGAGCTGTGGTTTGGCGAGCTGCCCAAGTTCCAGCGGCTGCAGCATGTACGTGCGCAGCAACAGTTGCAGCAAGCGGTCGCTCTGGGTTTGCGCCAACGTACGCTGCAACAAGCGCTCCTAAAGCACAGCCCGTGCCAACAACTTTAGTCATAGTTTTGTGGCCGCCTGTTACGCGAGCTAAGCAGCCATGACCATAAATTGCGTCTTTCTCGCCGGAAATTGCCACTACTGAGCCGTACTTTTTGGCTAATTCGCGTGCTGCCTGAAGCGCGTCGTTCACATTATCGTGCGAATCTACGCCTTTGCCGTTGCTTTCTTTGCCTGCAAGCGCCATGATTTCGGAAGCATTTGCGCGAATTACGGTAGGGTGATGCTTAATAATCTCGTGTATAAAGCGCGTGCGCGGAGCGAGAGCCGGCACGCCAATGCCAACAGGATCAAGTACCCATGGGGTATCGGCTTTTTCACAACCTTCAACGGCTGCACGCATGTACTCGGAAGTTTCCGGTTGATGGAAGGTGCCGACGTTGATGAGTACACCGGTGGCGATTTGCGCGAGTGCGTGCGCTTCTTCCGGGTCGGTTACCATGATTGGTGATGCTCCTGCGGCGAGGAGTACATTTGCGGTGATGTCTTGCACGATGACGTTCGTGATGCAGTGGGTGAGTGGCTGCTGTGCGCGCACGCGTTCGATGCATTGGCGCACATCGTTGAGGAACATGCGGCGGCGAGCGCGTGCAGAAAAGCTGGTGTCAACTTGCGTTGTGCTTTGATTGTTTATTGCTGCTGCGTTTGCGGCTGTGCTTGTGTTTGCTTTGTTTGCTTCGTTGCTGTTGTTTGATTCTGCAATGTTATTTGTTGTCATTATGTTTCCCTTCGCTAGCACTATCTAGAGCAGGTTCTACGGATGTAATCTCAGCGGTTTTGTTTGCGAATTATCGCAGCATCGCGCACTCCGAACCATCCTTCGACTATATCTTTTATTCGTGACTTACTTCCTTCTGTGCTAGTGTAACGACTTGCTTTCGCGCTATTCCTCACGGCATAGCCGTTCGGCTG
>NZ_KQ956873.1:78091-83156 GCF_001546485.1 Gardnerella vaginalis | reverse complement strand
GCCTTCGTCTCGATTGACGAAGGCAGGGCAGGCTGGTGTGATTGTTCATTGGAAATTTAGTTATGTTTTGTGTGCGCTGACGATCTGCTTGAGTACTGCGATTTAGTGCGCATGTTTCCCCGTGTTTGTGGACTTGGATGGGGTGTAAGTCCCCAAAAGCGCGCAACCTTCCGTGAGTTTGCGCTGACGACATGCTTGAGCGCTTATTCCTCACGGCATAGCCGTGAGGCTGATTTGTGAATCGACGACTTCGAGCTGCATAATGCGCGAGAAGTCACTTCGATTCGCTGAGCTTGCTCAAGTTGGAAGTCCAGTGGACTTCCAACGCGAGTTTCGTAAGCGAGCGCTTATAGCGCGAGCGTGCTCCCACGTTTGGAGCACCCATCCTTGCACACAATACAAAATAAAAAACGCTGAGAACACACTCACAAAGGAGCATATTCTCAGCGTTTATAAGCCTTAATACTTGATTTTACTTTGCGAATTTCGCGCTTTCGCGCAAACTCGCTAGTAACAAATCAGGCAGCGATGCTGGCAATGTCAACTGGAACACCAGGAGCCATCGTGGAGGTCATAGTTACCTTCGTAATGTAACGACCCTTGATGGTGCTTGGCTTCAAGCGGCGAACTTCGTCTGCAACAGCCCTGAAGTTCTCTTCAAGAGCTTTAGCATCGAAGGAGAGCTTGCCGAAGAGGAAGGACAGGTTGCCCTGACGATCCACGCGGAACTCAATCTTACCGCCCTTAATATCAGCAACAGCCTTGGCCACATCCATGGTCACGGTGCCAGTCTTTGGGTTTGGCATCAAGCTACGAGGACCGAGCACACGACCCAAGCGGCCAACCTTACCCATCATGTCTGGGGTTGCAACGACGGCATCAAAGTCAAGGAAGCCACCGGCAACCTTTTCAATCAATTCGTCATCACCAACGATGTCAGCGCCAGCTTCCTGAGCCTCAGTAGCCTTTGGACCACGAGCGAACACCAAAACCTTAGCGGTTTTACCGGTGCCGTTTGGCAAATTCACAACGCCACGAACCAACTGATCAGCCTTGCGAGGATCCACGTTAAGGCGCATAACAGCCTCAACGGACTCGTCGAAAGCGTGCTTTGGCATGCTCTGCAACAAAGCGATAGCTTCAGCTGGGGTGTACAGGTTATTGCGGTCGATCTTCTCAGCCGCTTCACGATACTTCTTAGAACGCTTAGCCATTTCTACACTCCCTTTCAGTCGGTAACGGTAATACCCATCGAGCGAGCGGTGCCCGCGATGATCTTCATACCGGCCTCGACGTCACGTGCGGAGAGGTCAGGCATCTTAATTTCGGCGATTTCGCGCACCTGAGCCTTGGTCACAGAACCAACCTTGTGAGTCAATGGATTCTCGGTGCCCTTCTGAATGCCAGCAGCCTTAAGCAACAAAGCAGCGGCTGGTGGGGTCTTCAAAATGAAGGTGAAGGAACGATCTTCGTAAACGGTGATCTCTACTGGGACGATCTGACCCATCTTGTCCTTCGTCTGGTCGTTATACGCCTTGCAGAAGTCCATGATGTTCACGCCGTGGGAGCCTAATGCTGGACCCAGTGGTGGAGCTGGATTTGCCTTACCAGCCTGAATCTCGAGCTTAATAAGCGCGGAGACTTTCTTTTTCGGAGCCATAATATGGTTCTTCTTTCTTGTACAAGCGGTTCAAACGGTTGCTACGAACGCTAATATAGTCGCTTCTAGTCGCCTATAGTCGCTTCTTAATAGAACGTGCAAAACGTTACGAAACGCATAAACACTTACGAAACGTTGCTATAAAGCCGTTTTGCAGCTTCCTCCCGCATCTTGTATTGCTGTGCTGTGCTAGCGGATTCCTCCTCCAGTCACAAGCCTTCCTATTATGCCACATCTTCGCGACACGCATCATTACGAAAGCTACAACTATCTTTGCGCATTTATGCGCAAAGATTTTCCCACTCGTCAAGCCTTTTCAATCAACCAATCAACTACATACTTCACGCGAACCCCATCTATTAAATCAACACCAGCATATCTGCCAGTGATAAGGAATTTCGCGTAATTATCACGCAATTTAAGCAAATTATCAGTTTCATGCGTATTCTCCGGCAACTGCTGTGTAACCTGATAATATTCAACCGAATCGCCCTTGCGCGCAATAAAATCTACTTCACTTCCCTCAACCCTAGCAACATCAACGTCATATCCTCTTCTTAACAACTCCAAAAACACAATATTTTCTAAGCGATTACCCATATTCCCAAGCCGATGGCTAACAGCCTGATTTCTCAAACCACTGTCAACAATAAAATACTTTGCATTCTGCCTTAAGTATGCTTTACCTCGAATATCGTAGGGCCGAACTTCAAAGAACAGATAAGCATTTTGCAAAAGCTCTAAATACCTGGAAACAGTATGATTTGAAACTTCAATTCGCTCGTTTTTTAAAAGACTCGTAATTTTGGAAGCGTTAACCAGCTGACCAACGTTATCAGCCAAAAATGCGACTATTCTTTTAAGCGTAAAACTATCTTTTATTTGCGCACGAGCAGCAATATCGTTAAGAATGATGGAATCGTATATGCCAGAAAGAATGGTGTATCGAAGCGATTCATCCGCAAGCGCAACACTAGGAAATCCACCATATTGTTCATATTCTTTATATGCCGGATCGACTTCCCTAGAATTAATGTCGATTTGCTTTGCTCCTAAGAATTCCTTGAAAGAGAACGGGTACACTGGTATTTCAACGTACCTTCCGCTTAAGTTAGTGGCAAGCTCGCCAGAAAGAAGTTTTGCGTTAGATCCCGTTATAACAATGTCGCAATTAAAACTAACCCTAAGCGCGTTAATGGCTTTTTGCCAACCATCTACAAACTGTATTTCATCTATTAAAATGTATGTTTTGGGTTGATTTACATTTGTTTGCTGGCTTTCATTACCTTGCGGATTTTCTCCACTTTGTGTGTCTTCGCCACTTTGTGTGTCTTCGTCACTTTGTGTGTCTTCGTCACTTTGTGAATCATCCTCACTTTGTATTTTTGAATAAATAACATCTATAAGATTGGAATCTGTAAGAACGTCGCGATATTCAAAACTTTCAAGATTTATGTAGATTATATGCGATTCAGGCACTCCAAGCTCGCGCAAAGAATTCATGTATTGCTGAAGAATTACCGATTTTCCGCAGCGGCGCACGCCTGTTATTACTTTTACAAAATCTGTGTCTTTAAAAGCAAGAAGCTTATTAAGATACTCAGTTCTTGAATACATACGTTTGCCTTTCGCAAGTTGGAAGTCTACTTCCAAGTTTAGTGCAAAATGGCAAAACTTGGAAGTCTACTTCCAAGTTGAGTGCAAAATGGCAAAAGTTGGAAGTCTATTTCCAAGTTGGGTACAAACTTAAGAAAGTTGGAAGTCTGCTTCCAAGTTGAGCGCAAAACGCTAGAACATTATAAAAACGCTAGAACTCTAACTCAGGATTCTTTAACAGCTCATCAAACACCGTCATGAGCATATAAATACCCTGCTCAGTAAAAGCATAAGGAAGTGACCTGCTTTTAGAACTAATATTTGCGGTCAAAAAATTTGATTGCAAATATTCCAACTCAGATTTGTTTAGCTGAAACATAAAGTCATCATCAAACGCTGTTACTGGCGCAGATTAGCTACTGCACCAGTAACATATAACCCCGCTTATTTGTTATTAACGCAGATTACGTACTGCGCGAGTAACAATAAATCGCAATTATTCGTTATTAACGCAGATTACGTACTGCGAGCGTCTGAAAACGAGGTAGGTACCAGCACTAAGCACAGAATTGAAAAGGATCAAACTCAATTTTTTAGCACGGCATCCAAACTCTTTAATCCAGGATTATTCAAATTCTCAAGAGATAAAATCTGCGTTCGCGCCAAATTTCTAAGTTCAACCATTCGATCAGCCTGTGGCAAACCCTTAGAAATCAAAACAGCGTTATAGCTTTCCATATTCGCCAATACCAAGAGCTCATTAATACTCGCCTCGTCTCGAATATTGCCTTTTGACTTAGGATTTGCATCCCTCCACTGCTTAGCTGTCTTATTAAACAGTGCAACATTTAACAAATCTGCTTCATTTGCATACTTATACATCAACTGCTCAGGAGTCAAATCCTTCAACAAATACTCTTTAATGGCATCCGTATGAATCTTGTAATTAATCTTTGAAATCTCACGGTTTAAATTCCAGTTCAGCGAAAGCCTTGAGTTCTCATCAGATTTAAGCCTTTGATAATCTTTGATAATATATAATTCAAATTCTGCTGAAATCCAAGCTGCAAACTTAAATGCTATATCTTTATGCGCGTAAGTTCCACCACACTTACCAGATTTGGAAACTATGCCAATAGCATTTGTTGATTCTACCCATCTTTTAGGAGATAGAGTAAAAGCATTAGAACCAGCCTCGTTCTTAAAGGCATCGAATTCGACCCCTTTAAAATTCGGATTGTTAATACTCTCCCACAATCCCAGGAACTCAATAGTATTCTTCACTCTCAGCCAGTTTTTAACAACATCTTTAGGCTCTTCTTTATTTTTATATCTCGCAATATCGGTTAAACTAACGTAATCATTCTTAAAATCTTCCGTATAAACCTGAATTGTAAGGCCTTTTGCTTCAATAGTTTCTTTTTTAATTTTCGACATATTAGACATAATATTCCCCTAATTTTTGCGCAAGTTTTTTACGTAATTATTTTATTTACTTGCTTAGTTTGCTTTATTTTTATGCGCTTAACACAACCCCATAAATCACAAGCACACTACAAAATCAAGCACAAGTCATAAAACTTCTAAAAACTAGCAGAAAACTAGCATGCATCAGCGCATAAATACAATTCTATAAGATTTCACAGATAAGAAGCAACAAACGCCGGAGAAATTGCCGGCAAATGTAGTCAAAAACAGCAATGCTCACGCTCTATGCGCTCAAGCAGGTCGTCAGCGCACACCAACCACAACACAGTTTCTAAAGCACAACCACACTAGCCTGCCCTGCCTTCGTCAATCGAGACGAAG
>NZ_KQ956873.1:69739-77991 GCF_001546485.1 Gardnerella vaginalis | reverse complement strand
CTAAATCGCAGCGCTCAAGCAGGTCGTCGCGCTACAACAATCCACACATATACAGTGGCAATATTACGCAATTTAAATCTTTTTTAATGCCAAGCTGCTTAGGAGCAAATACATAACTCGTTCCAATTCTTTTTGAAAACTTAGCCTTAAATTTATCAAGAGAAACTGTTTTAAACGCATTCCCAGATTTAACTTCAATAGGAGATATACGCATTTTGCCAGCAGAATCCTGAAAAGCTTTAGAAATCAAAAAATCGATTTCCATGGTATTTTCCGAATTTTCTTTATCTCTATTTGAATAGAAAAATAGGCGATGTCCAGATGCTATTAGCTGTTGCGCAACAACGTTTTCAACTAGCATTCCTTCATTAATTGAGATTTTTCCAAATAAAATTTCTTTATATAAATCATTAGACGCAATGCTACCATCTGAAAGTATCATAGAAGTCAACAAACCAGTATCAGCCATATAACATTTTACTAGCGCATCATCTGCATTAAGATTCAAGCCCACATTCGGATCTGTAGATTTGTAGCAATTATTTGTAATACTCGCATCCGAAAGCCAAAAAAACGCATCCTTGTAGTCACGCATACGAGCATTCTTGCCCAAAGAAGTAATCCTATATCTTTTTTCATGTCTGGAAAGCTGCGCTGGTATTCCATCAAACACAGCCATAACTTTCATTTCATACCCTTTCGCAAACTTTGCAGCATCCTGCCTATAGAGTGAAAGAATACGACGCTTAACTCTATCTACTCGAGCAAAATCTCTCGAATCAACATATTCATTTACAGACTGCGGCATACCACCAACTAGCATATATTCTCTAAAAAGTCGCATCGCTTTTTTATGTAAAGCATCTGGCAAAGGATGTAACGCATCAAATGAATTTTTAATAACCGTCGACAGATTTTCTTCTCCACAAGCCCACAAAAATTCTTCAAAATCAAGAGGATACATGCGTTCTTCTTGTTCTTCAGATGGAATCACTATTGTTTCAACATTATGTTTAATAGAAAGCAACGAACCAGTCTCTATATAGTCGTATCTGCCATCTGCAACTAGTTGTTTTATAAACTCTCTCGCTTGTGGGAAAAATTGCACTTCGTCAAAAACCATTACCGATTCACGATTATAAAGTTTCACACCATATAGTGCAGATATGTACGTAAAGAAAGTGCTTAAATCTGAACGATAATCTTCAAATAGTCGAAGCGCATCTTTTGATGCTTGCGAAAAATCAATAAGAATATAAGACTTGTATTCGTTTCTTGCAAACTCTTCAACTAGAGTACTTTTCCCAACCCTTCGAGCACCTGTTACTAAAAGTGCTGTTGAACCGCGATCAGCCTTCTTCCAATCGAGCATTTTTTGATAGAATTTTCGCCTTAACATATAACACCACTTTTAATTACCACAAAACCGTTGAAAATACTATTGTTTTATAGTATATATTTCACGAAAATCAATGTCAATTTAGGCTGAATTTTCACGAAATTGAAGGTAAATATATGCCGATTTTTCACGAAATCAGGGGTAAATATATGCCGAATTTTCACGAAAATCAAGGTGTTATTTCTCTAAATCTTCGCAACACGCTGCATTACAGCAATTCTAAACATTTATATGCTTGGCATGAGCAAGTGAAGCAGCACGACGACGACGCTTGCGAACTGCAGCCAAAATCATGGTGGCAAGAATCATCGCACAGCCAATAAGCGCGAGCATGAACATCGTCATCCAAAGCGACCACTGCAACTTGTCTCCTGGCGACGAAACCGGATCCGGTAGCGCGCGATAGCCTGTCACCAGCAGCCTCTGCGTATTCACACCATACGGCGTGCACGTGAGCAGCGTCGCCAAATCGCGCCCCTTCTCACGCTGAAGCAACCTAATATCATGCGGATCGACAATGCTAATGCGGAACACCTTGTACCGCAGCGTTTCGCCTTGCACGTCAAAGTAGAAGTAATCGCCTTTCTTCAGTTCCACTAAATCATCAAACATAGTCGCATTTGGCAAACCCGTATGCGCTGTCACAACAGCGTGACGAGTTTTGCCCCCAACCGGCAAATCCGTGCCATACAAGTGACCAGCTCCATACGCCAAAACCTCCTGCGAACTACCGTGATAAATCGGCAACTTCACGCCAATCTTCGGGATCTTTACAATGCCCATAATGCCCATCGGCCCATCCAACTGCTTCGCGTAATCCTTATACTCCGGCGTTTTCATATAATCCGTTGTGCCGTCGTAAGGATCAGACGTAATAATCGACTTGTGGCGCGCATTATACTTGCGCGCTGCGTTCAAAATCTTCTCGCGAGCGCTCGCAGTCTGCTTACGACTCAGGCGATCGTAGGCTACAGAAACTTCCTTCGATACCTTGTTGTTCCACAGCGTTGATGCAACCGGGTATGTGAAGCACAATATTGCTGCAAGCGCGAGGGCAATTGGCTCAAGAGTGCGGCGGAGTTTGGATTTTGGTTTTTTCGTTGGTTTTGGTGCGGGTTTTGGTGCGGTTGCTGAGTCTTGGGTTGATGAGGCTTGGGTTGATTCGGTTGCGGGTTTTGCTGCTGATTTTGCTTTGTTCTGCTTGAAGAAAGCATATACTTTTGTAACAGCTTCGTTTAATTTCATGCTTCCTCCTTGTGGGATAATTAGGCTTAGATTGGTTTTATTTTGTTGTTTTAATTTATTTGCGATTTTGTTTTGCGAGATTCTTGCGTATCGTCTATGAGTTTTGTAACTGATTTAGTTTTTGGTTTTTACGAGGCTGGAAAATTTGTGTTTGCGCACGTTCCGTCCTTCACTCCGCACTCATATGAAACATTTTTACTGTAGTAAAACCTTGTTTATGTTGCGTTGCGTTCGCTCAGTCCTCTTTTAGTGCTGAACACAATTTTTCCAGCCTCTCAACACACTAAACACAACACAAAACTCATAGACTCGTGCAGAAAGTTACGAAAGTGCGTGGTTTACTCAGTGCAACTAAGCTTCGGGTGAGTTAGTGGTTGAGAGTAGGTTTGGTGTGGTGTGTGCGGCAGCATGAATGCTAGTGTTCTGTAAGCAATAAATACTCAACGCCTGCAGAGCAATACTGTTAAAGCTCACTCATCAACAAGTACTCAACGTTAGCAAAGCGCTACTGCAAAGCTACAAAACCAGCGTTAGCAAAGCACTGGTACAAAGCTTCCGAATGTTTTGGGAGATTACGATTATAAAAGCAAGTGAGTCTAGGATTTAGTTCAGTAAACCCTAGACTCACACTTTGCTATTAGACTACAAGACCAGCTTTAGAAAGCGGATCAAGCGTTCTGCTGCTGTTCTTCTTCCTTGCGATTGCGCACGTACAGAATCACGCTAGCAACAATCAAGCCCATGCCTACGACAGCGAAAATCAGTATTCCGTAAGCACCGGTTGCAGGAAGATTGAACCAGAAGCTCTTGCCATCTTCGCCACCCTTAAGTGGGAGGTCCTCAATCTCAATAGTGCTGGTCTTATCTTTTGTAATCTTTGCCTCATAAACAGCTGTAGACCTAGCATAACCCTGAGGAGCTTTTACTTCGAGAAGATACACAGGATCGCCTGCACGAGTCTTATACGCATTCTCGAAGTTACCACTAGCATTGGTAGTAGCATTCTCAAATGTTGACGCAGCTTTGCAGTTCTTATCCTTAGTAATATTTTTGTTCTCATTCAAAGCCTTGTAGCAGCCTTCAGCCTTATCCTTATCAGCGAAAATCTTGAATTCAGCGCCAGAAAGATTAGTCTTCGCACCGTCCTTCATGTAGTACTTATGCACCTGAAGGTAGCCGAAGTCAAGAATAGACTTGCTCTTATCAGTGTTAGGAATGATTGGAGGCAATGCCGCATCAGCCTTCTCATGAGCCGGGAAGAAGCCAGATGCGTTAACAATCTCATTCTTGCCGTTTTGTTCAGACGCATCGCCGGTTGGAGCCTCGCCAGCCTTGTATGTGGTACTGACCTTAAACTCTAGATTTACAGTAACCTGAGGAGCTTCTTGACCTTTCTGAACAGCGTTCAAAACTCCAGCAATCTTTCCTAAACCAGTATTAGAGAACTTCACTAGAATGCGCTTGTGATTAGCTGTAAGACCCTTAGAATTTGGATCTGTCTCACTAGCAGAGTCGATGACACTAACCGTGTAATCTTCCTCATTAGTAGCAGTACCTTTTACAAGAGTCGTTGTGCCAATCTTCACACTCTTCACAGCATCAGCAAAGGTTGGAGTACCAATCTCCCCCTCAGCTTTGAATGCTTCCAAAGCATCAGTTGGAGCATCATCGAAGACCATATAACCCTGAAGATCATCAGCCGTCAAATTCTTATCACCAACTTTTGCCTTATTGACTCCGGCAGTAATAGTGTATGGCAATATATCATTAACACTTGCGAACGTAGTCTTACCGTAAACCTTCTGAATAGTATCCTTGAGATCCTTATTCTTCGGCTTCACAACAGGCTTGTAGTTGTAAGTAACTGTGGTTTTTTTGTTTGCACCCTGACCCGTAGTAGTGTACTCCGGCAAAGGAAGCGTCATGTAGAAGGATTGCAAATCAGAAATACCGTAACCTGCAGGTGGCTCAGTCTCAATTACCTTGTAAAGACCAAGTCCAAGATTGGAGAAGGTTGCTTTACCAGTTTTTTCTGCAGTCGTTTGATCCGGAATGGAAGTGCCATCAAACTTTACTTCCGCATCAGTGCCATCTTCCTTAGCAGTGTGATCGTTCAGCTTGGTAGCAAGTTTCGCAATCTCTTGCCAAGACTCAGGAGACTTAAGATCTAGAGTTGTTTCTTTAGTGCCAACCTTAATGGAATCAACCTTTTTTAAGCTAAACTTGGCACCAGAAAGCGGCTCGTAACCAGCAGGGCAAGAATCAGTAGAAGCTGTAGATGGTGAAGGAGAAGTAGTTACAGCTGACGTGCTAGCATCCTTTTGCTTGCACTTAAGAATAGTAATACTGCCATTCTTTGGAGCACCCTTCACCCACGGAGCCGGAGCAGGTGGACCCGGTGTTATCTGTAAATTATTAGGACTACCCCACGCAACGCCGGACACGGTTACAGCGCCGGCGACGCACAGCGTGCCAGCCATCGCAAGCGACGCCACCGCCGCCACGAATTTATTAGTGAACTTTTTCATGTTCACTCCTTTCATTGCTTTTTACAGCAAGTAGAAATTTGATTTGCATTGATCATGCTCATACGAGTAAAGTTTTAAAATTTTTGACATTTACCTTGTGTTATCACGCTCCCGAATCCCGAAAGACTGCGCAATAAAACAATGCGCAATAAAACAATACGCAATAAAACAATGCGCGAAACAGGAAGGCTTTATGCGCAAATGCGTACGTAGTCGCCTTATGCGCAGCACCGCAAGTAAATGCATATACAACTGCTTTATACGTGATTGCATAAGCCTCGCCACCTTCCCAAAATTAATTTGCGACCGCACTCACTTTGACTTACCACGAAGCCAGCCGCCAACAGATTCACCAATAGCGCTGCAAGAATACCCAGCTGCAAATTCCAACTCTGCCCGCCCGTGTTCGGCAAAGTGAAATTACTCACCAAGTGAATATTGAGCGTAAAAGCAGCAAAATCCTTATGTTCTTTAAAAGCCGTAGGCTTAGCAGAAGTTAGCGCAGAGCTTATCAACGTAGGCGTTAAGCTGCCAGATTGAGCGGCTTTGCTTATTGCATCATCAAACTTAGTAAGCGCTTCAGGCTTCAACGCATACACAACGCACTGGTAATCGCCAACCTCAGTCGGCTTTATGCTCACTTCCTTATCAGTTCGCGCAGCCACTTTTTTACTTGGATCCGACGACTCGCAAATCGTCTCGCCTTCTTCATTAGAGTGGCACGTATTTTGATTATTATCCGCAGGCACACTCAGCCCAAGTTCGGCAAGATTACTACTCCAAGTCTTGTATTCAAGATTCTCCGCAGCTTGCGACGAACCAGAAGGCTGCTCACTTTGCGAGCCAGATTGCGCACTGCTAGACGAACCATCGACAGCAGTAGCGCCATTTGAGTCACCGACAGCAGAGCCGCCACCTCCGGCATTAGCAGCAGCCTTCTTCTCGCCCTTCGAGCACAGCACGCGCAACGTAATCTTCTTCGTGCTATCCGCCGCAGAAGTAGCATCAACAAACGGCTTAAGCTCCATGCCGAGTATCGCAGAAATCTTGTTATTCTTGTCAGGCAACTCCGCCGGCAACGAACCATCGATGTTTTTAAACGGATACACTTTCAGCGTAAGATCCTTATCGCCAATTTTTGGCGGCTCCGGCTCTGGAGGCTTATTCGACTTCACCTCAATCGTAACTGACTTATAATCCCAGTCAACGCCTTGCTTAATAGACGCTTTATTAGTCCACTTATCTTCAACTATGTTTCCTTGAAACAGAGAGTCCTTACCTGCATTATCTTTGACCCTTGCATTAAACTCGTCTAATACTGTAGAACCGATAGAATATTTACCTCCACCTTTACGTTCTAAATTAGCATTCTTAAAAGCAAACACTTTGCACTCAAAAGTCCCAGCCTTCTTAGGCATGCCACTAATCCAGCTTTGAGAGCGCTCAGTATAATCATCATTCTCATACAAAGCATACTTATCTGCAGTGCTATCCTTTGGATTATTCTGATTTTCCATATGCTTGAACTGAGTCTGATTATCTGCAGAAGGATTATCTTTTTTATCTTTAAGACTCAAACCATTAAAATTATCTACCGTGTAATTATTGGCATCATCCTTGCAAATCATGTGATGGTACAGCTCGCCTCGCTTATATATCGATTGCGAATCAATAAAAAGCTTATTAATAGAATCGTAAACGTCTTTTTTAACATTACTGTCAGTAGTACTTCCGCCAGCACCTTGACTATCAGACTTTGGTTTTATAGTAATTTTATTACCACTTACCGCAACATCATCCTGCTTATTCACAAAATCGTATAAACTCAGCGATAAATCACCAGATTGAGGATTAGGCAAATCCTTTTTATCTAGTTTCGCGGTGATGTACTTAGCTTTGGATCCTAAGTCATCTGGATAATGTATTGCAACTTTAAACTTATAGGACTTATTAGCTACTAGCCATTTGCTCGGGAAAAAGCGTATATAACCATCGCTATTAGCTACTTTTTTAGTAGATTTAGTAGATTTAGTAGATTTAGCAGTATAACTGCCACTACTACTATCCTTGAAAAAAGCATAATTTACAGAATCATCATTACCATACTTTTTCAACTCAAGCCACACGCCATCAGGTAATGTTTTCTGAGTTACGCCAGCAACTTCTATTGTTGGCTTAAAAATCTGAGGAACTTTAGTATAAGGCCTGTCATTATCGCCTTTAATGTTTACTGTGTTTTTATTACCATACGTAATACTGTAGCATTTTTCAGGAGTATTATACTTTTTCTTACCATTGCACTCTGGTGGAAGCTGAGGCTCTCCCTTCATACTTCTGTCAGTGCCTTTAACAGCTTTCGCAGAATCAACATCTTGCTTTTTAACGTTTTTCTTTACATCAGAATCAGCCTTAGCCTTATCAACACCATTGTTACCAGCAGTCTTCGGCTGCTTTTCAACAGGCTTCAATTCCTTATTATTATTCTTCTTTAAAGCATCAGAAGAGCCAGTATTTTTCTTATCAGATTCAGCATTATTAGATTCACTCTGCTCGGACTGCTGCTTCTGCTCACCCTCAGTCTTAGTAGAATCAGACTTAGCACCCTCAGCCTTCTCAGCAGGAACAGTAGTATTAGCAGCAGCGCTTACACCAGCATTCTCGCCAGCGCTCAACGCATAAGCAGGAGCAATCACAAAAGTAGCAAGCAACGTTGCAGATGCTACCAATAACGAAAGTAACGCTCGACGCGTGCACGAACCACACGCTTTTTGAGACGAATTTTTAGATGATTTTACGAACGAGCTTTTGGACGCGTTTAAGCGTAAAGCGGCGCAAGAAGCCTCTTTAGATGCTCTTGCAACGCCAGAGTCACGGCGGTGAGCAGCGAAATCAAAAATCGCGCGCACACGCTTTAAAAATATATTAGATTCCGGAGCAGTCATAACATACTCTCCTTATATCGTCATAATCAATCTTAATATTTCAAGGCCTCAGAATTAACGAAACCCAACGGCTCCAATTAACAACCAGGCGGAATCTGACCCCTTTCGTAATGTACAGCTGAGAGTATACCCCCCCCC
>NZ_KQ956873.1:63623-69639 GCF_001546485.1 Gardnerella vaginalis | reverse complement strand
CCCCCCCCCATGGCTCAATTCAAGTCAAAGTAATTATTTTGAAAATATTTATTATGCACATTGATAAAAACCCTAAGATTACAAGAAAATCTATTTTTTTACGGCGTGTCGCGGTAAATAACCCTCAACAAAACTGCCAAAACTGAAGTACGAATAACGCAGATTACAAACACAGCAATTTCAATCAAATAAACAAAAACCGGAGTGCGAATCACGCACCCCGGTTTATAAAAGCTATAAAAGTTATAAAAGCTACAAAATTTAAGCCATCAACTTATGCGAGCAGCTCAAACAATCGGCTCCACTTGGTTGAATCCAAGCTCCACAGGAGTTTCACGACCAAAGATGGAAACCAACACAGTAAGCTTTTGAGTTGTAGGCTCCACATCGGAAACCACAGCAGCCATCGTAGAGAATGGTCCATCGGTAACTGTTACCTGATCGCCAACCTTGTAAGCAACTTCAACAGTGCGCTTACGTGCAGCAGCAGGCTTATCACCAGCATTCCTCAAAGCTTCAGAAGCAATCATAGGAGCCATCATTGCCACAACTTCTTTGCGAGTCAATGGTGCCGGTTCCCTAGAAGGACCAACAAAACCAGTCACACCCTCAGTTTCGCGAACAATGCGGCGAGCATTCTCGTCAGGCCACATGCGAATCAGCACATAGCCAGGCACACGAACGCGGGTAATAATCTTCTTACCCTTCTCCGTATGCTTTTCGACTTCTTCCATAGGAACTTCAATCTGGAAAATTTTATCTTCCAAACCAAAGCTCTGCACGCGAGATTCAACGTTAGTTTTTACGCGCTTTTCGTAGCCGGAATATGTGTGAAGCACATACCACTTGCCTTCCAACGTGCGCAGTTTCTTAGAAAATTCAGCTACAGCAATTGCACCAGCATCAGTTGGATCAGCCTCTTGAGATGTTGCATCATCAGCATCTTGAGCACCGGCATCTTGAGCACCGGCTTCGTCGGCTACAGCATCGGCAGTTGTCACACCAGTTGCAGCATCAGCAACACCAGCGACCGCTGCATCAGCATCTGAATCATCTTCAGCTGCAGGAGTTGCAACAGCTTCAGCATCCACCGTGGTGGCATCAAGCGCATCGATGGCAGCGTAAGCAGCAGCATCACTAGCGTCAGCATCAACGTCTGCAGCCACAGCAGCGGCTTGATTTACAGACGCTTCATCTGCTTCTTCGAGATTGAACTCATCAGTCATACTGTAAACACCTTCAAAATTTCAACTCAGCCGAACAACCACATAACGAACTTGCCTAAACCAAAGTCCATGCAGGTAACGAAAGCCATTAAAAATACAACAAATACGAACACTGCAAATGACCAGGCAAACAACTCTTTACCGTGAGGTGCAATAACCTTACGCGTCTCATCAATAGTTTGGTTGATGAACATGCCAATACGCATGAACAAATTCGGCGTTACTGCTTTCTTACTGCTGTGTGCCTGTGCCATGCCTAATCCTTCGTGTAAAAAATATGAACTAAAAAAAACTGGCAGGGACGGCGGGACTCGAACCCACAACCTACGGTTTTGGAGACCGTTGCGCTACCAATTGCGCCACATCCCTAAGGGGAACTTGCCTATCATACCCCAGATGGGGCGACATAGCAAAACCGCCAGATAGATATGTTATCTCATGGGCATGATTTCGCTACATCTCCACGCATTAGCGAGTGTCGCGCAGTTACGCTTCAACCCACTGCTTCATGCGACGCATGCCCTCAGCAAGCTGGTCGTCACCTAACGCACAAGAGAAACGCAAATATCCAGGAGCGCCAAAAGCCTCACCAGGAACCGCAGCAACATGCGCTTCATCGAGCAGCATTTCAGCAAATCGTGCAGAAGTATGCGGCACCTCGCGATGCTCGCCAAGCGGACGCTCAAGCAACGCTTCAACGTGAGCAAACGCATAAAAAGCGCCGTGAGGAAGCGGGCAGGTAACGCCGTCAATATTGTTCAACGCCGCCACAATGGCTTTGCGTCGAGCGTCAAACGCCTCACGCATAGTGGCAACCACGTCCAGCGATCCGCCAACTGCAGCAATTGCGGCACGTTGCGAAATATTAGAAACGTTAGAAGTCATGTGACTCTGCAGCTTTACAGCAGCCTTAGCAACGTCAGCAGGCGCCACCATCCAGCCAACGCGCCAGCCAGGCATAGCGTAAGTCTTGGCAACGCCGTTCAAAATCAATAGCTGATTGCGCACCTCCGGAACTTCGACGCCAATATACGAAGTCGAAATACCGTCGTAATGCAAATGCTCGTAAATTTCGTCAGAAAGCACCCAAATATGGTGTTTTACAGCCCACTCGCCGATTGCGCGAATAGTTTGTGCGCTCCAAATAGCTCCGGTAGGATTCGACGGCGAAGTTACAATGATTGCGCGCGTGCGTGGAGTGCGAGCGACCTCAATCGCCTCAATATCTGGCTCAAAACCGCAGTCTGCACCTGCCAAGACCGGCACAGGCACGCCGCCTGCAAGCTTTACAGCCTCCGGATAGCTTGTCCAATAAGGCGCTGGAATAATAACTTCATCGCCATCATGTAAAAGAATTTGGCAAGCTTCGTACACAGCTTGCTTTCCGCCGTTTGTTACTACGACTTGATTTGGGGAAACTTCGTAACCGGAATCGCGCTTTACCTTGCGCGCAATAGCTTCTCTAAGTTCCGGAAGACCGGCAGTTGCGGTATAGCGGTAGTTGCGTGGGTCTTTGCAAGCAGCAGCTGCAGCTTCGACAATATAAGAAGGAGTAGGAAAATCTGGCTCTCCTGCGCCGAAACTTACTACGTCAATGCCGGCAGCTTTCATAGCTTTTGCCTTGCCATCTACTGCCAAAGTTGCGCTCGGAGCGACTCGGTTAATACGCTCGCTTAATACGCGCCAATTTTCTTGTGCGGAAGTATCTACCATATTCTCTGCCATGATTTCTAGTGTAACCTTAAGCCGCGAAACGACAAATCTGCCGGAAAATTCCCCACGTTTGGAGCGCTAAACCAGACCAAACCCTCCAAACACGAGAAAAGTTCCCCACGTTTGGAGCGAAAATCACGACACAACCCTCCAAACACGAGAAAAGTTGCGCACGTTTGGAGCTGCAGCTAACTACACAAGCACAAGATTGTCGCGGTGCACCACCGGATGCGCATACTGACGACCGAGTGATTCTTCAAGCTCATCGCTCGTACGCCCCATAATCTCCGGAATTTCTTCCGCGTCGAAAGCCACAAGCCCCTTGGCCAAGTGGTTACCTTGCTCATCGTCAATCCACACAGGATCCGTCGCCGAAAACTCGCCGCTAACACGCACAATACCGGCCGCAAGCAAACTCGCGCGACCTCCGCGAACCGCCTTTGCAGCACCATCGTCGACCACCAAAACTCCGTGCGGATGCGAAGCAAAACCAATCCACAGTCGCCTTGAAGAATCACGCGTATGCACCGGTGCAAACGCAGTTCCAACAGCATCTCCAGCCAGTGCTGGACCAGCATTTCCAGCGCAAGTTAGCACTGTCGGAATTCCTGAAACTGCAGCAACATGCGCAGCTTCCATCTTCGTCACCATACCGCCGGTACCTACGCCCGAAACACTTGCACCAACTTTCACTTCTTCAATCGCACGCGTCACATCAGGCACAAAACTCACGCGCTTAGCACCCGGCTCGCTCGGCGGCGCAGTATAAAGGGAATCCACATCCGTAAGCAGCACAAGCGCTTCCGCGCGCACAATATTCGCCACAAGAGCTGCAAGACGATCGTTGTCACCAAATCGAATTTCGTTGCTAGAAAGCGCGTCGTTTTCGTTTACGATTGGAATTACGCCAAGTTCCAGCAATCGCAGCATCGTGCGTTGCGCGTTTCGGTAGCGTGACGGCGAAATAGTAACGTCCGCCGTAAGAAGCATTTGCCCTACGCGGAAGCCAAATTGTGCAAAAGCTGTCTCGTATTGAGCCATAAGCAATCCTTGACCAACTGAAGCCGTTGCCTGCTGAGTTGGCACATCTTTAGGACGTTCGCCGAAGCCGAGCAAACCAAATCCAGCTGCAATTGCACCAGAAGACACAAGCACAATGCGAGCACCTTGCATTTGCGCGTGACTTATTGCAGTTACAAGAGCGCGCAACTTTTGCACATCCAGCTGCCCGGACGAATTCGTAAGCGAACTTGAACCTACTTTCACTACGATTGTGCGCGCTTCACGAATTGAACGCCGAACCCCTTCTTCGGTAAGCTCAATTGCTGGATTATTCATATATGGTTCCTTTTTATTATCGATATTTTTGACGCGACTTTTAGGCGTAATTTGCGGACACAACTTGCGGACACAACTTGCGGACACAACTTGCAGTCAAAACTTACGGACGTAATGTTGAGTGCAATATAGCTAGTTTTTCTGCTCTTCGCCTCGCCCGAACAAGCTATTTTCGTCATGACGATCGTCATCTACGGAAGGATCCGCCCAGTGGCCAGACTTTCGTTCAGCCATCATTGCGTCTCGAACTGCGCTCTTTGCATCCATCATGCTGTGATAATCTCGTCTACGCTCAGCATTCGTACGCCTTGCTCCGCGAGGATCGTTCGCTTCGAGTCGCAAATCCTTGCCACGAGCACCCAAGTTAGCGCCATCCAATCCTTCTGCACCGGCAGCAATACTTGGATCCCAGTCGAAGCAAACCATATGATTTCCAGTGCCAATACGAATTTCGTCTCCTGGACGCGCGCCCTTCTTGCGCAACTCATCTTCAACGCCAAGCTTTGCCAAGCGATCCGCCAAATAGCCGACGGCTTCGTCATTGTCGAAATTCGTTTGCACAACCCAGCGCTCAGGTTTCGTGCCAGTAACAGTGAACCAAAAATCACCATTCCTGTCTTCTTCGCGCTTAATCTCAAAATCGGCACTACTACCGCGACCATCATCGCGACGACGACGCAAAGCTGAAGTCTGCTGCTCAAGCGGCTGAATAACAACACGCTCTTCCTCACGCGCTGCTTCCTCAGCAGCGAGCTTCTCACGCATTTTTTCAACCAATCGCCCAAGAGCAAAACCAAGCTCTTTCAAACCTTCGTGAGACGCGGTAGAAATTTCAAATACTTCTAATCCCATCGCCTCAAATTCGCCGCGCACAAAATCAGCCAATTCCTTAGCTTCTGGCACGTCGATTTTATTCAGCACAATAATGCGCGGACGCTCCGGAATTGGGATTGCACCCAACGGAAGCTCAAGTTTATCTGCGTATTGCGCAAGTTCGTGCTCTAGAGCGTGGTAATCGCTAATTGGATCGCGGTTTGGCTCCAGCGTTGCGCAATCGATTACGTGCGCAATAATTTCTGTGCGCTCAATATGACGCAAAAATTCCAGACCTAAGCCTTTTCCTTCAGAAGCTCCTGGAATTAAGCCTGGAACGTCTGCAATTGTGTAGCGATAGTTGCCGAAGCTTACAACGCCCAAATTTGGCACCAAAGTAGTAAACGGATAGTCAGCAATCTTTGGTTTAGCTGCACTTATTGAGGCAACTAAGCTTGATTTTCCTGCAGAAGGGAATCCAACTAAAGCTACGTCTGCAATAGACTTAAGTTCCAAAATTACGTCGCGCTCTTCGCCTGGTTCGCCTAAAAGCGCGAATCCTGGGGCACGACGAGTTTTGTTTGCAAGTGCTGCGTTACCGAGACCGCCGGCACCGCCTTGAGCTACAACGAACTTGTCTCCAACGTGCTGCAAATCCGCCAAAACTTCGCCCGGCCGCTTTTGAGAGCCTGCAGCACCGCGCGCTGTAAAAACAACAGTTCCAACGGGCACAGGAAGTACTAAATCCGCACCTTTTGAGCCGTCTTTAGTGTCACCTAAGCCCATCGTACCGCTTTCTGCAGTGCGGTGAGGCATGAAGCGGTAATCCAGTAAGCTGTTGGCGTTACGGTCAGCTACAAAAATAACGGAGCCACCGTCGCCGCCGTTGCCACCGTTAGGACCTGCCAACGGCTTGTATTTTTCGC
>NZ_KQ956873.1:36305-63523 GCF_001546485.1 Gardnerella vaginalis | reverse complement strand
CAACGGCTTGTATTTTTCGCGACGCACGCCGGCAGAACCGTTGCCGCCGTCGCCGCCCTTCACGTGCACTGTTACGCGATCTACAAAATCACTCATACTGCTACCTTACTCGAAGCTAAACACTTAAATTCGCGGGATCATGCGCGCATTTGCGCGACGACCTGCTTGAGCGCAGCATAGCGCGCGCTAAAGCAATTCGGAGCGGAAACTCGCTCAGGTTGGAAGTCCAGTGGACTTCCAACGCGAGTTTCGTAAGCGAGCGCGTTACCCGCGCGAGCGTCACACCACACAGACACGCTCCAAACTCGCGGAAACAAATCAAGAACAAAAAAGCCGCACCGAATTGGGTGCGGCTTAAACGCTTTACCGTCAACTTACTGCTGACGCGTCGTCAACTTACTGTCGACTTATTACCGAAGCGGCTCAGGTTTAACTTATGACTCAGGCAGTCACCACGTCAACAACCTTGCGGTCGCGACGAATGCCGAACTTCACATTGCCATCCACCAAAGCGTACAGCGTGTGATCCTTGCCCAAAGCCACGTTCTGACCTGCGTGGAACTTAGTACCGCGCTGACGAACGATAATGTTGCCAGCTACTACAGCTTCACCGCCGAACTTCTTCACACCAAGATATTGCGCTTGCGAGTCGCGACCGTTGCGCGAGCTAGACGCACCCTTCTTATGTGCCATCTCACTGTCCTTTCAGGTTTATAACACCGTCAATCAGGCGATGGCCGTGATCTTGACGAGAGTCAACTTCTGACGGTGACCCTTGCGACGAGCCACGCCAGTCTTGTTCTTAAACTTCATAATGCTAATCTTTGGACCCTTGGCTTCGTCGTTCAAAACTTCTGCCTTCACCGTAATCTTAGCAAGATCCTTGGCGCTTAAGGTCACCTTAGCACCGTCAACAACGAGCGCGACCGGGAATTCCACGGTATCGCCCTTCTTTGCATCGAGACGGTTCACGAGAATGGCGTCGCCAACCTCAACCTTCTCTTGATGGCCACCGGCCTTCACAATCGCGTACATAATTCGTTCCTTAGCTCAATTGAAAGCTTACTTTTGCCTTGCACGCAGCGAAACGCACGCGGCAAGACACCGACTATCAAAATTACACCCACCCATGTACTAACGTCAAGCGCTAGCCACATAAGACGATGCAGACAATATTCACTATTGTACTCAAGGCATATACTTCATTGCTTATAAAGCAGTTTCAGTATTGTTTTCTGCTGAAGTTTCCATGCGATTTTCTACAGCTTCTTCAGTAGATTCTTCAGTAGTAGTTTCTTCTTCAGTAGATTCAGCAGTAGATTCTTCACTAGATTCTATTACTTCCGAAGATTCTTCCGCAGTAGCAGCCACTTCAGTAGATTCAACAGCCTTAGCCTCAGTACCCTCAGCCTCCACAGGAGTCTCCGCAGCAGCTCCAGCAGTTTCAGTAACCTCAGCAAATTCAGTAGACTCCGCAGCAGCCTGAGCCTCAGTAGACTCTGCAGATGTCTCCTCAGCCTCCGCAGCAGTTCCGTCAGTTTCCACTACATTAAGATTCTCAAGTCCAGTATCGCTCACTTCTTCATCAGCACGATGAGCAGCATCAGTAATCACAGATGCGGCAGCAATACGTGCCAACTTAGCGCGCACGTCGGCACTTGAAGTTTGCTGCTTCACAGGCGCAGGCTGTTCCGTTGCGCTTCCATGACCATATTTATTGGTTTTAACGAACGGATCGCCGCCCTTCAGTGCGTAAGGATCAGCATACTCAGAAGAAACAGTCGGCTCATCATGCAAAATAAAGCCTCGCCCCTTGCAAGTAGGACATTCCTCAGAGAACGCCTCCACCAAGCCTTGACCAACACGCTTACGCGTCATCTGCACAAGACCCAAAGAAGTAACCTCGGCAACTTGATGTTTCGTACGATCGCGCGACAAACACTCCAAAAGCCTACGAAGTACTAAATCACGATTAGCTGGCATAACCATGTCAACATAATCAATCATGACCATGCCGCCAATATCACGCAAGCGCAACTGTCGCGCAATCTCCTCAGAAGCTTCCAAGTTACAACGCGTTACCGTCTCTTCCAAAGACTTACCGCGTCCAATAAACCTACCAGTATTCACATCGATTGTTGTCATAGCTTCCGTACGATCAATCACAATCGAACCACCTGCAGGCAAATACACTTGTCGCTCCATGCCCTTACGCAGCTGACTATCAATCTGCCACTTATCGAACACATCCTTGCCTTCATGATCAGCAGGATCCCAATATTCAACCTTGCTACGCAAATCTGGAGCCATCATCTCAAGATATTCATCGATGCGATGATGCACACCTTCACCCTCAACAATAAGCTTCTGGAAGTCATCGTTGAAGATATCGCGAACCACACGAATTGCCACATCAGGCTCGCCTTGTAGCAATTTCGGACGCTTACCATGCAAATATTCTTGGCGCTTTGCTTCAATACGATTCCACTGTTTAATCAGTGACTCAAGATCCTTCTGTATTGCCTCTTCGCTTGCGCCTTCAGCAGCAGTACGAATAATAATACCCATGTCGTTTGGCGCAATTTTGGCAACAATAGCGCGCAAACGCGAGCGCTCTCGATCTGAAAGCTTACGACTTACGCCTGTCATACCCCCGGACGGTACCAATACGAGGAAACGACCAGCAAGCGTTACTTGAGAAGTTAAACGCGCACCTTTATGACCAATAGGATCCTTCGTAACTTGCACCAGTACAGGATCACCAGACTTAAATGCCAACTCAATTCTGCGAGGCTGACCTTCCAAACGTGTCATATCCCAGTTAACTTCACCAGCATATAGCACGCCGTTACGAGCCTGACCAATATCAACAAACGCGGCTTCCATACTTGGGAGCACATTCTGAATGCGACCAAGATAAATATTGCCAACAGTTGCGACTTCCTGAATATCGGAAACGTAATGCTCCACAAGAACATTGTCCTCAATAACTGAAATCTGTGTATGGCGATCACGCTCACGCACTACCATAAGCCGATCAACGTTTTCACGACGCGCAAGGAAATCTTGTTCCATTAACAAGTTTTGACGACTGCGCTCACGACGGTTATCTCGGCGGCGCTGACGCTTCGCTTCAAGTCGCGTCGATCCTTCAATATCCGTAATTTCGTCAATATACTGTTGCTTGCGGGAGCGACGGGGAGCATCTTCGTCAACGCTATTGCGTGAATCGTCTGATAAAGACGAGGAAGACGACGCAGAAGACGAGTCATCGGAAGATTTCGAGCGACGACGACGGCGACGACGCGTATACAACGTTTCTTCTTCATCCTGCGCACGAAGTTCATCTGGATCAGGAATTAAATCACGATCTTCTTGAGAAACTGCTTCAAAATCTTCGCGGTTTATTCGAGAATCGATATCTTCATCAATATCGCGAGAATTGTAGCGAGAATCGCGATCTGTGTTGCGATCTGTATCACTATCTGCATTTCGATCCGCACTACGATCGGCACCACGATCCGTATTGCGATCCGCATTGCGATTGGCGCGAGAAGATCGACGGCGACGGCGACGGCGAGATATTATTCCTTCATCATCACCATTATGGTAATTGTCGCTGTTGTCATCATTATTGTCACCATTAACGCCACTATCGCCATCACTCTTGTTGTCACTATCAGGAACGTTACGCGACGCAGTGACATTTCTTGAACGAGTTCGCAATTCATAATCTCGCGAATCATCACGCGAATCATCACGCGAGTCATCAGCCACATCATCATCCAAAGTGTCACGATCAAAATCATCACGAGATGCAAAGTTACGGCGACGCACACGACGATTACCGCCTGCGTCTACGATATCGCTAACATCAAGCGTTTCATCAATACGCGTATCGATTGGAGCGTACACAATATCGTCATAAGCAAGATCTTCTTCAATTTGCTCAACTTCAGCAGCCGCACGCCGCTCAACTGCATTTAGACGACGAGAACGGCGAGAACGCTGACTTTTACGAGGCTGCTCATCGCGATTTTGATACCAGTCAATATCGTGAGTAGTATTCCCAGCGTTACGAGCATTACGAGCACTCCCAGCGCTTGCATCATTTATAGCATTACCCGCATTTTCAGTATTTTCAGTATTTTCAGCATAAGTAATTTCCTTATTACCGCCATTACCGCCATTACTATTGGCACTGCGATTATTACTGTTCTTTTTGCTGTTAGTGTTACTGTCACTATTGCTGTTATTGCCGTTACCATTATTTTTTTCATTTGCTAAGCGACGATTTGGGCGCTCAAATACATCATCCTCACGATTCCTGCTATTGTGACGACGGCGAGATTCGCGAATATTTTGGCGCGCATCGTCACGCGCATCGTCACGGGAATCATAACGTGCATCGTCGCGAATATTTCGCTCATCAAACTCATCATCGAAAACAGAATTACGCTTATCTTTTCGATTCAGATTCTTCTGTTGCATACGTGATACAGCACGGTTAGTTTCACGCGTTGTTTCACGGCTTGCATCGTACTTATCAGAATACTTATTAGAATACTTATCGTCGTACTTATCAGAATACTTATCAGCGTACTTACCCCTGTAATTGTCAGTGTACGCATCTTCGTACTCATCCCCATAAGTATCGCCGCGATAATTATCGGCATAACGATCGTCACGAAAATCGCCGCGTCTTTCAACACGCAACCTACGATTACTGCGCTCATTGCGATCATTACGATCATTACGATTACTGCGATCATTACGATCATTGCGGCTAGTAGCGCGATCCTCATTACGACCATCACTATAATTACGAGATTTGTTGCGAGAATCACCACTTGATTCGTCACTTATATTGTTGCGAGAATCTTCCCCATTTTCATCATGCTTTTCGGCGCGTACAGGAAGTACCGGTTCCTGAAACAACACAGGAGCAATTGAGCGAACTTGAACCGTATGAGGCTCAGCATTCTTTAATCCAGTATCTTCTACTTTCAATTCCATTGCCTCTCCAGCAGCTCCCGCACCACGTGTTACGCGACGACCACGACGACGAACTACACTAGAAGATGATTGTGCAGTATTCACAGATTGTGCAGTGTTCACAACACTGTTGGTTGCAGAAACAGTAGTTTGATCAGTTGCAGTTTTATCAGTAGATGCTACGTCACTTACACTCGTAATACTATTTATAGATTTTGATGCATTTTTAGACATAGTTGTACTATCTTCAGCTTCAGATTCGTTGAAGCTTTTCTTCATTATTCTGGGCACTATGCTCCTCACAAGACGCTGCATCGCCTCGTATTCCTTGGCTTTAAGATGAACACGCACGTACGCGAGCCACCCCAAGGCTCTCCGTAAAGTCTAGCTGCACAATGGCGGACACCAGCCTCGGAATACACTCACGAGGGGATCGACGCCATCAATCGCCTGGCGGCTTGCAGTGCCACCGTCCTCTAGTATGCCATATTGCCGGGTCAAATATCGAATGTAGTAAATATTCAGTTTCAAACGTACTGTTCCTTGCAGTCAAGTAAGCAAATGCTTGCAGTCAAGTAAGCAAATGCTTGCAGTCAAGTAAGCAAAAGCAAAAACATACAGCACAACACACAAAGCGTACCGATAAAGCCCTCAAAACGAGCATTAGCACACCACAGGCACGTCACCACATCATCTCAACATATCTATTACATAACTCACTTGTTACATAACTCACTCTTGTGCAAAAAGTTGCATAGCACTCCTATAGTTGCAACATAGGTTAGCAAGTAATTTGTGCGTTACCAGTTACCGAGTAAGTTACCAGTTAGTGAGTAGATTATCGGTTACGAAGTGAATCACCAATTACGAAAGTTATGAAGCTATTTACCAAGTTAGTGAGTAGTCGCCTAATAAGGAGGCACGAAATGGGCTTAATCAGCGCTATGCAAGGCTTTTGCGTAATCGGCATTGTGATTCTTGCCGGCTACATTACCGCGCGCCTTCGCATTGGCGGCTCTCAGGCTCAAATGGTGCTCAATCGTGTAAGTTTCTTCGTTTCCAGCCCGTGCTTAATGTTCGCAATTCTTTCTAAAGAGCCTATTTTTGAGATTTTTCATTCTTCAATTTTTGTTGCGTTCTTTTCTGCGATGATTGTCGGACTTGCGTTCGTATTGTTGAACCGCCTGTTTTTCCATCTTCCTGCAGCCGACTGCACAATTGGCGCGCTCAATTCGCTTTATTTAAATTCAAATAATATTGGCTTGCCGGTTGCCACTTATATTTTGGGAAATCCTGCGCTTGTAGCTCCGATTTTGGTTATGCAACAGGCTGTTTTTACGCCTGTTGGTTTGACGGTTCTTGACATTACAACCACCGGCAAATGTTCACTAAAACGTATTGCTCAGCAACCTTTAAAGCAACCGCTTTTAATTGGATCTCTCGGCGGAATTGTGATTTCTGCAATTTCAGCTAAAGTTGGATATTTTCCTGTGCCGAATTTTTTGTACGATCCTATTAAAATGATTGGCGATTCCGCGGTTCCTATGATTTTGATGGCTTTCGGCATGTCACTTTACGGAAGTAGACCACTGCAAAAAGATTCTAATCGCGCTGCCATTGCCACGGTTGCTGTGCTAAAAAATCTGATTATGCCAATTATTGCGTTTGTGCTAGCTTACTTTATGATGGGCTTTCGTGGGGCGACTTTATACGCTTGCGTTGTGCTTGCTGCGCTCCCGACGGGTCAGAACGTTTACAATTATGCTGCTAGATACAACGTTGGCTTAAGTTTCGCTCGCGATGGCATACTGTTTTCTACCGTAACTAGCCCAATCTGCATAGCCGTAATCGCTGCTATTTTAGGGTAATTGCGCGCTTGCTTTGACCGCGCTTGGAGCGCCGCACAACCCCAAACCCTCCAAATGCGAGATAAGTTCCCCGTAAATGGAGCGCTACACGGCCTCAAACCCTCCAAATGCGAGATGATTCTCTCAAGTTTGGAGCGCTACGCTCAAGCAGGTCGTCGCGTAGCAAGCCCATCAAGGCGCGCTCGGAAAGACGGCCAATCCGTTCGCATTGCCGTAAGCAGCTTTAGCTTCGGCACGTCGTCAATCGGCACCCACTTAATTTCCATACTCTCGTCGTCGTGCGCGCAAGGCTCAACCCTATGCCCCGGCTTTTCAAACGCAAAAACCGTTGTGTAGCGCCAGTTTCCGTGATCTTCACGGTAAGCCCCAACAACCTCAATATCTTCCGAAGTAATATTCGCTTCTTCAAAAGACTCGCGCAATGCTCCCTCAATTGCGCTTTCGCCGTCGGAAATCGCGCCGCCCGGAATACCCCAAGTACCACCTTCCGCACTCCAAAGCGCGCGATGCTGCATCACAACGTGCGTCACGCGACCAGTTTCGGCATCTCGTCTAGCAAGCAGCACGCCAGCAGCACCGTTATGACCCCAGTGTCTGCGACCACAATTGCAATGTACCCAGCCGTCTCCCGGCTGATGCACATTTTCTTTAGGCACTTCAGTGGAAGTCGGATCGTTCTTCGCACCAACTTCTTCCAAAGTATTCTTATTCCACAAATCCGGCCACGCGTACCCAAGCTCGGCAACCATATTGCGAAGCAGCGGCAAGCTGATTCCAAGAACGCCGTGAGGATCTCCCTGAATTCCCTCAATAAAAGCTCCGCCAAAACCTTCTAGCGTAAAGGATCCCGCAACTTCCAGCGGTTCGCCAGTTTCTACGTACGCGCGAATTTCAGCGTCGCTCATTTGCGCAAAAGTTACGCTTGCGTGACTTGTTTTGCACACGAATTTGCCGGTTTTTGCGTCGATTAAGCAGTGACCAGTCCACAATTGCCCTGTTTTCCCACTCATATTCTTGATTCGTTCAAAAGCAATTTCAGGCGTATGCGGCTTTCCGTAACATTCGCCATCGAGCAGGAACATGGAATCGCAGCCAACAATCAGCACACTGTTGCAATCGTTAGAAGATTTATTGAGATGCGCAAAATCGTGAATATCGAAAGTCTTGGTAGGCACAGTTACGCCTGAAAAGTCGCGGGTTTGCGCCGTATCTACATTATGCGTTACGTCTGCTTGAGAGTCGCTTGCTAAAGCGTTACTAGCAGATTCAGAAGATTCAGAAGATTCAGGCTCAGCTTCCAGCGGATACCCCACAACCAAATCGCCACTAGCTGAAGCAGCCGCATCTGCCACACGCTTCCATGACTCATATACAGCCTTAGCCTTCGCGCACGCCAAAATAGAAACGCGCTGCTCAGCACTCAACTGCTCAACGCTTGCACCTCGCTCACTAGCGGCATCACGCAAAGCAGCCGGCTCATCCACTTCACTCTCGTGAATCACAGGGATCACACCAGCCGCCGCCAAAACCGCTCTACGCGCAGGCGACTTTGAAGCCAAAATCAACGTAACTGCCATACTTTACTCTTCCTTTTTATACCTTCACACAGCCTATTTTCTGGTTACTGCAATACTGCCTGTAGCTGGCATTGTTCATTATGCATCTGAGCATCTCTCAAAATCAAAGACTGTAAATACTTGCTTTTATTTGGCATGCCATCTCTTTTAGCAGCGCGAGAAATATATTCACTCCAAGATTTAGGTACACGAAAACGCTCTTGAACACTGCTTTCGCGCTTTTCTTTTGAATTTGGTCTCCCCGGTCCAGATAAAGATGCAAATATTTCAGTCGCATCAGAATCTTCAGAAAGTAAAGTTTGCATAATTACTGAAGCATCCTTGCCTGAAAATTGAGCTACAGGAGGATTATTTGGAGCAGACACATTTTCATCAGCTAAATTCTCATACATATCCATTTCACTCACCTCATTTGCCCCATCTTTTCCAATATTTAAACCATTTATCAGTCAGATGCTCTACGTGAAACACCAAAAAATCTTTACCTTGTGGCCTCGCAAGTACCTCGATTAAATCATCTTGCCATGCACCCGGATGCCTTAAACATATGACCAATGCAACAACTGTTCCTTTTGAACTAGGTGGATTCGACACATCATTAGGATCAACTAAAGCAAACCATATAGGCTTAGCCATAGCTTTTAGTATCTCTTCCTCATTTAGATGATCTTCATCGAAATGTTTGTATGCAGATTTGGGATCAAATCTAATAGCCATTCGATAATTGTACCACAATTTATTGACTTGCTACTTCATTACAACTTCGCACAGCCTATTCGCGAGTTATTGCCACGCCTGCAGAATCAACCGACACGTGAAGCACCCGCCAGCCATCGCGCGAAAGCCACGGCTCTGCAATTTTGTCGATTTGTGCGTTTGCGAGCGCACTGTTTCCTGCATAAAATACAGCAACGCACGATCCTGCTCCCGAAATCGCGGCCGCAAAACCATGCTCGCGCAACGTTTCCACTAGCTTCCACGAATCTTTCATAAGACTTGCGCGATACGTTTGATGAAGCGCATCTTGAGTTGCAGCAAAAAGTAGCGCATTCCGCGAAATATCAGATTTTACTGTCTCTGATTTATCTTCAGAATCGCCATTTAACTCACCAAACGCAACCGGAAGCATTGCAGCTCGCGATACGTTAAATATTGCGTCACCATACGGCACTTTTGCTGGAAGTGCGCGCCTAGCAAGCTCTGTAGAAAGCTCAAAATCAGGAACGAATACCGACACAGAAATATCTCGCGAAACTTTGTATCGCACAGTATGAAAACCGGTAGAAAGTGGAACTTCGCAATCTCCAGCCACGCGCACGGAACCTTTGCCTTCCCCAGCATCAAGCTTCCAGCTCATCGTCAAACCACCAAAAACTGCAGGAGCAACATTGTCTGGATGACCTTCAATTGCAGCAGCAATTTCAAAGATTGCTTCGTGATTAAGCTCACCTTCATGCGCAAAAGCCCAAGCAGCCGCCACTCCTGCGACAATTGCCTCCGCAGACGATCCCATACCGCGAGCTTGCGGAATCCGATTATGCGCTTCTAACGTAAATCGTAAGTTTGGCAGACCAAATATTTTGCAGGCTTTACGAAATGTTGATACAACTAAATGCGTTTCATCTTTTGGAAGCGTATCCTCGCCTTCGCCGTGAATAATTACGCGCACGTTTCCCGCATAATCAAGCGAATCAAGCGAATCAAGCGAATCAAGCGAATTTTTAGAATGATTATCATCCAAAGTAAAAACTAAAGAATCCGCATAATCAAGTGCTATGCCAGCAGTATCGAAGCCAGAACCAAGATTTGCGCTAGTTGCCGGCACGCGCACAGAAACACTATTACATACTGGTTTCATACAATCACCTTCTCGCTTAATTATCTGATTATTACGCTGATTATTACGCTACTCGATTCCCCGCCAGTTTTTCTACTTGATAACGCGCAAAACCAGCGGCTTTCCACACACTACATCCAGCTTTTGTAAATCAGCAATAACCTCATGCAAATCCGCTTCAGAAGAGGCTTTTGCTAGCATGCGCATATCTCCCTGCCCACCAATTCCACATGCTGGACAATCACCATCACCTTCATATTGTGCTTCGCACGATGAAGATAAACGCTCAACCTGAACGCCGTGAGATGCAAACACATCCATTACTTCTTCACACAATGCTAACGAAGTATCTTCCATGTTGCATCGCACCACAAAATCTGCACGAGCCTGTTCGTCAGAAGCTGGCACATACTTGTTGTACATTGGCACGCCAAAACCTGCACATCCGCGCACAAGATTTCGCGCCGCACTCACAACATCTCCCACAACAGCGCTGGCTGTTGGAGCACCGCCAGCACCACGACCATAGAACATTAAGTCGTCTGCAGCCTGCGCTTTCACAAACACAGCATTAAAACTGCCATGTACAGACGCCAAAGGATGCTCCGCTCCAACAAGCGCCGGATACACGCTAACACTTACGCCGTTTTCGTCATGTCGTTCAACAGCTGCAAGTAGCTTAATTACACGCTTTTCCGCGCTCGCCGCCGCAATATCCGCAGCAGTAATAGCAGTAATTCCTTCAACTGAAACGTCGTCAATACTTACCGGCATTTGGAATGCGAGCGTCGCAAGAATAGCAGCTTTATTTGCAGCGTCGAAACCTTCAACGTCTCCAGTTGGATCCGCCTCAGCATAACCTTTTTCTTGAGCTGCACGCAAAGCAGTATCAAAATCAAGTCCGCGCACCGTCATTTCGTCAAGAATATAGTTAGTAGTGCCGTTTACTATGCCAAAAATTTGCGTAATTTCGTCACCAATAAGCGACTCTCGAAGCGGACGCAAAATAGGGATTGCACCGGCTACAGCAGCCTCAAAATACAGGTCAACACCGTGACTTTCTGCGCACTTATACAATTCTGGACCAAATTTTGCAAGCAACGCTTTATTGGCAGTCACAACAGATTTACCGTGCTCAAGTGCAGTTTTTACAAAAGTATGAGCCGGCTCAAGCCCACCAATAAGCTCTATTACAATATCCACATCCTCACGAGCACACAACGCTGCCGTATCTGTAGTAAGCAAATCGCGAGCAATCCAAGGAGCGTCAACTTCTTCCGGGCGTAAGCATGCAACTCCCACAAGCTCAACAACAGCACCTGTTCGAGCAGCAAGCTCATCGCGCTGTTCGACTATGAGTCGCGCTGTTTGTGAACCAACAGTTCCAGCACCCAACAGTCCCACACGAATAGTCTTATGAGTTAACTGATCACTTTGCATAGCTTTCGCCTCCCTACGTTGATTTACATTTTATATTTTATTGTTATGCGATTATTGTTACTTGCTTTTACGCAAATAGCATAAGCACATTCAGCAGTATTGAAATTATCAAAAATGCGATTACTCCAACAGTTCCATATAAAGCTTTGTTGCCTGCTTTCTTTGGAAGCTCTTGCGGCGCATCAAAGAACACAAGATACTTGCGACGACGAACCAACAACACTACGCCAATTACAAGCACTATAAACATAAATATTCCATAGATGCCAGCTAACATAAAACCTGCTGGAAGCCTTGACAGTTCCTGATTTGACAGCTTATCTACCTCAATCATATTGCCGCTTGCATCTGTTAATTGCTTTTCCAGCCATAATGCGACTATACTTCCTTGGAAATTCACAATCATGTGAAGCAGTATGTTGTATCGCAAGGTAGATGTGCGAACATACATATATCCAAATACAAGTCCTAACCCAAATGCGTAGAAAAATTGGAACACATTCATATGGAAAAGCGCGAAAGCAAGTGCGGAAAATACAATTGCTCGTTTTTCACCGTATGCTCGTAATCTTCCCAATATTTGTTTTCTAAAAAGCCATTCCTCTACGATTGGTGCAAGAATTACTACAAATATAAACGTTTCCCACATGTTTCCCGATGCAATGGTGTCAGAAACACGATTTTCTGCTTTCCCACCACTAAGAAACGCAGCGAGCGCAGTACCGATTAAATTTCCGATATACATAATCGGTATGCTTACTGCAAAGAATCCGCCAAATTGACGTAATTTCATAGGAAATTGGCGAGTTGTTTCCACTGGAACAGTTCGCATAAGTAGCATAGCGATTGGAAGCGCAATTACATATTGTGCAATATCCGATACCAGTATTGTGCTAAAAGAGTCACTCAGCATGCCTTTAGGCACGTATTGCTGAAAAAGTATACCAAGAGCATATGCAACGCCAATCCAAACTACAAGGAACAGGCATAAAGACATGCCAACAGTCCCCTGGCGTTTACGTGCCAACACATATGTATCGTCATGTTGAGGTTCTTGCAAATTTTGCATACCTGTTCCTTTTTGCTATTTTGCAACCACTTACGTAATTACTTTTTATTGATAGGTAATTACTTTTTTGTTGATCATTCAATTATTTTTTTGCGATTTACTCAGTAATTATTTTTGTAGTTCATGAAGTTATTTCAAAACGCCTTCAATAAGTTTCGTAATTAAATCACTGTAGCTTATTCCGGTTGCTTCCCAAGCTTTTGGATACATGGAAATTGGCGTAAATCCAGGCATTGTGTTGATTTCGTTAAGAATTACGCGCCCGTCTTTAGTCACGAAAGAGTCTACTCGACTAAGCCCACGCCCGTCTGCCGCTTTGAATGCTGCGAGCGCCGTTTTGCGAACGAGTTCCAAAGTTTCTTCCGGCAGATCTGCTGGAACTTCAACGTGCGAAGCTGCAGAATCCATGTATTTGCTGTCAAAATCGTAGAACTGATCTTCACCTGCCTGACGCTTGTCGAGCACCACTTCTCCAGGCAAACTTGCTTGAGGCTCTTCGCCGTCACGAGCTGCAAGCACCGCACACTCGATTTCACGCGCGTCAATTCCTTGCTCTACCAATACTCGCCAATCGTGTTTTGAAGCCTCAAAAACAGCTTGTGCTAAAGCCTGGGCATCGTGCGATTCCACTTTTGTTACACCAAAACTAGATCCTGCGCGACTTGGTTTTACGAAAAGCGGGTATTCGAGTTTTGCAGCCTCAACTTGCTCAAGAATTTCGTTTGCGTATGCAACAAAATTATTCGCCGAATCGCTTGCAAACTTGCGTGCATCCAGTGCAATTCCAGGAGCCACAGCAATTCCGGCTGCTTTAAATAGTTGCTTTGCATAGTATTTATCCATGCACGCAGCTGATGCCAACACTCCGCAACCAACGTATGGAACTTGCATCATCTCAAGCAAACCTTGCAAAGTGCCGTCTTCACCGTTTGGACCGTGAAGCACAGGGAAAACAGCATCAATATGACCTAAACTTGTCAGCGTACCGTCAGCTTCGCGCACCAAAAATCCGTCTGCACCCTTTGCAGGGTCAAGCACAACATCGCGCGTTTTTGCGGTTTTTGTGATTACTGGAAGCTCCCCCTCGTCCATACGGAAGTTGCGTGGATCTTCACCACCAACAATCCACTCTCCTTGCTTCGTGATTGCAATGCGTACGATTTCAAAACGATTTTCATCTACAGCACTGAGCACTCCAGCAGCAGATATGCAAGAAATCGAATGTTCGTCCGCTTTACCGCCATACAAAAACACTACGCGTTTTTTCGTCATTTTTTCCTTCATTATTTTAGTTTTGATTATTTTAATTATTTACGATTATTTACGATTATTTACACGCGCTACTTTTCGCGCTACTTTTCGCGCTACTTTTCGCAAAAGCTACCTACTCTTCGCAAACATCTTCGTCAAAAAGCATTGCGAGCATTTCTTGACAGGAAATTCCTTCTTCCAGCACGCGAGCCATTGCACTTGCGAGCGGAGTTGCGACGCCCAAACGCTTGCCCATTGCAACTACTGCGCTTGTGGTCGGCACACCTTCAGCCACGCCATTACTCACAGCTGTTGCTTCTTCAACACTCATGCCTTTACCAAGATTGGCACCGAAAGTGTAATTGCGACTTAATGGGGATCCGCAAGTTGCAACCAAATCGCCAAAGCCTGCAAGACCTGCAAAAGTGCGCGAATCTGCGCCTTCCGCAACGCCCAAAGCCGTCAATTCTGCCAAACCGCGCGTTTCAATCATAGCCGCCGTATTTTCGCCGTATCCTGCGCCTCGAGCCATGCCAACTGCGAGCGCAACCACGTTTTTCAGCGAGCCGCACATTTCTACGCCGATTACGTCGGTTGACACAAACGCCTTAAAGTAGCTGTTTGAGCAAGCTTTTGCGACTACTTCTGCTTGAGATTTTTCTGCGCACGCAACTACTGCTGCAGCCGGATGACGAGAAGCAACTTCCTTGCTTAAGTTTGGTCCGGAAAGTGCGGCAAAACGGTTACGCGGTAAGTTCAAAGCTTCACACACAACTTCGTCCATACGTTTGCCTGTTGTGCGCTCAATGCCTTTCATAAGCGAAACTACAATCGCGTTTTGTGGAATCAAACCCACGAATTCTGCTAAGGCAACGCGAGCAAATTGTGCCGCAATAGCCACAACTACAATATCCGCGTTCGCAACAGCTTCCGCTCTATCCCCAGTTGCGGTCATATTTTCTGGCAGTTTTTCCACGCTTGGCAAGCGCACACCGTTATGATGATGGTCGCGAATTCCTTCAACGATTTCCGGCTCTATTGCCCACATCGTCACTTGATTTCCTGCGTCCGCAAGCACTTGACCAAATGCAGTTCCCCAAGCACCAGCACCCAACACCGTAACGTTCATGTTTACGTCCTGCCTTTCGGTTTGAAGTTTCGTGGGCTGCGTTATAGTTTCGCGTATTGCGCAGGCTAATTTGCAGCTCAATTTTGACTTATAATCACACTATTACTTAATACTACACACGCCGCTTTACGGGATTTTAAAAAGCTACTTTATTGTATTCTTCCTTGTATCTTTCCGTATATTGTTATTCTTCCGTAACGCGTTTCATCTGCCTGTAATCAAAGTATCCAGCAGGCGCTTTTTCGCCGCGAATCTCTTCCATGATGTGCGTCATGCGCACTCGCACGCGACGAGCTAATTCTTCAGCTGCTTCCATTGGGGGCAATTCTCCCCAAATTTCGCTTCCCTGTAGTAAGTCGGCATAATCAAGCTGAGTATCGTAGCACATTACCACATTTTTCTTTGGCCACGGCCACCAGTGGTTAATGCTTGCAGCACCCCAAACAACCGCGCAAAATAGCGGAATCTGATGCCCTAGTCTGCGTGAGGCTTCGAGCGCAATAATTCCAACGCCTGGTTTCATGCTCATAGGCCATTTTTGAGGGTCACGCGTTAAAGTGCCTTCCGGCCAAATGCTCAGCGGTCTGCCGTTGGTGAGGATTTTAATAGATTCTTCCTCAATTTCGCGCGCTTTTCCGCTTCTGCGCGGAACCGACTGCATACCTACTAGCTGGAACCATTTGCCTAAGATTGGCCAGTGCGCTAGTTCTGCTTTTGCCATGTAGCGAGGTCTACGTCCTTGGTGGAATAGCGCTGTCATTGGTACAAAAACGTCGAACATTGTTACGTGCGTGCAAGCGGTTATAAACACGCCTTCTTCTGGCACGTTTTCTAATCCCCACGCCTTTACTTTGCAGCGCGAACGCAATACGCGCGACGTTCCTTCGAGCAATCTTTCGGTTGCTTTTGGATTTTGCGCGTTGATTTCAGCTTCGTTTGGTTTGCGCGCTCCCGTTGGATAGTAATACGTTGGGTCAACTAAGTTGTGTACGCGTGCTAAACGCTCTACTTGCTCATCACTGAGCGGTTTGACAGCACTTCTTGGCGAAGGTTTTCCTTTTGATACCATACGTCTATTGTGCCGCACGCTATAAACCTGCGCTCAACCTGCGCCAAACCCGATTTCTTAACCTTTTGTATTTACTAACGCCTTTGCAATTAAACCATGCTTGGGCGAGCAAGCCCAAGCCAACACAAAAAGCACTGTAGCAACAAGCACAATCGTGCCGCCTGTTGCCGTATCAAAACTCCACGAAATATACATGCCCACAATCGACGAAACGCAACCAATAACCGGTGCCAAAATCATCATTCTCGACAACCTATCCGTAAGCAGCCTTGCTGTTGCAGCAGGTGTCACCAGCAGTGCAAGCACAAGCACATTACCAATAATTTGCACAGAAACAACTACCGCAATCGCCACCAGCACGTACAACATTCCATCAAGCCAAGCCACTGGCAATCCCATTGCGCGCGAAGTTTCTCGATCCATCGACACGCACACAAGTTCTTTGTGGAACATACTCAGCAACGCCACAATAATCAGCCCTGTAACAGCTACCACAGCAATATCCGAGTCCGGAATGCCTGTAATTGAGCCAAATAAGAAGGATTCTAAGGATCCTGCGTAACCTGAAGCTTTTGAGATGATTACGATTCCAAGTGCGAAAGCAGATACGAAGAATACTCCAATAAACGAGTCTTCGCGAAGCCTGCGGTTTTGACTAAAAATAGATACGATGAGCGCGGTTGCAACTCCTGCGAGCGCACCTCCAAATAACAAATTGCCTTGTAATACGAAAGCTATAGCCAATCCCGGAAAAACTGAGTGTGCTACAGCGTCACCAATAAATGCCATGCCGCGAAGCACCACATAGCAGCCAACTACTCCACAAATTACACTAGAAAAGCAGGCTACAATAAGCGCTTTGAGCAGGAACCAAAGATCGGGGTTGGTTAAGTCCTGTATAAATTCGATTGGCGATAACATTTACTTTTCCACCCCACTATGCAGTTTATTATTTTCGTCAGTTTTCACATTTTTACACATATTTTCCTGAGCATTTTCTTGCCCAACAACACGCTCAATAGCTTTAATAAGCGGATTTTCAGGTGCTACATGGAAGGTTTGCACCCACTGTTCAGTTTGCAAATGTTGCGGCTTGTCGTCACCAACAATAGTGCCATCAAACAGCATAATTCTTGAACATGAGTTCATTGAGCCGATTATGTCGTGAGAGCTCATAAGAATTGCTTCGCCAGAAGCAGCTAAAGTAAGGAATAAGTCAGTAAGCAATTCCTGAGTCGGCATATCGAGTCCGGTAAAAGGTTCATCAAGCAGCAACAATCGAGGCTCTCCAGCCAGTGCGCGAGCAACCAGCACGCGTTGACGCTGACCGCCAGAAAGCTCTCCAATTGTGCGATCTCGAAAATCAGCCATTCCGGTACGCTCAAGCGAAGCAAGCGCTATTTCATAATCCTCTTTTTTCGCGCGACGAACATAACCAATATGCCGAATCCTACCCATCATCACAACATCAAGCACAGAAAGCGGAAAATCCCAAGCAATATCATGTCTTTGCGGCACGTAGCCAACATACGATACGCGCGCATTCACACTATTATTTTCCGCATGAGGAGCACGCACTTCCAAATTTCCTGCATGCGGAATCAAACCCATAATCGCGCGAAACAGTGTAGTTTTACCAGCACCATTCGCACCCAGCAATCCCACAAACTCGCCACTTTGGATACCAAACGAAACGTTTTTTACAATAACGCGATTCCCATAACTTACACTCAAGTTTTGCGCATTAATAACAGTATTTGCATCCATATGTAATCCTCACCAAATCCTCATAACTTCAAACTCACTTCAAACTCACTTCAAACATTTCGCCAATGAGTCAGCGTTCGCACGCATCATATCCGCATAAGTTCTCACCTTTGCGTCGAAAGCGTCACCATAAATTGGACAGACTTTCACATGCGCTTCAGCAGCCAATTCCTTAAGCACCGAAGAGCGCGAAATCAAATTCGGCTCCAAAAATACCGCTGGAATTTCCAAGTCACGCAAAATTTGCGAAAGCCTACGTCTATCCTGTACGCTTGGTTCACTCGAAGGGTTGATTGTTACAAATCCTGCAATGTTGACACCATAAGTTTTACCTAAGTAGGCAAAAGCATCGTGCGTTGTAACCAAATTGCGACGTTCTTTGGGAATTGCTGCAACTTTCTTGCGCATATACGCGTCCACATCCAACAGTTTGTTAATATAGCGATCCGCATTCGCACGGTATTTGCGAGCATTTTGAGGGTCAACTTCGCACAAACGGTCAGCAATAGTGCGCACATACGCAATACCGTTTTTTACCGACTGCCACAAATGCGGATCAATATCGCCGTGAACATGCTTTCCTAAAACAGCCTGCGGAAGCTGATACAACTTTTCGCGCGCTGCACCCAAGAAACGATACCCTTGCTCTGCTGGAATTTCTTTCAGCGCATTCGTCGGCACTTCTACTACTACGTCATGCGGCGCATAATATACGCGTTTTGGCGTAGTAGAGCGCTTTTCTTGCAGCGTATCTACTCGGTACATAAATCCACGCGCCGCTAAATTGTATGCTAAATCAGCATGACCTTGATTCAAAACTACGCGAGCGCCACGCTTTTTCGCTACTTTCTGCGCATTTACACCAACAGCAAAACGCATTCTAGTATTTCCTAAACTCGCTACTCGCGCTCCTTGCGCATCTAAAATATCCGCATGCCAGTCAAGCGTATACTCTCCTGGCTTGCTAAAAGCCCAACTTAAATGCGTGTGTGCATCCGCCGGCAAATCCACGTGATCTTCGTCGTTAATTCCGTTCGCTGAATTTACGTAAGTTTCCACGCTACCAAAAGTGCCAGTTAGATAAGCAAATAATGCTCCCGGTCCACTCACTTTCGTTGCAGTTAAGCGGATTCTGTCGGAACGCTTCATATTGTATGCGTTTGGCTTTATTACAGTTGCGCGACCTTCTTTTGTGGTAGTAGATGGCGCATTTGACTGCGAAGATTGGCCAGATTTTTCTAGTTGGTGAGTTTGTGTTGAATTTGTTTTTGTTTTATTGAGATTGTTGAGCGATGCTAGTCCACTAGCAGTAGATGGTGATTCTTCCGCAGGATATTGCGTATTGGTAGAACCTTGCTCTCTTTGCACTTCATCTCCTGGTTGCGCAGCTACACGCTCCGTAGCAAGCCCGAGCCAAATAGTATCTAACGACACATCCTCAACCATTGGAATAATATCTGCAGCATGTTTCACGCTTTCTTCAGCAAGCTGCACATTCGGCACACCCTTACGCAAATTCGCGTCTAAAGCAGTGATAACACCATGTTCCTCGAGCATCATGTAGTTGCTGAAAGCTACATCTGCGTACACAACATCTCGAATAGAACGCAAGCGCGGTTCATAGGAGTGCGGATCTGCATTATCTAGCACAATAGAACTTACGTCTGCTGCATCTCCTGCCACGTTAGCAACCATATCTCGCAAAACACCGGTTGTAGTAACAACGTTTATACGTCCATTACGATGCCCTGCACGATTATCGCTAGAAATTGTTCCGCAAGCAGCGAGTGGTAGCACAAGAACCGTAGTCGCAATAATGCTCACTGCAGCAAGCATAGTTCGTTTTATTGTTCTGGGCTGAACAATCACCCTTTCACGCTCCTACTACTTCTACTTAATAACGCAATAGCCAATTCAAATTAATAAAACCACGCTTATAGAGGTACCATATTCCAGCACCCAAAACACCAAACACTGCTAAAAGACCACCAATAAGCAGCGAATAAGCAAGAACAGGATTATGTTGGAATAAACCAGCAATACCTGTTGGCTCATTATCTACAAGTTCAACATCATCACCGAGTTTTTGACGATATAAACTCTTAGCAAGTCTTTTATTGCTAATTTTTGATACGAGTCCTTTATGCTTCTTTTTTGCAACACGCGGCAAACTTTTACCAGAATTGAAACTGCTTCCGCCGAAGCTGCCATTATGCCTTCCAGCAAAAGCAGCGCTACCACCATGCCCGGAAAGCATACTACTGCCAGACCCACTACCAGCGCCCTTTCCAGCGCCTTTTCCAGCAGTAGGAGACGAAGCTTGGATAGGATTTGTAGGTTTACTTGGAGCAGAATCGCCGTCCACAGATGTCATTGGTGTTTCCATTGGGTCTACGCCAACTGCAACATGAATACTGCGGCTGACAGTGGAAGTTCCATCAGAAGCTTGGAAGTGTAGAGTGTAGTATCCAGGCTTATCAAAGTCCCAATTTGCATGCGCATGCGTATTAGCAGGTATTGTGTAATTGCTTGCCCCTTGTGTCGAGAAAATCTCTTGGTCACCACCGCCTAAACCACCGAACATCCATACGCGCACGTTTCCAGGACCATCAACACCAGTCAAAGTTAATTGTGTTGGCTTATGCGGATTCATGGATTGATTATTCCATCCCATCCATGGAACTCCATTAATTTGCGTTTGTGGAATACGGTAAACGCCTTGAGTTTTTCCAGCATCACTTACAGCAAATACAACAGTATCTGGGTTGCGGAAAACGTGGCTTCCTGTCACATCTTCTTGTACAGCCATATCAACTTTATTAGATTCGCCAGTGTATACTGCAATATCTACATGCCCATGATCGATAACGAGCTTGTCTCCTTGAAGATCCTTAAATTTCGTGACTTTTGCACTATTGCTAGCATCTTGCGATGAATTTTGATTTTGCTGTGAGGAATGAGTACCGGCATGATTTTGAATCAACGATCCGCTGTTCTGCGTCGTTTGTGAATGCTGTGTGTTACCGGAATTCGACGGCACTGCTAAACCTTGCTCCGGTTTAGCGCCAGGCCACGGCGTCACATACACTGTGTTGTTATTCCCGTTGATGAAGAATGCTCCATTACTTTGCTGCACATTAATGCTATTATCTTCGCCATCAGCATCTGCATCATCTTCATCTTCGTCAGCATTATTCTCATCATCTGCACTATTCTCATCATTTTCATCATCTTCATCAAATGATGGACCATCATAGTCAGCAAAATCACCTGCAGTCACATCGTGATTGGTTACGTGGAAGGTATATACCTGCTCAGCAGACTGTTCTTTACCATGAATCGTTGCAACAGCTTTCATCGCCAGTTTGTATGTACCTGGTCGCGTAAATGACCAATACATGTGTTCATGCTTACCTTGAGTATCACTAACATCAAATGATTTAGGCCACCCATCTGCTGAACCAAGCATTTTTTCGTAACTTTCACCACTACGTGTATACAAAAATACTTCGCCATCATGAGGAGCTTCTATTGAAGTCAATGACATTGTTACTGTCGGGTTTATCGCCGCTTTACCGGCATTCTGATACATAGGGCGAGTATCAAGCCCTGGCCACAAAGCACCAGTATTCCCAGCACCTGACTGGTCAAAGAACCAAACTACACCTTCACGCGTTTTTGCGTAAATCTCCTTTATTGCAGGACTATCTTCATCTTGAGAAAGTTGCATGATGTTTTTAGAACCAACTTCAAAAATAAGCCGATTCGTATCATAACGAGCACCGTCATTATCATCACTTTCAAATGAATCACCCAAAGTTCCTAATACCATACGCTGGCTTGCAGTATCAAAAAAGGTAGCAAAAGTATCGGTATGCCCCTTATACGCATGGCACATTGCCGCTTTAGTATCAACTTCAGGCTGCGGTGCTGTATGCGCTAAGCGAGCAGCTTTACAAGCTTCAAAATTAGCTTTTTTTATCGCAGCAAAATCTTTTGACGACTGTTGCTTACCATTTGCTGCAACAACAGAATCATTATCAGCCGCGAATGCTGACGGGCTTCCCGCAACCATGCCGCACAAGCACATGCCAACCAATAAAGCGCGAGATAATTTCTTTATAGTATTACGCATCATCATCACCACAATTTCTTATTTCCATTGAGAAGAATCAAAGCTGGAAGAATCAAAGCTGGAAGAATCAAACTGAGAAGCGCCAGATTCAGTAGTATGAGTATCAATTGGCGCCATTACAGTAGTTTCTTGCTCACGCACTAAATTCGACAAACTATTTTCATGCTTGACTGTTTGCTGAGCATGCTGCAATGAATCTCGTTGCGCAAGCGCCTCCTCACGAGCTTTTTTGCTTTTCATCACAGCAATGCACACAAAAATCACAATAATTACTGCAATAACAGCCACAAACACACCAATAAGCTGAAGCGCTAAAGTCGTATCATCATTCTTTGTTACATTCTTACCTTTATGATTCAAAGCACTATGAGCATGATGGCGTGAATTACCTTCTGCTGCATTATCACCTTGAGTATTGTCGGCATCTTGAGCACCATCATCTGATTGCTCATCATCATCTGCACTAGAATCTGCACTTGCACTTAAAGCAGCATTCGGATCCGTATTATCTCCAACTGCAAAGTTAAGAACACGAGTATCACTAACTGAGCGACCGTTCTTCAGTTTGCCAGAAAAAGTAAGTTTTACATGATATATTCCAGGCTTAGAAAATACCCAATTGACGTGAGTATGAGCATTAGCTTCAATCCAACTATTTTGCGGATACCCCTTAGTACTATCCCAAAGTTGCTGCGGATTATTATTACCATTTTCTAAGTAAACGTGCAGTTTACCAGGACCACTCACTCCTTCAAGTGAAAGATTAGCACCTCTATCAAGCTCGTTTAAAACGCCGCCTTCCTGAGTATTCCAACCAAGCCACGGCACGTCCGGATTCTGAGTTTGTGGAATCACATATAGTTTTGTTCCAGGCTTCTCACCAATAAAACTGTATGCAGCATCGTCAGGCATAGCAATAATCGAGTTGCTCCCTAATTTAAATACCACATTTTCTGGGTCTCGCCACACTGGTTCATCACCAGTATCATCACGAATTTTTAGTTTCCATTTGCTATCAATGAGCGTAGGCCCAAAATCAGCATGACCAGCTTGAATCATCACTGGCTGATTGCCTTCCGCAGCTTGAGCAGCACTATCTATTGGAGATGGTACGCATAGAAAAGCAATCGAAATAATAAGAGAAAATACCATAGCAAGTAGCGCAGTTGAATACACATACTGTCGCCTTGCATGCTTTGCTTGAGTTGAGTTGCTATTCATGAATATAAGCTTTCTTTTGTAGATTACGAATTGTAAATCTTGTTGTTTCACAGCAATTTCATACGAGGCCGCATCAATACGCTACATGCACCGGTTATAGTGCATAAACCAACGCTGGCAGTACCAGCAGCAGCTGCAACCCATTGCGTCGACGAGTGATTTTCTTCCGCATCATCAGCATCATCAGCATCATCAGCATCATCCTCATCATCCGCATATGTGCCGTCATGGTCCTCACCCTCATGCGCACTACGATCCTGCTTATTGTTGTTTGCTGCCGATTTTGCTGCCGATTTACTGCTAGCATCAGCAAAATTGCGGACAGTTTGCCCAAGTTTCTTAGCATGCTTATTACGTTGCATACTCATTGAATGATGTAAGTTGTTAGCACCTCGACGATTCATAGTACGCAATGATTTTCCACTTGTATTTTCTGTTCTTGTAAAGGAACCAGATTGTACAGCAGAGCCTTGTTGAGTGCTATGCTGAGCATTATTGTTGTGCTGGTTACGCTGATTACGCTGATTACGCTGATTTTTCGTACGCTTCAATTTTTTATGAGATCTCTTAAAGAAATCAGGCGTAAACTGGAATGCTCCATGAGTATTGAAACCATTATTCAAACCGCCGTTAAAACCACCGGCTGAACTGTTACCAAAACCATTACCAAAACCATTGTGTGCAATGCTAGCAAAAATACCATTCACAAAATTACTGGCACCATTCACACGCTTATGATGTTTTTTGCGTTTTTTATGACGCTGCTTCGTACCAGGATTACCATCGATTTCTGATTCGGATTCTTGCGAACTTCCACCATGTTGTGCATCATGTTTGTTATGAGCACCGTCGTCCATTTCAATAATGTAATCACAGAACTCATCAAATTTACTATTACGATATAGCTCTCCATTTTTTAGGACTAACGATGGACGAATCGTTGCACCTTGCATAGACGCATCAAGTTTCAGCTCCAACTTGCTACTTACAGCACCAGGAATGCGCTTAAATTCGCGCTCCCCTTCCTTCTTTATAAGCCACACATAATCCTTAACTATAGAAGTTACAGGATCTGTTGGGTCGTCAACAGGTTCACCAGTTGTACCATCTGTAGCGACGTGAGGATTAAGCAGGATTGTCCTTGCGCGCAAAGTGTCGCCAGGCTTATATCTTTTATATGGTGCGATTGCTTTTACTACAGGATGACCGTCAGCACCATGATCTTCAACTGCAATAGTTGCAGATGCAGTATCTTTCCCGATTTGCGTAGCACCTTCAGTAGCATGTGCATAAACCTTCATCTTATTCATTGCAGGTTCTGCTGGTAGCTGCAATCGATCAGCAAAAAGCGTAGTTCCATACGCATCTGGACCTTCATCTGCACGCACATAGCGCCATTCAATGCGAGCGCCCTTTGGCCTATTTACTACCTTTAAATCTAAACCGCCGAAACCTTCGTACGAATGATAATGTGGGTGCGGACCAGAATCACGAATATTCCCGATGCGCATATCGCCGCCATCATCTTCGTCTGTATCTTTGTGTTTTTCAGATGCTTCATGCGACGTTGTATCATCATTTGGATTAATAAAATCTTCACGTCGATGTAAGTCGAGTGTTTCAGTAAGAGTTGTTGAAGGTACTTCTCCAGAATACGTATCTTCAACTTCAAATGTATATTCTGCAGGTTCAGTTGTAATTTTTTGTTTTGTTTCTTTATTGGTGATAGTAGCAGTTACTTTTAGTTTGTATACGCCTGGCTGCGTAAAACCCCAGTTCGCATGCACATGACCGGCAGTATGCTGATGAATAACACCAGGAAGCATAAATCGACTACCATCAACATCTGGTTCATCATCTAAGTCGTTCTCTTCAAACGATACTTTCTTTGAGTTTTTGCCCACACCTTCGGTTGACCACAATAAAACTCGTCCGTTCATAGGGCCAGTGATTTGTTGAATCGCAATATCTGCTGTAGCATCATCAGCATGAGCTGCACCAACTAATGATGCGGCATAACCAGTATCCCAGCCTGGATATAAAGGATTGCCTTTCTGCTTTCCTGCAATGTCAAGATAGTAGTAACTTGTAGCAAGATCTGGCAGTTGCGATTTTTCTGTATAAGTGTTTTTTAATACACGAAATGTTGTATTTTCAGGCTTAAGGAAAGTAGCACCGTCTTTTTCAACTGCCATGATGAATTTACCCTTATGTTGGATTGGGTAAAAGACATCAGTATGACCATGTTCAATTACTTGTTTAGCAGTTGCATTGTACTTACTTTCAGGATTTCCTCCTTCAGAGGCATATGCTGGCAATGCTGCACTTAATCCCGATGCCAATACTGCGAAAGCAAGCATCATTACGCCTACTACTGCAAACGCACGCTTCGCAACATTTTTTACAACCTGAGTCATGCTGTGTTTCCACTCTCTACACTTCATCTTCTTAACGTTTATCTGCACTCTTCTTTTTCGCAGATATTTATTGAAGATATTATTACAACGTTTATTAATAATAATAATGATTCTCATTAATAGTCAAGTCAACACTCCGAATAAACCAATTGCAGATCAAAAGTATGTAAAAACTAAGCTCATACATCTTGTGACAGTCGCACTAACAACCCATCGAACGTGGGTTATTCCTTGAGCTACGAACGTTACTACCGCAGATTGTTAGCTGAAGATAGTAACAATATTCAGGTTGTGGCTTATAACGCAGGATATTCACCAACATAGCTTTACACGCTTTCGCCCCACAAACCTACTTTGTAACTATCAACCGAATAAAGAACACCACAAATAAGAACACCACAAATAAACAAAAACGCTGGCAGCTTAAAGCAACCAGCGCAATCATTGAGTAATTTTTAATATTTATCTAATATTTTTAAAAGCAACTTTAGCCTTCTACAATATCCGCATTAAGGCAAGTCTTAAAGTGACGCAAAGCCCATTCGTGACCTGCAGGATCAAAACTTGCCACGGCATCCTTATGAACTACAATCTTGAACCCAAGATTATATGCGTCAACAGCAGTGTGAAGCACGCAAATATCCGTGCAAACTCCCACCAAATGCAACTCCTCAATGTGACGCTCGCGAAGCTTAATCAGCAAATCCGTGCCATTAAACGACGAGTAGCGAGTCTTGTGAATGTAATACACGTTACTTTTGTTTTTATTCGCCTCATAAAAATCACCAAGCGTGCCATACAGCTTCTGACCGTGAGTTCCGGCGATATTGTGCGGTGGGAACAGCTTAGTTTCAGGATGATACGGGTCGTTCAAATGATGCGTATCAATCGCAAAAACCACGAACTCACCAGCGTCAAGAAATTCCTGCGAAATCTCCGTAATACGCTTCTCGAGCTTTTGGGCAGGCTCGCCCACAGTAAGAGAGCCATCGCTTGCCACAAAATCATTCGTATAATCAATGTTAATAAGGGCTTTATTCATACCTACTCCTTGTATGAAAATCGCAGAATAATCGCAAATAGCATTACTGCTAACAGCATTATCGCAAATAGCTCTACTGCAATAGCATAATCGCTTTAGTTACAATATTCCGCATTCTTAATTGCTTAATGTTATTTCAATTGATAGCCCAATTATCAACTCAATTGCTGGCCCAATTGCAATCGGCGCAATACCTTAATACCAAAAGCTTCTGGAAGCTTATCGGTAGCTTACGTAAAACTTTCTTAAAAGCTTACCAGCAGCATACCGAAAGCTCATGCTTCTGCGTCGACTACCATTATTTAATCACTACCTTTCGGCAAGTGTAACCATGAAACATTTGCGCGACGACGTGCTTGAGCGCATAAAGCATAATGCGCGAGAAGTCACTTCGATTCGCT
>NZ_KQ956873.1:17515-36205 GCF_001546485.1 Gardnerella vaginalis | reverse complement strand
AACCCAACAAAGCTATACAAGAGTAGGGCTCAACACACTTCGGAGTAGTTCGGAGTAGTTAAGAGTAAAACAACAATGTACTTAATAACACGCTGTAAATACTCCTAATTTACTCACATGGCATTCCAGTCAAATCCTTGAAATAATAACACTCTCTATATCCTTCTTTTGATATAGTAATCACAAGAATTATTCGTATAAAAATCGCGCAGCAATGCTTCGATATTTAAGGCGGAACAATGGAAGAGTACAAGATTGAAGATATTAAAGACCTGAAAGAAGGTCAGTATTTTGATCGCAAAAGTGCTCGCATAAAACCTAAAGATATATTAAAACACGTCATTGCCTTTGCCAACGCAGACGGAGGCACATTAGCTATCGGCATCGATGATAATGGCGAATTATCTGGCACAAATTATACGGAAGCTCATTCTTTAGACGAATATGAACTAGCAATCCAACAAGATATCATTGGCCAGCCTTCAATCGATTACAGTAAGTTAGACTATGAATCCAAAGATGGCAAAAATGCATTATTCATCATTCATATTGATTGCTCAAAAAATAAACTTATTAAAAACCGAAGTGAAGAAGTTTATTTAAGAATTGGAGATAAAAGCGTCAAACAAAATTACTCTCAAATTAAGCAATTAGAGTATGCTAAAGGCGAAAGATTATTCGAGGATAATCTGATTCCAGATGCTAACCTGGCAGATCTTGATGAACAATTGTTGAATGAATATAAAAAACAACTTAATTGCGAGCATTTACCTAATCAGCAAGTATTAGAAGCTCGCGGATTTATGCATCAAGGTCAACTAACTGCCGCATCAATTCTAATGTTTGGCAAAAATCCAAGCTATTATTTCCCACAAGCTCGTCTGAGATTCTTGCGATATGAAGGAACACATCGTGAGACTGGCGCACGAATGAATATTGTTAAAGATCAAACCTTTGACGGACCGATTCCAACAATTATTCGCCAATCACAAACAGCTATACGAGCGCAATTGCGCGAATTTGAATATCTTGGAAACGATGGAAGATTCAAAGTCGTACCAGAATATCCAGAATTTGCTTGGTTTGAAGGAATTGTTAACGCCGTAGCACATCGCGATTATTCATTAAGAGGCGATTATATTCGCGTTAGCATGTTTGACGATCGATTCGAGATATTCAGCCCTGGCTCCTTGCCAGATATTGTGACATTAGAGAATATGCGACATACGCGCTACGCTAGGAATCCTCGTATTGCTCGCGCGCTAGTTAACTTCGGCTGGGTTCGAGAACTCAATGAAGGAATTAATAGAATTTATGAGGAAATGGCGGAATTTTATCTCAATGATCCTCAATACAGCCAGCAAAATCCTTACTCTTTATTGCTGACGTTAGAAAATAACTATGCTTCGCGTCAAATGCGCATGGACGATCATATAAATGAGTTAGAGGAAAAACTAAATAATGGCGAGTTCAATGAGAATGAGCGAAAGATTCTCGCATATTCATATAGCAATGATCGAATTACCGTAAAAACAGCTGCAAATCTTATTAATATGAGCGAAGCTACAGCGCGAAAATTATTACGTGGACTTGCTAATAAACACGCTCTACTGTGGCATGGAAATTCTAAACTTGATCCTAAGCAATATTATGCGCGCATAAAAGATTAGATCAAGCACAAAAAACAGTTAAGAGTAGTTAAGAGTAAAACACAGCAACAGAATACTCATTACACTCGCAGTCCAGAAAAAGGTGTACATATCAATAGGCATATATCATTCAGAATATGAAAGAAAGAAAGAAAAGTAAGAAGAGTAAGTAATGAACGCTGCAGCACGAGTACGATCGGGTTTGATTATATCCGTTTTATCGCTTAATGCCTTTCTTATAACAAGCTGTAGATTTGGCGTAAACCTATACCTTTTAATACATGTCGACTTATCTCACGCAGCGCTTAACGCAGTGTCCGTAGCACTTATGACCTGCATAGCAGCACCGCTTGGCGGCATTATCGCAGATAAATATCCACCAACTAGATTGTTTATAGCGCTAACGTTCTGCTTTGCCTTGTTGTGCACTGGATACGGTTTCGCTTTAGTAGCACAGCATAATCTTATTGCTATTACGGTTACACTACTCGGCATAATATTTGGGTTCTTTACTGCATTTTCTTCGCCTAATCAAAAAGTATTGATGGCGTATAGCGCACCGACTGGCGAAAAAACCAAATTTTTAGCAAGCATGCGCATGTGGATTAATCTCAGCAGGCTTGCTGCACCTGCGATTACTGGCATATTTGTTGATATATGTAATCCGCTCATTTTCTTTACGAGCATTGCTATTGTGATGATACTAGCGGCGCTACCTCTACTGTTAGTTAATCTAAACCAGCAAACACAAAATAGCGCAAACAATAAAACAGGAAGCAATAAAACTGCTGGTTTTGCAGCTTCTCTACACTATATGAAATCTACACCATGGTTAATAGTCTTAGGAGTAGTATCAGCATTACAATCAGGCTCATGGCTTGCTGCATTCAGACTAATGGGAGCACACCATTGTCTCACACTTTTTCATTCGGCATCCACATGGGGATCAATAGTCAGCATATTTAACATTGGTATGATTGTAGGTTCGCTATTATGCAAATATATTGTGCTACATTATGAGATTTTATACTCTATTTTATTACCTGGATTCCTTTCTATTCCTTTACTTATTTTCGCACTTAATAACTGGATTGCTCTTTTTCTTTGCTCTGCTTTCATTGCGGGTATTATTTTTGACGCAACCATCGTCTATGGGCAAACAGCTCTTCTCGACGGCATACCAACACACATTCTCGGCGCAACTACTACTTTTACTTCTATTATGGAGCAATGCGGCATTATCGTAGGGTATGCAAGCGTACTAGCATGGGGAAATCTAAATTCATCATTATTCATAATGATTGCTTCTGGCGTAATACTTGTTTCAACAGGTATAGCCTTATGGATTATTCAAACTCGTAAACAAACATACCCATCAATGCTTACCAAAGATTATTGGACACCATCAACATGGGTAAAAAGAAGCATATAACAAGCTATTTAGTGCGAAAGCACAATGAAGCTATAAAGCACACACGGCATTCTTCACTCAACTATCGTCAAGCCTCAACCATATTGCATTAAGTTACTAAGCTTTAAGAGAACTTATTCTCTGCGGAGTAACTCCCGTAAGCTCTGCAACATCACGAACAGTCAATCCCTGATTTCTTAGTATGCGAACTGTTTCACGCATAAGCATAGACGCTTCTTCTTGAGTTTTTATAGCTGCAGATTTTGCATCTAGCATATGTTGAAGCATAAGCTCATCTTGCTCACTAAGCTTCGGAGTTACTTTCACGCCATTGACTTTAACATTTAACGTTGCAGCAGCGTCTTTTACCATTGCTGCAACCTGATCAAGCCTACGTACTTGAGTAAATAATCCTGGTATTTCTGGCACTTCTATAGCCCACCAGCCATCGCATCTGCGAGCTATAGCGGTCACTATTTGCAAGCAAGTCATTGCATTATCATGCTCAGTAATACCAATTGTTTCTATCATGCTTGCAGATTCCTTTCAAAATATCTAATAATGCTTCTAGCAGTAAGTTCATTGATTTCATTATGCCTCGGAATAGTAGTAGCAAATTCACCAATGCAAACTTTGCTATGATTACCGTCCTCAGTCCAAGTTATTTGTTTATTAATACTTCTTGCAAGCTGATTAAGTCTTTTCTCCAACTCTTTTCGCTTCACACATATAAGTATATGCCTATTTATCAATTCAGTAAATAGGCATTGCATACAAAATCAGCACAATGAAACTATACAAATACAATTACATCACAGGACAATTAGTTTGCACATCCTGTTGGAATCCTGACGGATCTCCTAGTTTTGCTTTACGCATGTGCTCTTTGAAAAAGTTTCGCGTTGCATCATCACAACGATCTGGACCCATAAACGGCATGCTAGGCACTTTTTCAAGCTCATGCAAAGCTTTACTTGCCGCTTGTTCATCACTAGCATACGTGTCTAGCCATTGCCGTTCCCAAGCACACTGATAATAATTAGATGCTTGCGTATCACCATATCCACTCTGGAACTGGCTGTCTTTTTCTTCTCCAACCAAGTTTGCAGGAGCTTTATATTTTTCAGGCCAACTAAGCTTTGCAACGGACTCCTGATATTCCTTCTCTATATGAGCAAAATCAACAGTCTCTCTAGGTGAGCTATTTTGCGAGCGCGCATCACCAGCACCACTCGCATTATTGTTGCCTATTCCTCCACACGCATTAAACATAAGAAGCGCACTAAGCACACCAATAATAAGAGTTGCTTTACCAACAGTATGATTATTCATTATTCCTTCTTTCTTATTTTTTGAAAATTAACGCAATGCTAATGCTGGCTGTAAACGCGATGCTTTTATTGCCGGCACCACACTTCCAGCAAGCGCTGTAATAAAAGCCGCAATAACAGCTCCAATAGCAGCTTCATATGGGTAAACTGGCGGACTAACTGGGCTTGCTGCATCCCAAAAACTTGATGCTATAGACACAAGACCAAAAGAAACAGCGACAGCAGCAATCGAAACTATCAGCGCTAAAATAATCGCACTGCCTAACACGAGTGAAGCAATCGACCATTTAGTAGCACCCAAAGCTCTGCGTATAAGCAGTTCATGTGTGCGCTGCTCCAACGATGCTAAACCAATATTGATTAAACCTAACGCAGAAACAAAAAGCAATAATGCTGCTACGATAGCAAAACTTAATTGCAATACTGTTATCACATTCTCGTAATCATCACTATTATCATGTCTTCTAATTTCGTTTACTTGTCCACCACAACAGTCATAAAGAGCATCTGAAACATAAGATTTAATTGATTTTTGAGAACGATTTTCTTTATTCAACCAGTAGATTGAGCCTTGAGCTTCTTTTCCAGAATATTCCCAAAGAGTCGGAGCGTAACGTAATAATCCTAGAATATTCACATATACTTTTGCTGAGTCTACGCCATCGTTCACAACTCCAACAATCCTTATAGGACTTATTTGTGTTGTTTTGCGAGAAGTAATAAATGCTACTTCACCAATCTTGTATCTTTTGCTAGCAGATTGGTTTACTACCATTTCTAATGCGTTGCTTTTAGCGCTATTACTAAACCATCTTCCACTTACAATAGGTAAGTTATAAACTTTGTTGTATCCTGCAGTAGTGTAAACAGCGTCAACATATTGAAGATTGCTGGTCTTATATTCTTTGCTTATTTTTACACTCTCCGAGGCTGGCATAGGAGCGCTAAACAGTAGTCCAGCGTTTGGTTGTAACATAACGTTAGCGTTACGATTTGCGGATTCAATGCGATTTAAGAATTTGTTAAATACTGAATATTCGTCAAAATTTTGTGCTGAAAAAGTAATCTCGTATGTTGGTCTACGACCGTTTAGCTGTTCGTTAGTTGCAATAAGATAGTCCTTACCAACCGTGCCAATAAGCACTGACGCAATAACAGCAATGATGCCTATAAACATTGAAAAACCTGTGAGGAAGGATCTCATAGGAGACAGGCGCAAATCTTTAAGCAGCATAATCATAAAGAACACCGCCTTCCATAGTAAAAATGTGAGAGCAAGAACGAGCCACTTTCATATCATGAGTGACTAATAGTAATGTTGTTCCAGATTCTTGAACACGATCATGCAACACTTGAAGCACTTTTTCTCCCGTACTACTATCGAGCGCACCAGTTGGCTCATCGCAAATAAGTAATTCGGGATTAGTAACGAGAGCACGCGCTATCGCAACTCTCTGCTGTTCACCGCCTGATAGACTTCCAGGGTATTCGTTTAGTTTATCTTGCAATCCAACAGCACATAATGCTTCTTCTATCGTTTTTCTTCTTGTCTGCTTGCTTTGTTGTAGCCCTGCGTACAAAAGCGGCAACTCAACATTTTCTCTAATGCTTAAATGCTTAATAAGCGAATAGTTTTGGAAAACAAAACCAATATTTCTAGCGCGCATATGCGATACTGTAGTATCACTACACTTTTGGATTGACTTGCCAGAATAATAGTATTTTCCAGTAAAATTTTTATTCAAAAATCCAATAATAGAAATAAGACTTGTTTTGCCGGAACCAGACCTACCAACTACCGCGTATGTTTCACCTTGATTAAGTAACATAGAAGCAGAGTTAACAGTGGTAAGCCATTCGCCATTGCCTAGTTTTACACGCGCTGACACGTCTTGTAGTTCAACCAGTGGAACAGGATTGTTTCCCATAATCATTGCACTCCTGGAATGAGATCAGGAGAAACACCTGCTACAACATCACCCTCATGCAAGCCAGACGTAATTTCAATATTAGCGCCGTCACTGATTCCAAGACCAACTTCTTTACGCTCCCAATTATCGCCTTTCTTGTATGAGACTAAGCCTTTTTGGACTCTTCCAGCAATCGCACTAACAGGCAGTGTTAGAACCGATTGTTTATGCTTGCCATTAAAAACAAGCGTCGCATTTTGGCCTGATTCTACTTCTGTGCTTTTATCTATTAAACACGTTAAAACTTTTGACGATACACTAGGTGTACTTTGCGCGCTCGACTCATCTGTTTGAGTCGAATCAGCATTATCATTCTTGCTACTACCCGAGGCTGCAACATCGGTAGAAGTTCCACCGCTTTGTACTATTTGCAAACAATTGGTTGGTCCAACACCATCTTCAACTTGGAAGCGACCTTTAACATCTGTGATATCTGCAGAACGAAGTAAAGCTTTTGCATTAAGGCTTATTGAAAAACCTTCATATTTAAGAGTGAATAGTGGGAAAGATTTAGGCACGTCCGCAGATGATTCAGCTACTGACACAACTTTAGCGTCTACGGGAGCAATAATTTTGTTACCAGCATTGTAGCCTAGAACACTTCCAGCTTTTACAGCACTTCCTGCTTTTACCGATGGAGAAAAATTCCCTCTACTTACAGCAGTGATAACAAAGGTAGACGATTGTTCTATTGCTGCTTTACCCGACACAACTTGTGTTAAAGGCTGTTTTTTGACTGAAACAAGTGGAACTGAATCATGTGATGCCTGCTGTTGACTATTATCAACTGCTCTACCAGCGCATGCAGTAAGCAAACACGCTGGCAGAGCAGCTAACAAGAGTGCTTTCGTAAACTTACGCATAACACAAAGCTCCTTACTCACCAAACTCGTAAACGCATAGAATGCGTTGCAACGAGCCTCTCAAACTGATCCAAAATAAATAAAGGGCTCGGTAATGCTGCAATTAACGCTTTTATGATTACCACTTCATTTAGAATTTCAGCTTTTGGTTAATAGCTTATAATCGCCGTAAAGAGTTTGCATCACACTAAATGATGATTTTATTTATGATTATTGGAGCTTGCATAATACCAGAGAATGATTTATTTTGCATAGAGTTTATATGTTACTGAGCGATTGACTTGCTCAGAGGTCTAATATCACTCTATTAAATCACCGCTTAAGGCTATCCTCGTTAAGCAAAAAATCGAATAGGTCCATGGTGATTACTCCACGATTATCTCTTGTAGCATGCAATCCATTTTTCGTAACTACTATCTTTTTGAAAGAATTATCGATATAGTAAAGCGAGCGCTTTTCTTGCAATGATTTTTCTTCCGTCGTCATAGCGGGCGCAGATTGTATATAATATTTTTCACTTCCCAAAGTAGCGATAAAATCTATTTCCAAAGATTTTTGTGCATAAATATCATGGTTATTTTTATCTTTTCGACCAGTATTTTCAGCAATATTCATTTCGCCAATATCAACGTTATATCCGCGATATCTTAACTCGTTGTATATAACATTTTCCATAATATGCGACTCTTCAATTTGCCTAAAATTAAGTAAAGCGTTGCGTACACCAATGTCTTCAAAGTAAATTTTGAACAAGGAATCAATGTATTTTTTGCCCTTAATATTGTACTTTTGAGCTTTGCTTACAAGAAAAGCATCACTGTAGTAGTCTATAAAACGACTAACAGTTTCTGAAGCGATTTCTCCATATCCGTGGCTAATAAACGTGTTAGAAAGTTTCCTTGGGTTAACAGGAGCGCCTATTGACGAAGCTATTACTTGCAACATTTCAGAAAGAGCCTGCTCTTTTCGCACGCCGTTTCGCTGAACTACATCTTTCAAATAAGTTTCTTTAACAAGATTTTCAAGGTATTTTATTTGTTCCTCAACATTTTGCATTTTAGCTACAAGCGGTATTCCGCCAGTAACAATGTAATCTGCCCAAGATTCTGAAACTGTTTTGTTAGAACTTTCCACGTATTCGGCAAAAGTAAGAGGTTGAACGTGAACTTCTGTGCTCCTCCCCTTAAATTCAGTAACAATGTCTGATGAAAGAAAACGGGAGTTAGATCCAGTAACATATATGTCTAAATTTGCGTGTCTTAAGTAACTGTTAAGTGTGCCAACAAAATTGTCAAGCAATTGCACTTCGTCGAGGAAAATGTAAAACTTGTCACTATCATTTATTTGCGATGCAATGTAGCGACGGAACACTTTAGCATTTATAGCGTAGCCAAGTTTTTTATCTGCGATTTTTACTGGCTCGCCATTTGCGAATGGCTCAAGACGATCAATATCTTCGTCTGAATCAAAAGCAAACCGAATGATATTATTCTGCAAAACACCTTGAGAAATAAGAGAATTATAGAACAGCTCGTTAAGAATGAACGATTTTCCCGCGCGGCGCACACCAGTAATGATTTTAACCAGTCCATTCCAACTAAGCTGGTTAAGTTTCTTTATGTACCTTTGACGATTGAAAATCATTCGCATTCCCTTTCCACCCACTTCTATCTTCAATTTAGCAAAGTACTTTGGGTTTTACAAGATAGAATTAGCGAAAATAGGGCATATTCGGCAATTCTATCTGATATTTTCCAAAGTACTTTGGATTTTGCAAGATAGGTTGGTTTGTGCGAAGTTACTTTTCTTGCGCAAGTTCGATTGGCGGATGCTCCGCGCGGAAAGCATTTACGTGCGCTTCAGACGCATACCCTAACGCAAAACCAGTAATCAGCGCATACTCCGGCGGAATATCGAATACTTCGTCAAGCGGTGAACGCCACGTGGCAAGAACGCCAAGTGGGCATGAATCTACGCCGTGCTCTTTGGCAGCCAACAGTAACGTTTGCAGCATAATTCCAGCATCCAGCGCAGAAAACGGCAGAAAATCACGACGCACAAGCACAAATCCCATAACTGGCGCACCGAACGCCTGGAAGTTGCGCAAAGTGTGAGCATTCCGAGCAGGAAAATCTTTGCGATCAATATTTAAATGTTTATACAACGCCAATCCTAAAAGAGCGCTGCGTTCTTTAAGCGATTGCGGATACGGAGCCATTACAGGAAAATCTCCATCCGGCTGACTCATTTTCTGCGCTATCAGGCGTTCTTCTTCGCTAAGGGTAGCGTCTTTAGTGCGAAACATTGCTTTGCATTTTTGCGTATATGCATCAATTAACTGCTGTTTACGTTCCCCTTGAGCAATAGCGAGCATGTAGCCACGAGTGTTGGACCAGCTCGGCGATTGTGCAGCTGTTTGCAAAATAGTTTCAAGGATTTTAGAATCAACTGGTTTATTTAGAAAATCACGTGCAGAAAATCGCGACTTTGCGAGTGCTTCAAAAGTTTGTGTAGTCATGCTTTTAGTATATCGCACCAAATACGCACGCAGTACTTTTCAGAGTTTATAGTCGTTTCGGCAGATTTTGACCACATTTGCCGTAAGTTTTTCCTCGTGTTTGGAGGGTTAACCCTCACTCTACACTCCATTTGCGCGCGACGCTATGCTTGAGCGCTTATTCCCCACGGCATAGCCGTTCGGCTGATTTGCGAATCGACGACTTCGAGCTGCATAATGCGCGAGAAGTCACTTCGATTCGCTGAGCTTGCTCAAAATTGAAAGCACGGTGTGCTTTCAACGCAAGCGAGGTCTGCTTTCGTCTCGATTGACGAAGGCAGGGCAGGCTCGTGTGGTAGTTCATTGGGAATTTGGTTGTGTTTTGTGTGCGCTGACGACGTGCTTTCGCGTTGCGATTTAAAGCGCGAGTGGTACTGCTTATTTGTTACTGGCGCAGATTACATACTGCGCGAGTAACGCTAAATAGCAATTATTCGTTATTAATGCAGAATACGTACTGCACCAGTAACATATGACCGTTACTTTCTTAAAATACTTGACTGAGTTTTAACAATGTTTGAGTGATTACCGTTACTAACTCAGTACATTGACTGAGTTTTTAACAGTACTGAGACCCTGTTTTATACCCGCAGAATATGGGTTAATTCCCGAATAACAATAGTATGGGGAATAATAAAAAAGCGGGGAACAATCAAGTTCCCCGCTAGAAGAATAATGCGGCAGCGTGCTAGTCTCCCACACCCTATCGAGTGCAGTACCCTCGCCGTGTCAGGCCTTAGCTTCCGGGTTCGGAATGGGACCGGGCGTCTCACCTGAGCCATGACCACCGCAAAACTAGATTATACACTCACAAACCGTGAGTGGCAACACGTGGCGGTTAGGGAACCGGACATGAACGCGAATAAAAACTCTTTTACCAACCGATCGTTAAGCAAAACATTCAGTACTCATTAACGCTAGAAGAAAAATACTCACAAGAACCCACCCTCCCCACTAGTAAAAGTGAGGAAGAATGTCACCATCGCCCGTTAGTACTAGTCAGCTCCACCCCTTACAGGGCTTCCACGTCTAGCCTATCAACCACGTGTTCTACATGGGGGCTCACACACTCAAGTGCAAGGAATGCTTATCTTGGAGCAGGCTTCCCGCTTAGATGCTTTCAGCGGTTATCCCTTCCGAACGTAGCTAACCGGCAGCGCCACTGGCGTGACGACCGGCATACCAGAGGTTCGTCCACCCAGGTCCTCTCGTACTATGGGCAGGTCTCCTCAACATTCCAACGAGCGCAGAGGATAGAGACCAAACTGTCTCACGACGTTCTGAACCCAGCTCGCGTGCCGCTTTAATCGGCGAACAGCCGAACCCTTGGGACCTGCTCCAGCCCCAGGATGCGACGAGCCGACATCGAGGTGCCAAACCATCCCGTCGATATGGACTCTTGGGAATGATCAGCCTGTTATCCCCGGGGTACCTTTTATCCGTTGAGCGATGCCACGTCCGTACGCCGGCACCGGATCACTATCTCCGACTTTCGTCCCTGCTCGACCCGTCAGTCTCACAGTCAAGCCCGCTTGTGCGATTACACTCAACACCCGATTGCCAACCGGGCTGAGCGGACCATTGAGCGCCTCCGTTACTCTTTAGGAGGCAACCGCCCCAGTTAAACTACCCGCCAGGCACTGTCCCTAACACGGATAACGTGTCGAGGTTAGACGCCAGATATGGAAAGAGCGGTATTTCACCTGTCGACTCCACGCAAGCTAGCGCCCACGCTTCACAGCCTCCCGCCTATGCTACACGATCCACACCTAACGACAATACCAAGGTATAGTAAAGGTCCCGGGGTCTTTTCGTCCTTCTGCGCTTAACGAGCATCTTTACTCGTACTGCAATTTCGCCGGGCTCCTGGCCGAGACAGTGGGGAAGTCGTTACGCCATTCGTGCAGGTCGGAACTTACCCGACAAGGAATTTCGCTACCTTAGGATGGTTATAGTTACCACCGCCGTTTACCGGGGCTTAAATTCACCGCTTCACCCAAGGGCTAACGGATCCTCTTAACCTTCCGGCACCGGGCAGGCGTCAGAGCGTATACAGCGGCTTACGCCTTCGCACGCTCCTGTGTTTTTGGTAAACAGTCGCTACCCCCTAGCTTGTGCCACCCCCAACAGCTCAACAGCGTAAAACCATATCACCATCAAGGGTCTCCCTTATGCCGAAGGCACGGGAGTAATTTGCCGAGTTCCTTGGCCAGGATTCGCCCGATCGCTTCGGTATACTCTACCAGACCACCAGTGTCGGTTTAGGGTACGAGCGGAATCACACCTCACGTTGAAGCTTTTCTCGGCAAGCAGGATCACCGGAATCAGCCTTACAGCCTACCCATCACGCCTCAGCTTAAACATCCCCCGGATTTACCTAGAGGACAGCCCACACGCTTAGCCACGGAAAACCACCTCCGCAGCCGGCTACCTACCCGCGTCACTCCCACGCTAACCTACTACCGATACAGTCCCAACACAAACCAGCCAACAACCCCGAAAGGAAATCAACCAGCAAATGAAGGTTAGTACTCTCAGATTCAGTTCGAACGGTGTAACACCGGTACGGGAATATCAACCCGTTCATCCATTCGACTACGCCTGTCGGCCTCGCCTTAGGACTCGACTCACCCGGGGACGACGAACGTGGCCCCGGAACCCTTAGTCATTCAGCGGACAGGATTCACACCTGTCTCTCGCTACTCATGTCTGCATTCTCACTCCTGTAAAGTCCACGACAAGTTCACACTGCCGCTTCACCCCATACAGGACGCTCTCCTACCCCACATGAACAAAATTCATGCAGCCGCGTCTTCGGTGGCGTGCTTAAGCCCCGCTACATTGTCGGCGCGGAACCACTAGACCAGTGAGCTGTTACGCACTCTTTCAAGGATGGCTGCTTCTGAGCCAACCTCCTGGCTGTCTATGCGACTCCACATCCTTTCCCACTTAGCACGCGCTTCGGGACCTTAGACGACGATCAGGGCTGTTTCCCTTTTGACGACGGAGCTTATCCCCCGCCGACTCACTGCCGTGATAAACCTAACAGGTATTCGGAGTTTGGCTGCTATTGGTACCCGGTATGGGCCCGCAAGCATCCAGTAGCTCTACCCCCTGTAAGCAATAACACGACGCTGCACCTAAATGCATTTCGGAGAGAACCAGCTATCACGGAATTTGATTGGCCTTTCACCCCTAACCCCAAGTCATCCCCCCAGTTTTCAACCTAGGTGGGTTCGGTCCTCCACACGGTCTTACCCGCGCTTCAACCTGCTCAGGGCTAGATCATCCCGCTTCGGGTCCAGGACATGCGACTCAAACGCCTTTTAAAACTCGCTTTCGCTACGGCTCCCCCACCCGGGTTAGCCTCGCCACATACCACTGACTCGCAGACTCATTTTTCGATAGGCACGCCGTCACCCCACAAAGAAGGCTCCGACGGATTGTAAGCGCACGGTTTCAGGAACTATTTCACTCCCCTCCCGGGGTGCTTTTCACCTTTCCCTCACGGTACTAGTACACTATCGGTCAGACAGGAATACTTAGGCTTACCCAACGGTCTGGGCAGATTCACGCGGGATTCCACGAGTCCCGCGCTACTTGGGAATAAACATAAAGAGACATCGCACGACAAGCTACGGGGCCATCACCCTCTACGGCTGGGAATTCAATCCCATTCACCTAGCACGACATTTTATCACTCTCCTCAACCCCGTCAGAGGCTGAACAGTCCATCCCACGACCCCGAATGCGCAACACCTGACGGCTATCACACGCACCCGGTTTAGCCTGATCCGCTTTCGCTCGCCACTACTCACGGAGTATCCTTTCCTGCAGGTACTGAGATGTTTCACTTCCCTGCGTACCCCCCACAAAACTGTGGTGACCACTCATAACAGTGGCCGGGTCTCCCCATTCGGAAATCCTCGGATCAAAGCCCACTCGGCAGCTCCCCGAGGCATATCGCAGCCCGTCACGTCCTTCATCGGTCCTGTCTACCAAGGCATCCACCATACGCCCTTACCAGTGACAAACACTAAAGTAAGAACCCATCAGCAAAATTCTCTAGACAAAAAATCATCACACTAAACGATCACAAAACGATCAAGCGACTCCAACAAAAGGAGCCGGTTGAAATTGATAAAAGCAAAAAAATCGAAACCAAAAAAGTCTCGCATTTTACTCGCGTCCACTATCCAGTTCTCAAACCACCACAACACCACAAAACCAGCATCAACACTCAAAAGCATCAACCTGAAATCCCGCGGGTCAAGGACCGCAACCCCCAAAAAACAGGAGGGGTGGCAATCCGGGAACCCAAAAGCATGCCCAACAAACTCATCTAAAACATTAACTATTGTTTTCCACACCAGTAACCACACTCAACCGAGCGTGCACAAAAACTCCGTAGAAAGGAGGTGATCCAGCCGCACCTTCCGGTACGGCTACCTTGTTACGACTTAGTCCCAATCACGAGCCTCACCTTAGACAGCTCCATCCCAAAAGGGTTAGGCCACCGGCTTCGGGTGCTGCCCACTTTCATGACTTGACGGGCGGTGTGTACAAGGCCCGGGAACGCATTCACCGCGACGTTGCTGATTCGCGATTACTAGCGACTCCGCCTTCACGTAGTCGAGTTGCAGACTACGATCCGAACTGAGACCGGTTTTAAGGGATCCGCTCCATGTCACCATGTCGCATCCCGTTGTACCGGCCATTGTAGCATGCGTGAAGCCCTGGACGTAAGGGGCATGATGATCTGACGTCATCCCCACCTTCCTCCGAGTTAACCCCGGCGGTCCCCCGTGAGTTCCCGGCATAACCCGCTGGCAACACAGGGCGAGGGTTGCGCTCGTTGCGGGACTTAACCCAACATCTCACGACACGAGCTGACGACGACCATGCACCACCTGTGAACCTGCCCCGAAGGGAAACCACATCTCTGCAGTCGACAGGCACATGTCAAGCCCAGGTAAGGTTCTTCGCGTTGCATCGAATTAATCCGCATGCTCCGCCGCTTGTGCGGGCCCCCGTCAATTTCTTTGAGTTTTAGCCTTGCGGCCGTACTCCCCAGGCGGGACGCTTAACGCGTTAGCTCCGACACGGAACCCGTGGAATGGGCCCCACATCCAGCGTCCACCGTTTACGGCGTGGACTACCAGGGTATCTAATCCTGTTCGCTCCCCACGCTTTCGCTTCTCAGCGTCAGTAACAGCCCAGAGACCTGCCTTCGCCATTGGTGTTCTTCCCGATATCTACACATTCCACCGTTACACCGGGAATTCCAGTCTCCCCTACTGCACTCTAGCCCGCCCGTACCCGGCGCAAACCCACCGTTAAGCGATGGGCTTTCACACCAGACGCGACGAACCGCCTACAAGCTCTTTACGCCCAATAATTCCGGATAACGCTTGCGCCCTACGTATTACCGCGGCTGCTGGCACGTAGTTAGCCGGCGCTTATTCGAAAGGTACACTCACCCGAAAGCTTGCTCCCAATCAAAAGCGGTTTACAACCCGAAGGCCTTCATCCCGCACGCGGCGTCGCTGCGTCAGGGTTCCCCCCATTGCGCAATATTCCCCACTGCTGCCTCCCGTAGGAGTCTGGGCCGTATCTCAGTCCCAATGTGGCCGTCCGCCCTCTCAGGCCGGCTACCCGTCGAAGCCTAGGTGGGCCATTACCCCGCCTACAAGCTGATAGGACGCGACCCCATCCCATGCCACTAAACACTTTCCCAACAAGACATGCGTCAAGTTGGAGCATCCAGCATTACCACCCGTTTCCAAGAGCTATTCTGGAGCATGGGGCAGGTTGGTCACGCATTACTCACCCGTTCGCCACTCTCACCAGTCAGCAAGCTGACCAGATCCCGTTCGACTTGCATGTGTTAAGCACGCCGCCAGCGTTCATCCTGAGCCAGAATCGAACCCTCCACGAAAAACTTCAATGAAGAGCCAACATAAGGCTCCAATATAAAAAGAAAAAGACGAGACATTCTTTAAGGAAAGAACATCCCAACAAAAACCTCACCACCATTTAACCATCTCTCAGGCACCCTGCAACATGCAAGGCAGGCAATGAACTGGCAATAATTAACTAATAAGTAGTACAGACACGCTCTTGAGTTCTCAAACCACCACCACACCAGCCGGCTCATCAACCTCAACCGAGGAGAACCAGCCGCGCTGAGCAGCAAGAGATAAACTTACACCAACCCACGCTAAAACGCAAACCCAACAAAAACAAACACGCCAAAACCCTTGAAAACACTAGCATCCACCGGCGTGTCGAAAACAACAAAAAAACACTCAAAAACCAACCCAAAACCAAAAACCATAACCAAAAACAACAAAAAATAACCAAAAAACAACCCCAAAACCACCAAACCCGGGCGTGTCGCACCACCACACCCCCAACAAAACAACAACAAAAACACAATCAACACAAAATCAACGCGAAAAAGACACAATAAAAGCAGAAAAAGATGAAATATACGATTAGATACACACAAAATGTATGAGCGCGATATGGAATAAGAAATACATGTATAAATAGATACTTATTAAATAAACTCTTATAAAGAATACAAAGCACATAAAAACACAAAAGTATAAAACGCATAAAGAAAAAGAAAAATAAGATATTAACAGACATTAATAAAACGAAGGAGCAGAGGAATGGGCAACAAGCAATCGAACAGCAAAGCACACCACATTGTTGTGCTCACAGGCGCAGGAATCTCCACAAGCGCAGGCATTCCTGATTTTCGCGGACCGGACGGCGTTTGGACTAAACACCCGGAGCAGATGAGCGTCTACGATATAGACGCATTTTTAGGCAGTAAAGAGGAACGCATTTACTCTTGGCGATGGCAAAAAGAGTCGCCCGTTTGGAATGCACAGCCGGGAACAGCTCACAAGGCACTTGTAAAACTCGAGCAGGCAGGCATGCTCGACCTTATAGCCACACAAAATTTTGATGCGCTTCACGAAAAAGCTGGCAATAACCCAGACATCATAGTGAATTTGCACGGAAGCATTGGAACATCGCACTGCATGAGCTGCCACGCGAGCTATAAAACTGCCGATATTATGCGCGACTTAGACGAGCATCCAGATCCGCATTGTAGACGCGCTCTACCGTACCGCAGCAATATGCCTTGCAACGGTCTTATAAAAACAGACGTTGTATATTTTGGAGAAGCGCTTCCGGAAGGCACTATGGAACGCAGTGCGCAAGCAATTGTTAAAGCGGACGAGCTATGGGTTATTGGTTCCACGCTAGAAGTATTTCCAGCTGCCAGCCTCGTGCCGTTAGCTGCGCGCGCTGGAGTGCCGATTACGATAATGAACTTGGGTGCTACGCAATACGACTATTTGGCAGAGCGTATTATTCGCGAAGATATTGCGAAAGCTCTGCCAAAATTAGTAGACGAAACTATTGCAAAGTGATTATTGCGAAACAATTATCACAAATTAATTATTGCAAAGTAACAGCGATACCCTCCCAAGGCGCAAGCGTACCGTTTTTAAGCGATGTAAGCGCGTGATTTACGTCGTAGGTTGTAACTATTACGTCACGCCCTGCAAAAGCGTTAGAGGTGCGATCTTGCAGCATTTTCGCACTCTCTGTAGGAATAGGGACGGTCGAGTCGGTCATATTAACCATTACGAGCATGCGTTCTGTAGATTCTGCGGAATTTTCAGCAGATTCCGCAGCAGATTTAGCAGCAGATTCCGCAGCAGTCTCTGCAGAGCCATCCTGCTTTTCACAATCAGATGTAAGTTCGCGCACAAACACATACACGCACTCATCATCCGCATCAACCAAATCCCAAGAACCAGCAGAAACAATCGGCTCCGAATGGCGTAAAGCAATCAAATACTTGTAAAAAGCGTAAACAGAATCCGAATCTTCCATCTGCTCAGCCGCATTAATATCCACATAATTAGGATTCACACTAATCCACGGTTCTGCGTTATTTTTCGATGCGACATTAAAAGGCATAAATCCCGCATATTTAGAAGCATTCCACTGCATTGGAGTTCGAGAATTGTCGCGGCCGCGCCTTGCGAGCGCATCCATCATCGACTCAGCCGACTGAATATGCGCTTCTTCTACGCGCTGCTTAAACATGTTTAACGCTTCCAAGTCACGATACTGCTCAAGACGCGTAAAGTGCGCGTTAGTCATGCCTATTTCCTCGCCTTGGTACACGTAAGGCGTGCCGCGATGCATGTGAAGAAGCATGGCAATCGCTTTAGCGGAACGAACTCGCATCTCGTCGCTAGACTCACTTCCCCAGCGAGAAAGCGCGCGCGGCTGATCGTGATTATTAAAGAACAAGCTCGCCCAACCAGCATCCGATACTGCTTGCTGTTGCTCAGCCATCACGCGCTTTAGTGCCGTCAACTTAAGCGGCACAGGATTCCACTTAGTACCGTTTTCGCAATCAATATCTACGTGATTAAACAGGAAGAGCATGTCGAGCTCGCTGTGAGCAGGGTCAGTAATATACGTGTTGCGATGCGCTGAAATTCCCGGAGCTTCGCCAACAGTAAGATAGCCTTCTCGCCCTTCAAAAACTTTTGCACGCATCTCACGCAAGAATTCGTCTAAACGAGGACCATCCGAGCAGAACGGGAACGGCGAAGAATAGCCGTCGGCACCAGCCGGCAAATCTTCAATTTGGCAGCCAACTTCCCCAGGCAAACGACCTTCAGAATCAACATGCTTGGAAATTTGCGTAATCACATCCATACGGAAGCCGTCAATTCCGCGATCCATCCACCAATTCATCATCTTGTACACGGCAGCGCGAACCGCGGGATTTTCCCAATTCAAATCTGGCTGTTTTGGCGAATACTGATGAAGGAAGTATTCTCCGCGCTTTGGATCGTACGTCCACG
>NZ_KQ956873.1:0-17415 GCF_001546485.1 Gardnerella vaginalis | reverse complement strand
ACCCCAAAACCACCAAACCCGGGCGTGTCGCATCGACTTGCTTTTCGCTTAAAGCGTAGCGCAAAAAGCAACCCGATGCGGTAGCGCTTGCTTATACAGAAAGCACAGTGCGCTTTCCGCGCAAGCGCGCAAACAATTACGCTTTCTTTAAACTAATGAAGAAAGCGTAATCTGACGACCAAAGAAGATTAACTTAAAGTGAGCTTAATGCGGTAGCGCTTGCTTTACAACGCTCGCGCAAACTCAGCAGCAGTACAAGCAAAGTGTATGAGCGTAATACACGATGCTAAAAACTTACGAAACTCATCAAAGTAACTTCATTAAACATCAATCAAAACGAATAAACGATACTCGAGTAACAAAGTAATTAACAACGAGCAAGTCAACGCAAAATCAACGCGAAAAAGACACAAATATACAAAAAACAAAAACTACAGAAGATATATAACCAATTAATAAGAAACTAAAATGAAACGTCAAATAAACCTACGCAATAAACCGAAACAATAAGCCGAAACAATAAACCTACGCAACCAAATTAAGTTCGCGCACTTACTCACGCATCAATGCGCATATTAAAGCACTTCGCCAAAGCCTCAACATCTGGCTTTCCATATTTAGCGACTAATTGCATCCAGCGATGTGCATTCTCTTTACCAAATCGAGCGGCTTTACGTCGATATGCCTCTACGCTCAAAAATCGAGGTGGAATGGACTTACTGTTGTATTTATCAGCAACCATCACGATTTCTTGCTCAATAGTTTGTGGCACATAATCAGATGCCGGCAAAGGAAGTTTCTGCGTAAGCACCTGTTCGCGCGTCAACCCGACGCCAGTATGATTACGTGCAAATTGTGCAGCGTCTTCACTAAAACCACAATCAATCAAGTAATTGTAGCCACGCAATCCGTGCAAAATATATCGCGGACCATCAAAACGCAGCAAGCCCCCAGCACGCTTACTACCGTCGCTTTCTAACACAAAATATGTACCAATATCGTGCAATAAACCACCAACGAGCGCAGCATATTCGTCAATATACTGCGCTGGTACACAACCGCCTTGTACCGGTGGCAAGTCGTCACAATTATTACCAATAAGTTCACGCATACATGCTTGTGCTTGTTTGGCATGCTCTTGTAAAACTTGGCTCATTGGTGAAGCTGCAGACGAAGCAGTGCACTGAGCTTTCAGCAGCATATTACAATGATGCGCAAGCTGCCACGAAATCGTAGCGATTACCACGCAATGACCGTGAATGAGATTATAAGCGGGTATAGATGGCGCAGTAGTACGATGCAAGTGCTCTACTTGCTCAAAATCTGGCAGATTGGCAAGCTGCCTCACATTGCATTGACTTAATTGTTCTGTACTATTCAGCATATTCGCAACAATTCTTCGTATACAAGAGCTCAGGTGGCTTGATTATAGTTACGCAAAACCACTCAAATATAGTTATGCGTAACTATTTTGATTTTTTATTTTTCTTGCCACTTTTTGCCGAAATTTGTTCCATTCTGCCGGCACTTTTACTAGCACTTTTACTAGCAGATTCGTCAGCACGTTCGTCAGCACGTTCAGCATCTTCCACAGCCTGAACTACTGCGTGAGTCACATTCGCGGCGTCAAGTTTTGTTTCATCATTGTTGATTTTCGTATCGTTTACTTTTGACGATACTTTTAATGGCACAGGGCTAATTTTGCCCGTGTTAACAAACTTTTCATCCGCAAGTAGCACATTAGCAGCAGCAATATCACGCGCATTCATAACTGCAGTCTGTTCAGCATCGGTTGGTCGCGTATCGCTTACTATAGCTGCAGCAGTTTCTACAGCCGAAGCTCCCTGCAAAGATTGCACTGCACGCTGTGAACAATCTTCACGCTGCAAACGAGGAGGTCTGCGAGTGGAAACAAATAACGGCTGCACTTCAACAACAGGATTGTAAGGTGCCAAACCAAACCATTTCACAGGAGTACCAGCAATATGTCGAATTGCGTATTTCATTTTTAGAGACAATGCGCCACGCACAGAAATATTCGACTCCGGCATCAACGCTTTGTGCAGCAGTACGTAACGAATTGGTCCAATGTCTGGATCTGCATCCACCTTAGGGTATACAGATTTTTGTTGAGGCAATTCACCAGTATGCGATAAATCGTGCATAATTTGATGCAAATATGCTGGAATTGATGGAGAAACTTTAAAACCGAGCTTAATTTTTACTCGGAATAGGTAATCAGTACCGAAATTTTCCACGCAATATTCGCGAGTAAATGGCGCATCGTCAGTTTCTACCGATACAGCCCACCATGCGCGAGCACGCTTAGGATGATCCGCAAAAATAGAGAAGAAAATACCAGTATCGAGACGTTTCATTTCACGATCGGACGTTAAGTACACGATATTATCCGCAAAATAAGGGATTCTAAAGTCGCCATGCAATTTATCGAGCACAGGCAGAAAGTCTTTCGGCTTCATGTGTAAACGTTGCGAACGTTCAATCTTGGTACCATCTTTCCACGTAACCATAATTGTTAGAATGGAAAAACCAAGCAACATAGTAAACCAGCCGCCATGCATGAATTTTGCCATTGATGCTATGAAGAACATCAATTCAATCATGAGGAAAATGATGGCAAATACTAGCGCCCCAAAACGTTTCTTTTGATACCACATGTGTACTGTCAAAAGAATGGTTGTTGCCAACATAGTTAATGTTAACGCCAAGCCGTAAGCGCCTGAGATATGTTCAGAATCGCGGAATACTGCAAGCACTGTAATTGTTGCAACGCATAACACCACGTTTACTACAGGAATGTACAGCTGTCCTCGAGTGCGCGCAGGGTATCGCACCTGTAAATGAGGCATCCAGTTAAGACTTGTAGCTTCAGAAACCATGGTGTAAGCGCCTGTAATCAGAGCTTGTGAAGCAATAATACCTGCAGTAACCGAAAGAATAACTGCTACGTAGCGCACGTTTGGCTCAAGCATTTGGAAGAATGGGTTTAATCCCTCTACTGACCATAGCGATTTATCACCTTGATTTTGAAGCATCCAAGCGCCTTGACCGAAGTAGTTCAAGAGCAAAGCAAGTTTAATGAATGGCCATGTGGCGTACACATTACCTCGCCCGACGTGACCCATATCGGAATATAATGCTTCAGCGCCTGTAGTAGAAAGAAAAATTACGCCCATTACTGCTAATCCCTGCACATTATGCGTACTGAACAGGAATTGCACGCCGTAAATTGGGTTTAGTGCTTCAAATATCGTCCAATTTTGACCAATATTGATAACGCCTACTAGTGCGAGGAAAGCAAACCAAAGCATAACTACTATGCCGAATACTTTACCAATACGCTCAGTTCCGCGTTGTTGCACAGAAAACAGTACGACGATGATAACAACAGTAATCATCATTGACAAATTTTCGTTTTCTAAGAATACTGGCTTAAATACTGCAATGGTTCGCAAACCTTCAACTGCTGAAGAAATGGAAACTGCAGGAGTTAGTACAGAATCTGCTAAGAATGCTGCACCTCCAATCATTGCAGGTATTGCAAGCCACGCGCCTTTTTTGCGCAGAAGCGAGTAGAGTGCAAAAATTCCACCTTCACCTTTGTTGTCAGTTCGCATTGCAACAAACACGTATTTCACTGTGGTAATAAGCGTAATTGACCAGAATAATAGCGAAAGCATGCCGTACACAGTTTCGCGATTAATATTTTGCAATCCGCCTTGACCTGCTAAGAATGTTTGAGCGGTATACAACGGTGAAGTTCCAATGTCACCGTAGACAACACCAAGGGCCACAATTGCCATGCCTAAGGTGAAACGGTCTGAACTGGTTTGTAATTTTGCCCACCAGCGACCTAATGGCCCGCGTACAGCACTTGCAACAAGCTTTTCGGCTTCTTTTACCTCTTGAGCTTGCTGCTGAGCAATTACTTTACGCTCTTCTCGAGTTGTTGTTTTTTGCGAGACTTTTGGCGCTTTGGTAAAAGACGCAGCTCGCAGCATAGCAGCTTTAGAGCTTTTCTCGGAATCTTTCGCTCCGTTGCGAGGATCCTTCGCTCCATCAGTTGATGGTACAGATGTGCGTGACTTCGTCATGCTTTATTGTTCCTCCATAGGTAAGGTTTCTTCTTGATGCCAGCAAGAAGTCGCATAAACCTCACACCTTCACAGTTTTATTTCCGTACTTGGATATTGTATACAATAATAGCTATATCATGCAAAAAGCGTAAGAAGATGCTGCGAAATAACGGTTATAAAGTCACTAGAAATTGTAAAGTATTCTCGTATTTTCACGAGTGACTTTCGCCGCGTGTTCTAACGATATATTGAGTACTTCTGCAAGCGTCTCCAAGGTGTATGGCACCATGTAGGGCGCGTTTGGTCGCCCACGATACGGCATTGGTGTTAAGTATGGTGCATCTGTTTCGACAGTTATGTGGCCTTCTCCAATAATTTGCGCAGATTTGCGTAATGCTTCATTCCCTTTGTAACTTATAGTTCCAGAAAAACTAGCGTACCAGCCGTGTTCTTTTACTATTTCTGCTAAATCTGTGCCGCCCGCGTAGCTGTGGAATATTGTTCGCTCCGGAGCACCGTCTTGTAATAAAACTTTTACTACGTCTTCATGAGCGTCACGGTCATGAATTTGTAAAGGCAAGTTTAGCTCTTTTGCGAGCGCAATATGATCACGAAAAGCACTGCGTTGAGCGAGTCTGGCAGGCTCTCCTGTGCGAAAATAATCCAAACCGGTTTCTCCTATTGCAACAACTTCTTTTGGATACGCAATTACAAGCGAACGCAAATGTTGCATAGCTTCGTCGAATGGAATATCGTGATACGGCTTATAAACTATTGGCAATCCGTCTGGACCTTGCGCTCCCCTGTGTCCGTGTAAAACGGCTTCGTTTGGGTGTATTGCAATTGCTGCACGAACTGAATCCTCGTGTGATGCAGCAAACGAAATTGTCGGCTCCCAATCTGGGTATTCGCATCCAACTTCTAGCATGTTGGAAACTCCAGCAGATTTTGCCTGCTCAACCAAATCATCTGCGGTTGGTTCTGCTATTACATCGCGACCTTTTTCTATTAATTCTTGGTTGAGACTATGCGCAAAATCAACGACGCTGAGCATGTGCGTGTGATCGTCTGCGATTGTTATGCCGTTTTTTATGAGATTTTCCCATACTGCAGATTGTTTGGTTAAATCTGGTGCCCAATTATGTTCGCGATGATGTTTACTCATACGTACTAGTGTAGCCACGTGTGTGTTGTTATGTTATTGATGCGCTGATTTTGTGGACTCACACAATTGTTTGCCTAATTGCTGCGTATTGTGATTCTACAAGACGATAATATGCACCTTTTGCTGCCATAAGTTTTGCGTGTGTACCGCACTCAACGATTTGCCCATGGTCTATGACGCAGATTATATCTGCTCGTTCAATAGTTGAAAGTCTATGCGCGATAACAAAAGATGTGCGATTTTTGAGCAATTGAGCTAATCCTGCTTGTAATGCTTCCTCTGTGCGCGTGTCAATATTACTGGTTGCTTCGTCGAGAATGAGAATGCGCGGATTTGCTAAGAGCACGCGCGCAAAAGAAATAAGTTGCCTTTGTCCTGCAGAAAGCGTGGATCCCCTTTCCTCAATTTCGGTATCATATCCGTTTTGTAATCCTTCAATAAACTCATGTGCGTGCACTACACGAGCTGCAGCTTCAATTTCTTCGTCTGTAGCATTGAGTTTTCCGTAACGAATGTTTTCTCGCACAGTACCACTGAAGATAAAGGTATCTTGTAGCATTACACCCATTTGTTTGCGCAGTGATGATAGGGTTACTGAGCGCACGTCGTTACCGTCAATAGTGATAGAACCTTCTGAAACGTCGTAGAATCTGGAGAGCAGGTTGACAAGTGTTGTTTTGCCAGCTCCAGTTGGTCCTACTAATGCTACTGTTTGCCCTGGTTTAACATGTAAATCAACTAAGTTGAGTATTGGTCGTCCGCTTTCTTCGTAACGAAATACTACGTCGTTGATATCAACTTTGCCTTGGATTGGTGGTAGTTCTGAAGCATTTGGTTTATCAGTAATATTTGGTTTGATTTTTAGCGTTTCAAAAATCCGTTCAAGATATACTGAGCAAGTTACTAATTGCGTATAGAAGTTACCTATATTTACTACTGGCTCCCAAAACGTGCTTGAATACCATACGAAAGCTATAAGCGTACCGGTAGTTACATTTATATTGCCTATGTTCATAACTCCCACGTAGTACAGCAACGCGATTGCGGCGCTTTCAATAATGAATGCTCCTGGCCATAACAGCAATTGTACACTTACATTTCGCATCCAAGCGCTACGAACGTCTGCCTGCTGTTCTTGGAATGTAGCGTATTGTTCTGCTTCACGTGCGAAAGTTTGCGTGGTTTTTACACCTGCGATTGATTCATGTAAGTATGCGTTTAGGTTGCTTTGCTTATTTGATAGTTTGCGCGACGCTTTTCGTTGCAGTATTTGCAACGTGCGCGTCCAAATCAGGAATACTGGGAACAGCACTAGACTCCATAACGCCATACGCCAATCAATAATGAACATAGCAATCATGGTGATAATAAGTACGAAAAGATCTGAAAATACGTTAATTAAACCCGATGAAAGCGTATCCGATAGTGTATTGATGTAATTTACTATGCGAATGAGGATTTTACCGTGTGGACGTGAATCAAAGTAGTCAAATGATAATGATTGCACATGCGTAAAAACGTCTCGACGCATGTCTTTAATCATAAGCTGACCAAGTCGCGTAATTGCTAATGTTCTGTAGGCTAATCCGAGTTCATAGAACACAATGAGTACAGCAAATACAGCAATGATTACGTATAAATATGCGACGTTTTTATGCGGCAAGACTTCATCTATAAGCATTTTGGTAATCATTGGCATAGCGGTCATAATTAAACTTGCACCAATAACTACCAAAACTATACGCACTAGTTGCCAAAAGTATGGTTTCATATATTTGCGCACGCGTAGCAGTTCGCGCACGTTGATGCGTTCTTCTTGACTTTCGTCTTCACGAAAAGTGTTACGTTGCGCCATCTGCTACTCCCCCTTAGTTTCTAGTAAATTTTCTACCTGCGAATTTTCAAATCCTGCAGCATCACCAGTTTGCAATCCCAGCTGTTTTCTATAGATTTCCCAGTATCTTCCGTGTGTTGCAACAAGCTCAGTATGTGTGCCACGCTCTATGATTTTCCCGTGATCTAATACCACGATCATGTCCGCATCTTTTACGGATGATATTCTGTGCGCAATGGTGATTATTGTTCGCGTACCGTCGAGTTTTTTAAGCTCTTGCTGAATATGTGCTTCTGTTTCCATGTCTACTGCGGAAGTAGTGTCGTCCATAATGAGGATTGAAGGGTTGTTTGCTAAAGCGCGAGCAAGACTAAGTCTTTGTTTTTGACCGCCAGAAAGACCTACTCCACGTTCACCCACTACTGTTTCGTAGCCTTCTGGCATGCTCATAATGAACTCATCCGCAGATGCAATACGCGCTACTCGACGAATATTTTTATTGAACGTTTGATCACTTTCATTATCAGAAGGCATTCCGAAACCAATATTTCCTGCAATAGTATCAGAAAACAGGAAAGTTTCCTGAGCTACGATGCTCACTTGGCTACGAACAGTATCGAGCTGCCATTCGCGTACATCTTTTCCATCAATAAGCACACTACCCTGCGTCGGATCGTAAAATCGCGCTATAAGACTTACTAAAGTTGATTTTCCAGCTCCAGTTTCTCCTAAAATGCCAAGTTTGCTACCCGCAGGAACATCAAGATTAATATCATGCAAAATAGGTGTTTCAACGTCGTCAGGGAACGCAAAATCTACATGCTCAAAGCGTACTGATCCGCGCATGTGCTTCTGCTTATTAACAGGTTTTGGCAAACATAAATGCGATTCTTCTGTGAGTAGTTTTCTAATATTCACGCATCCTGCATTAAAACGTTGCCAATCATTTATAAGCCATCCCGACATTCTTACCGGCATATTAAGCATCCATAGAAAACTGTTAAACGTCACAAAAGCGCCTAGAGTCATACTGCCAGCGAGTACTAACCAGCCACCTAAACCTACTGTAATAAGCTCAAGTATGAACCCCATGCCATCAATCCATGGCATATATTTGCACGTATTTTTCGCCAAAATAATATTGCGCTTATAGTAATCTTCATTGCATTCGTTGAATTTTTGCGTTTCAAAAGGTTCTCGCACGAAAGCTTTTACTACGCGATTCCCTTCAATATTTTCTTCTACCATTGAGTTCATGCGTGCAAATGATTCACGAATTGCAAGGAATTTTGGTCTAGCGCTTTTTCCAAGCGCGCGAGTTAACGCAAATAGTATTGGCGTTGTGATCGCGAGAGCTAATGCAAGTTTCCACTCGATTGATGTCATAATGCTTAGCGCACACACAAACATGACTACACAATCCAACGCCTGATATGATACCCAACTTAGTACGTGACGTATGGCATCAGTATCAGACGTCATACGGCTCATAATATCGCCAGTACGCGTGTGATTGAAGTATGTAAAATCAAGCGAATGTAATTTTTCATATTCATCACTTACAAGCCGATACACGGCATTTTGACCGAATTTTTCCATAAGTAATTGGTATGCATAACGCGTACCAACTCTTACCATAGTCAACACAATCATAAGCGCACATACTTGTAGAAGTAGGTTATGCTGTTTGCCAATAATAATTTTGTCTACAATAAAACCAGCAAGAAGTGGCATAATCATTGCCATTGTGTCATTAATGACAAAAAGTATAAGCGATACGCCTACTTTCCACATATCCGGCTTGCAGTATTGCAATATCCAGCGCATATTACTCGCATCTTTGCGTTGATTTGGATTGACATACATGCGCCAGCCGCTCCTTTGTTGCTGAGTTTCTCAATTTTATTGTTCATTCTACACTGTTCTTTGCAACTCCTGACATTCTTTTATGCAGCAATTGCTCGCGCATCATAGAGTTCACTTACGTTTGCATAATTACACCACACTTCGCAAACTAACACGAATACATGCGACCATAGCAGAAACATAAAAATGGCGTGCAGCCCAAAGGCCACACGCCACTCGTTATAAACTAAACAGTTAGCTTAGTAAAGCTTTGCATATAAGCGTTTACAAGCTTACTTCTTCTGCCAGCCCATATCCTCTGGATAGGTGGTTGCGTAACCAGCAGGGCCGTTGTTAGCAAAGCCCTTCTTGAACACCTGGTAAATAGGAGGAGCGGAAACTGGAAGAGTGCCGTACAAAGCAAGAGCTGCAGATTCTGCCTTGTTTGCATACTCAGTCTGTTCCTTGTAGTCGTAGGTCTTGCCGACCTTGTTGAGCATAGCATCAATCTTCTTGTTGCCAACGAGACCGAGGTTGGAATCGCTGTCAGACTTGTAAACCTGGCTTGCTGAAGACAAGAAGCTCAATGGAGATGTGGACTGCCATGCCAATGGAAGCACCTGGTACTTGTGAGAAGCAACAACCTCGGAGAACTTAGCAACAGCCTGGTTCACAGTCTTGCACTTGATGCCAGCCTTCTTCATCATGGCCTGGAATGCGTTAGCAAGAGCTGCCTGAGTAGAATCGTCGCCGAAGAAGGTGAAGGAAATCTCAAGAGTCTTGCCATTCTTGGCGTAGTAGCCATCCTTGCCCATCTTGTAGCCAGCAGCTTCAAGGGTCTTCTTAGCGTTTTCGGTGTTGTACTTTCCGTCAGCAGGAAGATTGTTCTTGTAGCCAGCCTGGAACATGGAGAGAAGCTCAGAACCTGGCTGCTCGCTCTTCCAGTTCATGCCCTGGAACTGAACCTTGTTGTAGGTAGCAACATCGAATGCCTGAACAACAGCCTTACGAACTGCAAGTTCGTTAAGTGGTTTGGACTTAGCGTTGAAGTTAAGCACGCGAACCTTGGTGCTGTAGCCATAACGGAGCTGAGCGCCCTTAACGCTACGAGCAGACTTGATTGCGTCCTTAGAAGAAATGCTATCGGTTACAGCATCGATTTCGCCATTCTGGAAGGCGTTCAAAGCTGCAGTATCTTCCATACGCTTTACAACGACCTTATCGAGCTTTGCCTTCTTGCCCCACCACTTTGGATTGCGAGTGAAGACAACCTGATTTTCGTTTGCGGATTCAATCTGGAATGGACCTGCACCCCACTCGTTGTGAGGATTGTTTACCCAACCCTGGTTGAAGGTCTTAACGTCACCGGCCTTTGGATGAACCAGTGGAGCGAAAAGCATTTCCCATGTTGCGCATGGCTTATCGTACTTAACGATTACTTGCTTCGGGCTGGAGCCTTGCTCAACAGACTGAATGCAGTCGTAACCTTCGGTGCTAGGCACGGAGTAATCCTTGTTCTTGCCGTTCAAAGCCTGCCAAGTAGCCTTAAATGCGGTGTAGTCGATTTCTGTACCGTCGTTCCACTTGGCCTTTGGGTTCAGGTTGTACTGAACAACGAGTGGCTTATCGCTAACCTTCTTAACGGAAGTGATGTAGTCAGGGTTGTACTTAAGCTTCTCACCCTTGACGGTGTCGTAAGCCATAAGATTTGGCTGGTAGAAGCCCCACAAAGTAGCCATGTAACCAGAGTTACCATCGTTAGAAGCGTAATTCCAGTTTGGACCGAGAACAGGAAGAGCAACGGTGTAAGTGCCGCCGTCCTTAACGTTGTCACGTGATTGTGGATTATCGTAACGCTTGTTGACATCTGGCATTGGAAGTTCACCAGTGTAAGAAGTGTCAACACCAGCAGCTGGTTCAGCAGTCATACCTGCTTTACCAGCATTGTTAGTAGCACCACCGCAAGCGCCAAGCAGCATTGCAACAGAAAGTGCAGCTGCGGCAAATACAGTCAGCTTACCTGCATTTGTATTTTTCATGATTCCTCTCATTCCCCGGATGATGTCCGTCTTCCGGTATGTTGTTAGAGTATATCCAACTCTATGACATTCGACAAATCGTTTTTTGAAAAAATTAATTTTTTTCTTTTTAACTTTATGATAATTGCAGAAAAAAGAATAATTTATTCTTCATAAGAAGCGAAACAGAAAATTTTTTAGTTAATTTTTATAAAAAAACAAAATATCTTACGTTTTTTAATTTTATGTTACGTAATAAAAATCGCGCATGTTGTAATAAACATGCGCGATCATGCAAACTTATGCAACGAACTTACTGCTTCATAAAAAGCAGAAAGCAAAGCGACATCATTTCACATCGTCAAACGTATCTTCCTCATTAAGGATAATACGCTTACGGTGCTTTTCAATTGTAGGATCCGGAATTGGCACAGCACTAATCAAAGCCTTCGTGTACGGATGCTGCGGATTATCAAATACCTCATCCGTTTCGCCAGATTCCACAATTCGACCATGATACATAACAGCAATTCGGCTCGAAATATGACGAACCACAGCCATATTATGAGCAACAAACAAGTAGGCAACACCCAACTTGTCTTGCAAATCCTCAAGCAAGTTAATAATGCCAGCCTGAATAGAAACATCCAAAGCAGACACAGGCTCATCAAGAAGCAAAAGCTTAGGATTCACAGCCAAAGCGCGAGCAATAGCAATACGCTGACGCTGGCCACCAGAGAACTGAGTTGGGAATCGATCAACCTGATCAGGATTTAACTCAACCAACTGCATAAGCTCGGCAATACGTTGGCGAATTTCTTCTTTAGACTTTCGCTGCACAAGCAAAGGCTCTGCCAAAATATCATAAACCAACATACGCGGGTCAAGCGAGCTCATTGGATCCTGGAATACGTACTGAATCTTAGAGCGAAGCTCACGACGCTGTTCGCGAGTCAACTTATCATTCAACTCAGTACCAAACACGGTAATGGAACCAGACTCAGGCTTCTTCAAGCCCATAATTTCCATCAAAGTTGTGGACTTGCCAGAACCAGACTCACCGACCAAAGCCACAGTTTCGCCCTCGCGAACCTCAATACTCACGCCGTCAACTGCACGAACTTCGCCAATCTTACGACGCAAGAAACCGCCGCCAGTAATTGGGAAGGTTTTCACCAAATCCTTAACATCCAAAACAACCTTGCGTTGCTCACGAGGGATGCCTTCAAACATCGGCTTAATTGGCTTTTCGGTTTCCGCATGAAGAAGAGAACGAACAGTTTCACTTTCCGCTTCAAGACCCATCATGGTGCTGTCGTCGCCACTCTTTTCTTCAGCCATAAGCATATCCATAGTTGGCTTTGAAATCGGAGTCAAACGACGAGTGCGCTTTTGATCAACGCGAGGAACAGCACCCAACAAACCAATAGTATATGGCTGAGTTGGGTGAGCAAAAATCTCTTCCACGCTATTATGCTCAACCAAGTGACCGGCATACATAACAATAACTTCGTCTGCAACGCCAGCAATCACGCCTAAATCGTGAGTAATGAAGATCATTGCTGCGCCAGTTTCGCGCTGAGCTTTCTTCAAAACTTCCAAAACCTGAGCCTGAATAGTAACATCCAAAGCGGTAGTAGGCTCGTCGGCAATAATAATATCTGGATTATTAGCAATTGCCATAGCAATCATTACGCGCTGGCGCATACCGCCGGAAAACTCGTGCGGAAAAGCCTTCAAACGTTCAGCCGGCTTAGTAATACCAACCAAATCAAGCAATTCAATAGAACGCTCGCGAATCTGATCTTCACTCATGCCAGGGTTATGAATAACCAAAGCTTCTTTAAGCTGATCGCCAATAGAGAACACTGGGGTAAGTGCAGAAAGAGGATCCTGGAAAACCATGGCAATATTCTTGCCACGAATCTTACTCATTTCTGCATCAGACTTAGTTAAAAGCTCTTCGCCTTTATACTTTACAGAGCCCTTAACGCTAGCGTTTTTATCCAACAAGCCCATAACAGCCAAAGATGTAACCGACTTACCAGAACCAGATTCGCCAACGATACCAATGGTCTTTCCGCGGTACAAATCAAAATTCATTCCACGCACAGCATGCACGGTACCAGCTTCAGAAGCGAAGCTCACCTGTAAGTCGCGCACTGAAAGCAGCGGTTCGTTGTTTTGATCTTCCATCGTGGTTTCTTCCTTAATAGCGTTATTTGCAATATCAGTCATGTTTATCACTCCAAACGCTCGTTAGTCGGCCTTGCCAACAGACTTAGAATATGGATCGATAGCATCTCGCAAACCATCCCCAATAAGCTGCACAGAGAAGGTTAGCAAAACCAAAACTGCAGACGGCACCAAAAGTACCCACGGAGAAGTCTGAACTACGCTTTGACCAGCATTGAGCAAAGTACCCAGAGAAGTATCTGGAGCTTTAATACCAAGACCCAAGAAGCTTAAAGCGGTTTCGCCGTTAATTGCACCAATAACACCAAGAACTGTGTTAATAATCAACACAGAACCCAAGTTTGGAACCAAGTGGCGAACAATAATTCGGAAGGAAGAAACACCCTCGAACTTAGCAGCACGCACATATTCACGCTCACGCAAGCTCAATGTCAACGTACGAAGAGTACGAGCATAGCCAATCCACCCGAAAGCAGTTAAGCCAAACGCCAGCCACAGCCAATCGCTGCCGCCGCTAGAAGCGCTAATGATTAAAGCAATCAGCAGGAAGGAAGGAACAATCAGCAGCATGTCCAAAAGCCACATGCCAACCTGCTCAAACCATCCTTCAAAGTAGGAAATAGCAGTACCAACCAATGCAGCAATAATCGTAATGGTAATAGAGCTTACGATACCAATAGAAAGCGAACGACCTAAACCACGCACAACCATCGCATACATGTCGGAACCACCAGGAGTAGTTCCAAGCCAATGTTCCGCAGAAGGAGGCGTAGCAAGAGAAGAAAAGTCCGGCTCATCGTAGCTCCACTTGGAAATTTTTGATCCAAACAATGCGATGATAATTAAAATCACCAGCATAACTAAGCCAACAACAGCAGATGGGCGGCGGAAGAAACGACGAGTGTAAAGCGTCATCTTTCCAGTGCGCTTAAAATTGCCCCATGCGTTGGAAGTAGTCTTTTTACTTACAGCAGACTCAAGAGGTTCTGAAGATACATCTTTTTTATTCATGTCAATGTCACCTACACTGTTGGGCAATTAGTTCAAACGAATACGTGGATCAAGCCAAGCAGAGAAGATATCTGCAAGCAAGGCACCAACTAAGGTACATACGGCACCAAATGCAGCAATAGCAACAGAACCGTTGATATCGTTCTGCATGATGGTCTGAACGAAGTAGCTACCTAAACCGTTAATAGCAAACACGGTTTCGGTAATAACTGCACCAGTAAACACGCCTGCAATAGAGAATGCAACATCAACAGCGGTTGGAATCAAAGAAGTACGCAAAGCGTGACGACGAATAGCCAAATTCAAAGGTAAGCCCTTTGCGCGAGCAGTACGCACATAATCAGCATTCATAGTATCAAGAAGATACGTGCGCTGCGTCAAATGATACCCAACCATGCCAGGAATCGTCATAACGATAGTAGGTAAAACCAAATGCTGCAAGAAATCGAGAATAAACATAAACGGGTCAGAACCCTGATAAGAGTGCAAACCAGTAACGTAGAAAAGGCGCACGCCAGACACGTGGTTAATGCTAATAGCGGCGAGAACAACCATCAAGCCCAACACAGCCGCAGGAACAACCAGCAGGAAGGTTGCGGTAGAATTCAACACACGATCTTGCCACTTGTACTGACGAATAGCAGTGTAAACGCCAACACTAACACCGAAAACAATGCCAAGAATGGTAGCGCCAGTAACCAACTGCACAGAAGCACCGATACGAGTTGCGATTGCAGGACCAACTGGAGCCTGATCTGGGCTCAATCCCCAATTCCAATGAGTAAAAATATTGGCAAGCCAACGGCAATAACGCGTAAACACTGGAGTCTGATCGTTAATATTTGCCAAATCCAAGGAGCGGTTGATTGATGCAATAGGTGGATGTGGATGTCGAGACATGTAATTCGAGCGTGGTCTCATAAAAGCACTCGCCAAGAAATACGTCATGGATACGGCGACAAACAACATCACCACATAATTTAGGCATCGCTTAACGATGTATCGTATCATTGTGACTCTTTTCTACGCCTAACCATTATTTACCTCCATTCGGCGCTGCGAATCCGGCGACTTACAGCAACACCGCACTAGTCCAGCATTCCCCTAAAAAGGGCACACTAAAAGTAACCCTCGTCAATCGGGAACACATAATTAGTATATTTTTAGCCAAGCTATGTACAAAAGACTAAACAGAAAATATTATTGCAACATAATTTTCGGTAAAATTCACACTATATGACGCACATCTATCGATAACCTTCATATCGCTAAATGCTCATAAAAGCGCGGAATACTAAGAATATCACGCTTACCAAGTTGCAAATAATTGAGCCATTGAGTAACGTAAAATTATTTTTTCTCTATAAAAATAAGCATTATTCTAAAATAGAATAAATTCAAAATTTAATACTAAAAACAGAATATTTATCAAAAAAATTATTTTTTTACAAAAATAAATAATGTTATTCTTATAAAAGCCGGAAATACGCATAAACAAGAAACACTCATGAGACATTGCGCCAGCTACAATAACTGTTATTCATATTGTTCACTCGAAAAGGAGACCAAGGAAACTCATGGCCGAAAACGTAAAAGCCGTAACATCGGAACATGTAAAAACTTATTCCAAACATTTCAACGAGCAACGCGCAAATCTGCTAGCTGCAAACGCAGCAGTAGCAAACGGCGTGCTTAAAGCTGCAACAAGCTACCAAGGAAAGCGCGCACTACCACGCGAATTTTCTGTGGAGTTAAAGCAAGGAAGCATTACTAACCAGAAGCATTCTGGTCGCTGCTGGATGTTTGCATCTCTTAACACTTTGCGCTATGAGTTAATGCATAAGTGGAATTTAGACGACTTTGAGTTTTCAGAAAGTTACCTGTTCTTCTGGGACAAGATTGAAAAAGCAAACGCTTATTTAGAAAATGTGTTAGCAACTTTAGATGAGAAAGTTGATAGTCGAGTTTTTGAAAGCATTAACTACGGTCCAATTGACGACGGCGGCTGGTGGCAGATGTTCGTCAACTTGGTAAATAAGTACGGGCTTGTGCCAAAGAGCGCCTACCCTGATTCCCAAAATGCAACTGACTCTGACTCATTCGTGCAGTACATCAATACCAAGTTGCGCGAATTCGCATGCGAACTGCGCGAAGCTCATAAGAACGGCGTCGCTTTGGAAGAGTTGCGCGAAATGAAAGTTCGCGATTTGGAAACCGTTTACCGCATGACCACTATTGCGCTCGGTGAACCACCAGCAAAGTTTGACTTCTTCGCTCGTACAAAAGACGACGACGATAAGAAAGACGAGAAGAAGAACGAAAATAAGGACAGCGAAAAAGCCGGCGAAGAAAAGAAGGACGACAAGGACGACAAGCCAAAGACCGGCAAAGATGAGCGTCCAATGATTCGCGAATACGGCATCACCCCGCTTGAATTCGCTAAGAAATACGTTCCTGTTGATGTAAACGACTTTGTAACATTATGCAACTCGCCTATGGAACGAACTCCTTTCAACAAGCGTTACCAACTCAAGTACAGCACGAATGTTGCTGAAACAGAGGAATTAGAGTTTGTGAATGTGCCTCTTGAAGTATTCAAAAAGGCAGCTGTAGCGCAGCTCAGCGACGGTCACCCAATTTGGTTCGCTTGCGATTGCACACAGTTCTCCTTGCGAGATAGCGGATTCTTTGATCCTGCAGTCGTGCGTGTAGACCAACTCTTCGACGTTGAATTTACATTTGATAAGGCGAAGGGTTTGGAATATATGGATATTCCAGGAAATCATGCTATGACTTTTACAGGCGTGAATTTAGACGAAAACGGCAACCCGGATCGCTGGAAGATTGAGAACAGCTGGGGCAAAGATGCAGGCGAAGACGGATACTACGTTGGTTCTGCCGACTGGTTCGACCGCTATGTTACTGAAATAATCATCAACAAGAAGTATCTTGACGAAGCAACTCTTGCCATCTTAAAGCAAGAGTCAGTAATGCTTGAGCCTTGGGAGCCACTTTCAAAGCGCTGCCGCTAAATGTAAGTATTGCGTAATTATGTAAGCGCAGACTGCTTTTTGCAGTTTGCGCTTTTGTTTTAACGCGACAACCTGCTTGAGCGCTTATAGCGTAAGCGTCAGGCATTTTATGGAACATTCTCCGTAAGTTTTCTTCGGAGTTTGTAGCTACCTCTGTGAGAGTCACCGTTACTTTCTCAGTTCGTGGGTTATAGGCCAAAAAGTGTGTAAGAAATCA
>NZ_KQ956872.1:24297-44316 GCF_001546485.1 Gardnerella vaginalis | reverse complement strand
TTGGAGGGTTTCACGGTTATGAACGCTCCAAACGTGAGATAACGCTCGCGCTATAAGCGCTCGCTACGAAACTCGCGTTCACTGCTTCCGGCAGTTTTCGCATAAGCCGAATACTTCCAGCGTGTGGTCAACAACTGTGTAACCGTGCGCTTGCGCAATCTTATGAATCCATCCTTCGTCATCAGGTGGCTCAATATCAACAGTTTTTCCGCATCGTTCACATACTAAATGGTGATGATGCGTATTTTCGTCACAAATACGGAATAATTGCTGCCCGTTAAAACGCACGGTGTCTACTTCGCCGCTTTGTGTAAGCGCATTTAATCTGCGATACACCGTAGCTAATCCTATTATTTCGCCATTCTTAGCTAGGATGCGGTGTAAATCTTGTGCAGAAACAAAATTACGAGATTCACGCAAATAGGCGAGTACAATCTCTTTTTGCTTCGTATGCCGACGTAAAGGTCCGTCAGTCATCTCGCATCCTTTCGTTATGGCTTTTATAGTAACTATTGCAAGGGTCTTACAGCAACTATTGCAAGGGAGTAAGTCTCTCAAATACCTTGCAATAGTTACATGCACCTATTTATTACTTTATTACTTTATTACTTTATTACTTTGTTACTTTTATTACTATATATTGTATTTAGTCGAGCTCATCATCCCAGCAGCCGGTAGAATCTAAGGCTGCCGCAGCTTCAACTGGATCGTCGCTGAGTACCGTAATATGACCCATCTTGCGGTTCTTGCGTACTTCCGCTTTTCCGTAATCGTGCACATGCCATTCTGGGTGCTCCAAAATGAGTGAGCGCACAGGAGCCACATGCTGTCCTAACACATTCACCATAACTGCTGGAGAAAGTAGCTTAGGTTTTTGCAAAGGCCATCCCACAATACCGCGAATATGCGCTTCAAACTGGTTCATATCACAAGCTTCAATGGTGTAATGCCCAGAATTGTGCGGTCGAGGCGCAAGTTCGTTTACTACTACGCGATTGTCTTTCGTAATAAAAAGCTCAATACCTAAAGTGCCTGCAAGTTCAAAGCCGCGAGCTAATCTCAAAGCTAGTTCGTGCGCGGCATGTTCAACTTGTGGATCAACTACAGCTGGTGCAAGCGTCATGTGCAAAATACTATTGTGATGCACATTCTTTACCAGAGGGTACGTTACAAAATCTTTACCGTTGCCAGAAACGAGAATAGACGCTTCAAAAGCAAAATCAACAAAACCTTCAAGAATTGAAGGTGGGAATTTGCCGCCGCGATCTGCACGATGATGAATATTTGCTACATCCTCTTCGGTACGCAGCACATCCTGACCGTGACCATCATAGCCGCCTCTGCGAGTTTTCAAAATAGCAGGCAAACCGATTTCGTCAATAGCAGTATCCAGATCGTCAAGATTATTTACTTCTCGCCATGGAGCTGTTTCGATTCCATGACTATTAATAAAGGTTTTTTCACTTACGCGATCTTGCGTAATTCTCAACAAGTCAGTTCCTTGAGGAATAGCAGTAAGATGACGAACTTTATCGAGTGCGTCTGCGCTCACGTTTTCAAACTCATACGTAAGTACATCGCAACGTTCTGCAAGTTCTCTTAAGCCCTCTGGATCGTCATAATTAGCTTCAACTTGTAAATCTGCCACTTGGAACACAGGGCAATCAAGCGTCGGGTCAAGAACACCAATTCTAAAGCCCATATGACGCGCCGCAATAGCCATCATGCGTCCCAGCTGACCGCCACCGATGATTCCAATAGTGGCACCTGGCATTAAGCGTTCAACAGCGCCATTAGTAACTTCAGATAAGGTCGGCATTAGATTCCTCAACTTTCGCTTTAAGTTCTTCGCGATACGCTGCAAGCTCGCTGGCAAGACGCTCGTCGGTTGTGCTTAGAATACTTACGGCAAGTAAGCCTGCGTTAGTGGCTCCAGAGTTACCGACAGCAGTTGTTGCAACAGGAATACCTCCTGGCATTTGCACAATCGAAAGCAGTGAATCCCACCCTGAAAGAGCATGAGAACGCACTGGTACGCCAATAACAGGCAGCGTAGTTTGTGCAGCAATCATGCCAGGCAAGTGGGCAGCTCCACCAGCTCCAGCAATAATAATATGGAACCCTTCTTTGCGGGCATTATGCGCAAAGTCAGCCATAAGTTCTGGCGTACGATGTGCGGAAATAACCCGTTTCATATAAGGAATTTGGAACTTATCGAGGATTTCACAAGCATGACGCATAGTCTCCCAATCACTTGAGGATCCCATAACGACAGCGACGGTTGGCTTTATTTCTGACACGATGAACCTCCCTGACGTGCACTTGTTACTTTACGCAACCGTAGGGAGAACTCGCCGAAGTTTGATACAAAACTTAACAAATTATTTGTTAAGTTTCAGTTTTATTTGTTCGTCTCACCACTTTTCGGTCGTAGCGATTTAGCCATTTCTAATATTTGCTTTGCACTAGCTTCTGGCAAGTACGCGTGAGTTACAGCTAGCGAGATTTGTGCTAATTTTGCCGAATCCATGTAGCAGATATACACTGAACTTGCTGTTGGTTGGAATTTTTTCTTGAAGAAGTACAATGATTTAAAACCGTAAGCAGGTTCCAAAATATCTGACATCATGGAAAGTGCGTGAGTAATAACATTGGTTGATTGCGGTTCGCCGTCATGCAATGACTGTTCGTCAATACCAGCCAAAGGTGCTGCTGAAAGGCTCATAAATTCTACAGCTGATTCAGGGTGCTCTAAGCCCTCGTCGCGTAAGCGTTCTGCCATACGCGCAATAAGTAATTCCATAATGCCGTTAGGGCTATCAGTACGGTGACGCATAAAATCAAGCGTCCAACCAATAATCCGGTGATTGCGATACGTAGGCATCCAGCTTGTTACGCCTAGAACGCGACCTTGCTGGTTAATGGCATATAAAATTTTTACGCGTTCGTCTTGAAGCTCATCCAAGCCACCCAAAGTAAATTTCATTTCCGGAAGAGCTTTCAACTCAGCCCATTCTTCTGAAATTTCTACAATCTGCTGTTGAATATCCCATGGTGCTTCATTATAAGTAGTTAAGACGTCAACAATACCGTCTCGTTTTGCTTTGTTAATAGCAGTGCGAATATCTTGCCATTTTTTGCCGCGAGTCTGCCATTCGTGAGGATTTACTAGCATGTCAGTACCGACTTTAATAGCGGTAAAACCAAGATTTTCTAGTTCTTGACGTATATGATCGTGGACAGCATAAAATGCTGGAGTCCACGAATTTTTTTCACATACTTGAATAAATCTGCGAAGATCTTGCTTATATTCGTTTGTATTACCAAAAGGACCAGTAAGAGTGAGCGCAATACCGTAGTTTAGACGGTAGGCGATAGCAGATTGACCAGTTTGTGAGAACCAGTAATGATTATCTGGCCATGTGGTCATAAAGCTCATCGTATTGCCGCCAAGTTCTACTAAAGAGCTTGCTCGTTTTCTATCTTGTTCGCTTGTAGAAAGCTTACTGCGGAACCAAGTAAAGCACACCATAAACAGCACTGCCCAAAATATTACGCCAACAGACTGCGCTAATGCCGAAGATAATGGTGTTTCTGTGCGAAGCATGGCATTAGAACGATTACCAAAGCCGAGTGGCATCCAGCGCCCTGGTAGATCGCGTAGTAAATGGTAAATATCGGCAGACGGTTTAAAATCGTCGGGTATCATAAGGCTTAAAGTAATATACCCGGTACCGGTAATGTATAAAGCGATAATAATAGCAATTAAACCTAAGCGCACTTGCAGTCGATTTGTGCGAATAGAAAAATGTTTTACATTAATGATGAGTAGAATAGTGATAAGTAGTGGTGGAAGTACAGTAAGCATAAAAGCAACAGCAACCGCATTATGTTGATGCGATGAAACATGTTGACTCGTGGCAATTAACGGCAAAACAGCAAAATACATGCCAGCATACAATACTGTTAATGCGTTAATAACTATAGCTGTCCATGCTGCAAGTTTACGTCCGCGCAACAATCCCCAAGCGATAATCAGCATAGTGATCATCGGTAGCAGAATACGAATCCATAAACCGCCAATAGTTGCATGATGTAAACCAGAATGAAGTAAGCAGCTATTAGTGCTGTAATTTGTCATGCATCGGGTAAGCCATGGCTTAGAACCCATTTGAGGTGACATAAATAAGCCAAGTGTAGTAAGAATGCCAGCATGCGAGCGAGACGATAATGCTAATACTGGTCCTAATGCCACAATGCTTTGTGCTACAGCAAAAAGTCGATGAATTTCGTAATCAGTTCCTTCCCACCAATTTACTTTTTGCTGCACGTTCTTTGACTTGCACATAAGATTGCCAATAATATGACCAGTAAGTGCCGCAATAATAGTGCAATAGTCACCAGGATTACCACTGTAAAGCATCATTGCTGAAGTGATAGCGTAACCGATTACCAGCATGCGTCTATGCCATAAAATTGATTCATAAGCTGCAGATGCCATAAAAGCGCCGATAAACAGTGTGAATGGTGATAGTCTAATAGGGATTTTAGTAATCCAATGCATATTGCGAATAATGATAGAAAGATTACCGATAATCGTAAGACCAACTATTATGCCGATTGTTGTACTTACTATTGCGATGGTAATAATACGCAATTTGCTAATACGTGTTTCAGCAACACCGATAAGCACAATAACTAATAAACAATTGACAAGCAGCGACGGCATACTGTTAACAAAAATAAGCGAATGACATATTTTGACTAGCAAATTTGTGACATTGCCATGTCCGAAGAAGAAACTTGGACCTTTTGCAGGATGGTGACGCATAAATAATTGTGCGAGAGTAGCATTCGTGCCGTAAGTATAAATATGCATCAACGTAATGGTTAACCAGTGGATGCAGTTAATAATAATAAAAACACAAGTTAACGTAATTGCGAAAACTCGTTGCTGCAGCCACATGATGAAATCTTTAGCTAAAATTTTCGTGTGATGATTCGACGATTTAGTAGCAATCTCAGCGTTGTTCTGCTTGCGATATTTTTGGAAAAAGAACAGTTTCATATTAGTGTCGATTCACGTGTTGGTTAACAAGAATTTGTACATTTGGATACGTATGTAAATTTGGTGCGCTATTGGCAATACCCGTTTTTTTACAGAATCGGTCGATAACGATACGCAATCCTGCTTGTACAGTATGCCAATCATGGCCTGATCCTTGAGCAAGCATAGTGAGAACGTTCATACCAGCTTTATGTGCGCTGATAGCAATAGTTGCTTGATTGGATTGAGATTTAGGATCCCAAGATCCGGCAATAGCGTAATAATCCTGCTTTAAAGGAGCGTTCTTGCGCATAACATTGCTGGGAACGTGCCGCTCATATGATGCAGTATTGCCGTAAAAGTATTGTTTAATAGTTTCTTGACGGTTAACATATGTTGGTTCTAGTTCGCCACCTGCTGAATATATTGCACTGAAAATGTGTGGGTATGCTGGAACTAATTGTGTAGCACACGTGCCGCCTTGTGAGAAGCCTCCCATAAGCCACATACTAGGATCTTTACTTACGGGTAAATGTTTGCGGATCCAACGTGGTACATCGCGCATTAAATAGGTTTCTGCTTTGCCATACACGTGAGTGTCTGAGCACAGTGAGTTGTGCGTTGCTGCGCCGTTTTGATCTGGCGCTACAACAATAGGTGCAAGACCGTAGTGTTTTTGCGCGTAGGTGTCTAATGTGCGCGCAATATCACTTGCAGCAAAAAAATGATTAGGACTACCAGGTTGACCGGCCATCATAACCATAACAGGTAATTTTGGTGGATGCTTGACTAATGCTGCTGGTGGTAAGTATACGTTTGCTGTGCGTGCATTAAAGTGAGATGCGGTATTGGGAATATATGCTGAACGTACAATGCCTTTTTGTGGTAATTTTGGTAATTTATGATGTTCTGCTAGGGTCCGCCATTCTCGAATACTGGCTGTAGCTGATTTTTCTTTCGTGATTTCTAGTTTTGGAAAATTACCCATGCCGAATATGGAGCCAAGCGTAGTGTACTCTCCATACACCATGTCAACGCGTAGTGCAGTGCTTGTTATTGTGAGAAGAATCGAAATGATTGCAATCAGTCTTTTCCATCCGCGTGAAAGCACTAACGCTGCTCCCGCAAAACCAATAAGACCAAAACCGCATGCAATAGAAAGAATAACAAGCCAACCGAGACTTACGCCAAACACAAGAAATACGTCGGAAATAAGCCAAGCAATGCCGCCACCAAGAATAAAAGCTATGCTTGCAACTCCAAGTTGTAAGAGTAAGTGCAGTAAGTGCTTGCCTTTTTTGGTTCGTATGACAATCAGTAATACTAGAGCAATGCCAGTTACGCTAAATAAGCTTGTTGGCAGCCAGCCTTGCAAAAGACTTACTTTTGCCAATTGCAGCATACTTGAGCCCTACACTTTCTCGTTGAGTACGTTTGAATTATGGTTATCGTTGTTGATATGCACAATGCGCTACCAAACTTGTTAATATAACGTATGTATCTGAAATTTTTCTCAATATTAGCTTTTATTTTTATTATTGATTGTTTTCTACTTGTTACAGACTGTCTTTAATACGATGATTACATATTTCTAATAATACGTAGTTGAAGCGCATATTGTAATCCATCGTAAGTATGAATATTTGCAGTGTTGCTTATAAAAATAAACTATGACGAGGCTCATAATTACAATAAGAAGCTATATATGTGGTCTTTATATGTTCGTTGATGTGGAACGATTGGAATAGATTATGAATACAATTGCAGAGGAATCTTTGAAAAGTAAAGCAAAAGAAGGTGAAGAAGAAAGAGGAAAAGAAGGAAAAGAAGAGAAAAAAGAAGTAGTTCAAGAAAATCGTCAAAAGAACAGTAAACAACAAAAACAAGAATGCAACGAAGAACACAAAAGTAAGTTGTTACATTTCTTCACTCGGATGCGAACCGTATGCAACGAACATCAAGTAGCAATTCCACGTTGGCTATATATAGTATTTTTCGTTCTTAACGATATTGCGATTGTTACTATTCTTCAACTTGGTGTGCAAGCTGGTGCGAAAAAGCAAGCTTTTCTTGCTCTATACGAAAATCTTGTTCGTATGGTAAGCAATATGTGGACAGTATTGAGTTTTGTATTTCTACTGAATGTGCTTATTGTTGCTGTTCTCTACGGCTTGTTGCTGATTGTTATAAACCGTTTTTGGATTACATCGCTCATAATGCTAGTTGTTGCTACACTGGTTGCCACTGTAGAGTATATGAAAATATTTGTGCGCAATGAGGCGATTCTTCCTGCAGATTTGAATTTCCTACAGAGTGATACTGGCAATATTTCCACATTCTTGCCGCCTAATGCGCCTCGTGTTATTGCTTTTGCGATTCTATCGATAATTTTCTTTATTGCCGTGTTTATGGTGATTCATGTGATCGATAAAAATCGTGGGATGGTTGTGTGGTTTGAGCGCAAAGATTTGCGCTATGGTATGCGTGGTGGCGTTTTTGTAGTGATGGCAAGCCTGTTCGCATTTTATATTGCTTCAGCTGGAACAGTTGGTTCTGTAGCTAACTCTTTTAATAAGATTATGGGCGATACTCCAGCAATGTGGGATTCTTCATACGATGCTCAGATTAATGGCCCACTAGTAGCTTTTATGCGACAAGTAAATCCAAAAGTGATGACGAAGCCGGCTAATTATAGCGAAAGTACGATGAAAGAAGTGGTTGCTCGTTATGAGAAGCAGGCGCAAATTATTAACGCTTCGCGCAACAATAAGATTAATAATCGTACGCTTATTGTGATTCTTTCTGAATCATTTGCGAATCCTGCTCGCGTTCCAGGACTTGCTTTTAATAAGACTGTGACTCCATTTATAAACGGTGTGAAGAAAAACACGGATAGTGGTCTTATGCTTTCCTCTGGCTATGGTGGCGGAACTGCAAATCTTGAATATATGACGATGACTGGTTTGAGCATGGTTAATTTTGATCCTTCTCTTACGAGTCCGTATCAGCAGTTAGTTCCAAAACTTTCGTGGACGCCTACTATCAATAAGTATTGGAATGATGGTAATAATTCTCTTGCTTTCCATCCGTTTGAACCGTCTATGTATTTGCGTGCTAAGAATTATAAGAAGTTTGGTTTTACTAAGTTCTATACGCTTCGACGTCCTGAAGTTATTAAATACAAGCATCGTATTGATTTGAATCCTTATGTTTCTGACGAGTCCGCATACAATAGCGTTTTGGATTCGATTGCTCGCAAGAAGTCGCCAGAATTTATTCAATTGGTTACGATGCAAAACCATATGCCGTATAACAATTGGTATGAAAATAATGAGTTTCAGGTATCGTCTACTGATGATGATGCGCCGTTAGGTGAAGAAGAATCATCTATTATTCAAACATACGCTAAGGGAGCAAACTATACGGATAAAGCCACTGAGAAGTTTTTGAAGAAGCTGGATCAGTTGCATAAGCCAGTAACGGTTTTGTTCTATGGTGATCATCTTCCTGGAGCGTATTCTACTGCAAGTGCGAATAAGAATAATTCTCTTATATTGCATTTAACTGATTACTTTATTTGGTCAAATAAAGCTGCTCGTGCAACGAGTGTGACGAAAAAGCATACTGCTAAAACTGATGTGTACTCTTCGCCAAACTTCTTTATTGCTCAAGTTGCTCGTCATATGAATGCGCGAGTTTCTCCTTATGTTGCTTTCCTTACAAAGTTGCATAAGCATGTGAGTGCAATGGAACCGCCGGTTGTTAATACGATTCAAGGATGGGATAGGATTCCTGAAGGTCAGTCAATTTATTTGGATCGTAACGGCAGACCAATGGCATACCGTGATATGGATAAAGAAACGAAGCAGCTGCTTAACGACTATAAACTTATACAATATGACATTACAGCGGGGAAGAGCTATACGCGCAATACTAATTTCTTTACTATGCCGTAATTGCATTCAGCCGTGTAGCTTATAAATAAATCTAACTGTGGGATCCAGTGGAATATTGGGTCCCATAGTTAGATTTGGGTTCATTGTAAGCTTATTGCTAAAATTTGTGAATCGCTGTCGTGAACAACGTGAACAATTACGGTTACTGTAATGCTTTTGAAGCAATATCGTGGCGGTAGAACATGTGCGGAAGATTAATGCTGTCTAGGATGTTATAGACAGTGTTTTGCGCATCTGCTACATCTTTTCCGTGCACTTGCACAAGAGCTACGCGGCCGGAAGAAGTGATAAGATTGCCGGTTTCTTCCTGGCTTTTAACTCCTGCATAATACACATGCTGACCTTGCGTTTCGTCAGCAGGAATGTGGGGAAGTGGTGTGCCAGTAACCAAGTTTCCAGGGTATCCCTCACTAGCAATAATGACACCAAGTGTAACGCCGTCTTTTTGCCAAGTAAAAACTGGTGTCTTATGGTGCAAAATATTCCAGATAGCGGCACCAAAATCTGATGTTAATCGTGGGAGCACAACTTCTGTTTCTGGATCCCCAAAACGAGCGTTAAACTCAATAACTTTTGGACCATCTTTCGTATCGATTAAGCCAGCGTACAGTACGCCAGTAAAAGGTGTGCCTTCTTGAGCTAGTCCTTCAACAGTTGGACGCACAATTTCGTCTATAGCGCGCTGAACTGTTTCGTCGCTGATTTGTGGCACAGGGCTATAAGCTCCCATTCCGCCAGTATTTGGCCCTCTGTCGCCGTCATAAGCACGCTTGTGATCTTGCGAAATTGGCATAACCCAAAAGTCGGTTCCGCTTACAAAACTCATCAGCGAAAACTCTTGACCTTGCAAGAATTCCTCAATAACAACTTTTGCTCCAGCGGCGCCAAAACGGTGATCGACAAAAATATCTTCCAAAGCCTCAATTGCTGTCTGTTCATCCATAGCAACAGTAACGCCTTTGCCTGCAGCCAAGCCGTCCGCCTTAATCACAATTGGAGCACCATGCTCAAGCACGTAGGCGCGCGCAGGCTCTAAAGCGTCAAAAGTTTGGTATGCTGCCGTTGGAACATTGTGGCGAGCCATAAGCTTTTTGGCAAAATCTTTAGAACCTTCGATTTGAGCCGCATGCTTGTTTGGGCCAAAGGCTGGAATACCATGAGCTTCAAAGTCATCAACAATACCGTTCATCAGTGGCACTTCTGGACCAATAAACGCAAAATCGTAGTTGTTATCTTTAATGAACGTAATAAGAGCTTCGTGATTCGACTGGCTAATGTTTACAGTTTGAATGCCGTCTGTTGCAATACCAGGATTTCCAGGAGCAACAGTTACTTCTTCAACGCTTTCGCCTTTAAGAAGTGCATGTGCAATAGCGTGTTCGCGCGCGCCGGAACCAACTACTAAAACTTTCATTTTTTGTCCTTTATAGTTTTATTGCAATTCGACTGCAACGTTTTCGCGTTTAGTCATCTTGCCAATAATATAAGCGGTTTCGTTATGCTCGTTTAGTATTCGCATTGCGTCGTCTGCTTTGCTTTCATCAACTGCCAAAACCATGCCAATGCCCATATTAAAAACGTTGAACATTTCAGCGTGAGCAACTTTGCCTGCTTGTTCAATAACGTCAAAAATAGGCGGAACATTCCAGCTATGAGTGTCGATGTTTGCAGCCAAATCGTCTGCGTACATGCGCGGAATATTTTCAATAAATCCGCCGCCTGTAATATGAGCAACTCCCTTAATAAGATGCTCAGCAAACAGTGGCTTCAAAGCCTTTACATAAATGCGCGTAGGCTCAAGCAATACTTCGCCAAGCGTTTTGCCATCAAGCTCATCCAGCTTCGTATCAACGCTAAAACCTGCTTCTTCAAACAAAGCTTTACGAACCAGCGAGAAACCGTTCGAATGGACTCCGGAAGAAGGTAGACCAATCAGCACGTCGCCGGAAGTAATAGTAGAACCGTCAACAATATTGGAGCGCTCTGCAACACCAACCGCAAAGCCAGCAAGATCGTACTCGTCTTCAGCGTACATTCCAGGCATTTCAGCAGTCTCTCCGCCAATTAAACCAGCTTCAGCTTGCACGCAACCGTCTGCAACGCCTGCAACAACCTGTTCAAGAAGTGCAGGATTATTTTTACCGCAAGCAATGTAGTCAAGGAAGAACAGTGGTTCTGCGCCTTGTGCTGCAATATCATTAACACACATAGCAACGCAATCAATGCCGATTGTATCGTGTTTATGCATCATGTTGGCGACCATAAGCTTGGTTCCAACGCCGTCTGTGCCGGAAATGAGCACAGGCTCTTTGTAACCGAGGGATGCTAAGTCAAACAATCCGCCGAATCCGCCGATGCCACCCATAACGCCTGGGCGCTTCGTGCGATTCACATGCGATTTGATGCGACGTACTACTTCGTATCCTGCTTCTACGCTTACGCCAGCTTCTTCATATGCGTGTGGCATGTTGGTTCCTTTCGTCATATTAATATACGTATTTTCTTAAGTTTTATTAATCAATTGCAATAAATAAGTAAATTATTAAGCTAAATAAGATTTTCGTGCGAATATTTACTATGCTTGCTAATTTCTTGCAAATGCTTGCGCTCTTCAGGAGCAAGGGAAGCTAAAAATTCTTCACGATAATCATCTAAAGCAGTAGGGTAGTCGCCGTTAAAATACGCTACACACAAACCATCGTAAGGCGCAGGCTTGTGCAATCCAATCGACTCAACTAACCCGTCCAGCGACAAAAATGCTAACGAATCAGCGTCAATGTAATCGCGAATTTCTTCAACTGAATGTTTTGCAGCAATAAGCTCCTTCGTAGTCTGAATATCAATACCATAGAAGCAAGGATATTTCAGTGGAGGTGAAGAAATACGCATATGCACTTCTTTAGCGCCAGCTTCTCGCAAAAGTTGCACAATTCTCTTAGAAGTTGTGCCGCGCACGATTGAATCATCAAGAACAATAACACGCTTTCCTTGAACAACACTACGCACAGCAGAAAGCTTCATGCGCACTCCCTGCTCGCGTAATTCTTGCGTAGGCTGAATAAACGTGCGAGCTACATACTGATTTTTGATTAACCCCATTTCATTAGGAAGTCCACTTGCTTCTGCATATCCTGCGGCAGCAGAAAGCGAAGAATTAGGCACTCCAATAACCATGTCTGCTTCAACAGGAGACTCTTGAGCTAAACGAGAACCCATGCGCTTCCTAGCGGCGTGCACATTAATGCCGTAAATATTGGAATCTGGACGAGCAAAATAAATAAACTCCATTGAGCATACAGCATGCTGCACATGATCCGTATAACGCTCAATGGTGTAGCCATTATCGTTAATAACAATAATTTCGCCAGGTTCAATATCTCGAATAAATTCGGCGCGAACAATATCAAGCGCACATGTTTCTGAAGCGAGCACATATGCGCCGTTATTCATTCTGCCAAGCGAAAGAGGGCGGAAACCATTCGGATCCGTAGCACCAATTAAAGCATCCTGTGTAAGTAGCAAGTAAGCAAATCCGCCATGAACAGTAAGTAATGCTTCTTTAAGACATTCCATAAAAGTTGGCTTATGAGAGCGTCTGATTAAGTGCATGAGTATTTCAGTGTCGGAATTTGAGTGGAAAATGGCACCGTTATTTTCCAAAGAATTGCGCAAACTAGTGCAATTCGTCAAATTTCCGTTATGTGCAAGAGCAACGTCACCATCGTGGAATCGGAACAAGAAAGGCTGAATATTATCAACGCTTCCCGAACCTGCGGTAGCATAACGCACGTGACCAATCGCACGGTTTCCCGTAAGACGATCCATAACCTGCTCATTACTAAATACTTGCGTAAGCAAGCCTAACCCACGGTAGCCGTGGAGAGCACCATTATCGTTAGATACGATTCCGGCACCTTCTTGCCCACGATGCTGCAGCGCATGCAATCCAAAATATGTGAGTCGAGCAGCGTCCGAATGACCCCAAACGCCAAATACACCGCACTCTTCATGAATGTTTTCAAGCTCTGCAGACATCTTTACTCCCCTGCCAATCGATAACTGTGTTTGCTGAATTATTAATCATGCTGCATAAACTTTTCACCATAATTAAGCGTAATAATAGTGGATTGTTTATGCTGTAAAGTACTCTACGCCAGCATGAAACAGTGGCTGCTCGTGAAAATCAGGAATATTGACATACAAGCCACGACCAGCGCGCTCGCAATGACCCATCTTTCCAAAAACTCTGCCATCTGGGCTAGTAATGCCTTCGACTGACATCATTGAACCATTCGGATTAACGTTAAGACTCATGCTCGGTACACCATTACTATCAACATATTGTGTAGCAATTTGACCGTTTTGTACGAGCTTTTGCATAACTTCATCAGTTGCAATAAAACGACCTTCACCATGAGAAATTGCAACCGTGTGGATATCTCCAACCTGCGTATTGTTCAGCCATGGAGACATGTTTGAAGCGACGCGCGTACGAACAATGCGACTTTGATGTCTGCCAATAGTGTTGTAGGTAAGAGTTGGGCATTGAGCATCAATAGGAATAATATCTCCAAACGGAACCAAACCAAGTTTAATAAGTGCTTGGAAACCATTGCAAATACCCAGCATTAAGCCATCGCGATGCTGAAGTAAATCGCGCACAGCATCCGTAACTTCAGGGTTTCTAAAGAATGCTGTAATAAATTTTGCTGAACCATCCGGTTCATCGCCGCCGGAGAAACCACCAGGAATCATAACAATCTGACTCTTCTTAATTTCTTCAACTAGCTTATTAGCAGACTCAGCAATATCCTTGGCACTTAAGTTATTAATAATAAGCGTATGTGCGTCGGCGCCTGCGCGCTCAAAAGCAGCTTGAGTATCGTATTCGCAATTATTTCCTGGGAAAACTGGGATAATAACGCGAGGGTGCGCAAGCGGTTTTAGATTTCCTGTGTGCGCGCGTTTTGTAGTAGAAACATGAGTTTCATGATTAATAGTTTCTACAATTTCACCAGGCTTCTTATATGGGAAGATTGAAGCAAGCTCATGTTCCCAAATTTTTTGCAAATCAAGCAAATCAACTTCTTCACCACTAGCTGAAGTGATTGCGTAATTTTCTTTTGTTTCGCCAATAATTGCAATATCAACTAAACTTGCGTCCGTTTGAGACGGTACTTCTGCGTTTTCTTGAAGTTCTACGTAGAATGTGCCATATGCTGGCTTAAATAAATCGTCGTCGCTTATATTGTTGAATAAAGTTAGACCAATATGATTTCCAAGCGTCATCTTGAATAAGCTCTCTGCACTAGCACCATAGCCAGGTGTGGCAATAGCAAGAGCCTGCTTATTCTTCGTAATATTTTCGATAATACTCAGAGTTTCAAGGAAACTTTCCTTTTCAGGAGTGATTCCGTCGGATTTATATTTTGGAGCAATGCGTATAACTTTATGATTGACACCCTTAAATTCAGGTGAAACAGTTAAACGCGCGTCACCAGTGGAAACAGCAAACGAAATTAAAGTTGGTGGCACATCCAAATGCTCAAAACTACCACTCATAGAATCCTTGCCGCCAATAGCACCCACGCCAAAATCAAGCTGCGCACTTAAAGCGCCAAGAACTGCTGCAGCCGGTTTACCCCAACGTTCTGGAACGTCGTGAGGCTTGCCAAAATACTCTTGCAAACTCAAATAAGCGCGTTCGCGCGTGAAACCACTTGCTACAAGTTTTGCTAAAGACTCAACAACTGCAACGTAAGCTCCAGTAAACTGATTCTTTTCCATCAAATATGGGTTAAAGCCCCAAGCCATTGCGGAAGCTGTATTGGTTTCACCAAATACTGGGAATTTCGCAACCATAGCTTGAGCAGGAGTAAGCTGACGACGACCGCCAAAAGGCATAAGCACAGTCGCAGCGCCAATCGTAGAGTCGAAACGTTCTGACAAACCCTTGTTAGAAGCGATATTAATGTCTGAAACAAGAGCACGCATACGCTCAGTAAGCGTCAAATCAGACTTATCTTGCCACGGGTTCGTATAAGATTTTCCAGCTTCAATATGAAGTACCTGCTGTTTTGGAGCACCATTAGAAGCTAAGAACGCGCGACTTAAGTCCACAATGGTTTTTCCGCGCCAAGTCATGCGCATACGAGCTTCTTCAGTAACAGTTGCTACAATTTCTGCTTCAAGATTCTCTTCACGAGCATACTGCAAAAATGCTTCAGCATCATTGGCAGCAACGTCTACAGCCATACGCTCTTGAGATTCAGAAATAGCAAGCTCAGTACCGTCGAGACCTTCATACTTTTTAGAAACTTTGTCGAGATTAATAGTTAAGCCGTCGGCGATTTCGCCAGTTGCAACAGAAACGCCGCCAGCACCAAAATCATTACAACGCTTAATAAGCTGGCACGCATCCTTGCGACGGAATAACCTTTGCAATTTACGCTCAATAGGAGCGTTACCTTTTTGTACTTCAGCGCCACATTCTTCAATGCTTTCAACATCTTGCGCTTTAGAAGCGCCGGTAGCTCCACCAATGCCGTCGCGACCAGTGCGTCCGCCAAGAAGAATAATCACATCGCCAGGAGCAGGAGTTTCCCTGCGTACATGGTCGGCTGGGGTAGCGGCAACAACAGCACCAACTTCCATGCGCTTAGCAACATACCCCGGGTGGTATAACTCATGAACTTCACCTGTAGCTAAACCAATCTGATTTCCGTAAGAAGAATAGCCGGCTGCAGCAGAAGTTACGATTTTTCGCTGCGGAAGTTTGCCATTTAAAGTTTCACTAATAGGCGTACGAGGATCCGCAGCACCAGTCACGCGCATAGCTTGGTAAACGTAGGAACGTCCAGAAAGAGGGTCTCGAATGCAGCCGCCAATGCACGTAGCAGCGCCACCAAAAGGCTCAATCTCCGTAGGATGATTATGTGTTTCATTCTTAAATAGGAACAGCCAATCTTCATCATGACCATTCACGTCAACCTTAACTTTTACTGTGCACGCATTAATCTCTTCGGACTCATCCAAATTCTTTAATTCACCAGTATGCTTCAAATATTTAGCGCCAATAGTAGCCATATCCATTAAGCACACAGGCTTATTTTCGCGTTGAAGTTCACTGCGCAATGAAAGATAACGTTGGAAAGCTTTTTGCACTGTATCGTCGTCAATAGTAATATCAGTAAGCTCAGTACCAAAAGTCGTGTGACGGCAGTGATCAGACCAGTATGTATCAATAACGCGAATCTCAGTAATAGTAGGATTCCGCTGCTCGTAACGGAAATACTGCTGGCAAAACTTTGCGTCAGCCAAATCCATAGCTAAACCGCGCGAATGAATAAAATCTTGCAAACCTGCATCATCTAAATCATTAAACGCATTCACTACTTCAACATCTGCTGGAACAACTGTTTCGCGTTGCAAACTATTGACTTCATCGAGAGCTGCCTCACGCGCTTCAACAGGATTAATAATGTAATGTTTAATAGCTTGCATAGCTGCGTCATCAAGATCGCCTTTTAATGCAATGACTTTAGCAGTTCGCACAATTGGGCGCTCACCTTGACTAATAAGCTGAATGCATTCGCTTGCGGATTGCGCGCGCTGATCAAACTGCCCAGGTAAAAATTCGACAGCGAACACGTGCTCGCTTGTTTCAATAGGCAAATAATCATACGTATTATCAACTGGTGGTTCACTGAATACTGTTCGCACAGCAGTATTGAACAAATCCTCCCCAATACCTTCTACATCGTATCTATTGATAATGCGTGCGGAAGTAATCGCGCTTATGCCAAGAATTTCCTTAAGCTCATGTAAAAGCTGTTGTGCTTGAACGTCAAAACCATTGCGTTTTTCCACATATACGCGAAATACCACGAGAAACCTACCTTGTTGAATGTGCGGTATGAATGCAGTGTTTGTTGTTGTATAGGTTTTTAAATTATAAGTAATTAAGTTATAAGTAATTGAGTGGAATCACATTAGTAGTAATTCAGGTATCAATATTACCAATAATTAAATTATTAAAATCAGTAAGAATGCATGTGGCTCGCACCCAACAAGGCACGAGCCACAACAATCATTATTATTCTACGCAATCATCAGGTTTGCGCACAGCAACATCCAAGCCTTCGCTTTGTGCCAAGTTTGCAAGCCTGCTGTGAATTTCTTCATATGCAGGAATAATGTCGCCTAAATCACGTCGGAATAAGTCCTTATCCAAATGACTTACTCCATCCGTACCAGCATTGCGTTTATCCCAAAGTCTGCAAGTATCAGGCGTAATCTCATCAGCAAGAAGAATATTGCCTTCGCTGTCTACGCCCTCTTCAATCTTGAAATCAACAAGCTGCACGTCAATCTTGGAGAAAATATCAAGCAAAGCATTGTTGACTGCGTGAGCTTGACGAGTAATTTCCGCCATCTCTTCGTCGGTTGCAAGACCTAGAGCGACAACGCCTTCTGGATTAATAAACGGATCGCCAAGTTCGTCAGACTTCACACAGAACTCCAACAATGGCTTCTTCAGTGGGGTTCCTTCTTTAACGTTATACCGTTTTGCAAAAGAACCGGCAGCAGTATTACGCATAATAATTTCCAGCGGGAACATGCGCATACGCTTTACGAGTTGTTCAGTATCGGAAATACGTCCGAGGAAGTGGCTTTTTACGCCGCGCGCCTCAAGTAGATGGAATAGTAAAGAAGTAATCCGGTTATTTAAACTGCCTTTACCGGCGATCTGAGCTTTCTTCAGACCGTTACCAGCGGTTGCCTGGTTCATATATTCAACCCAGAGCACATTGGTGTCATCGGTAGCGTACAGTTTTTTGGCTTTGCCTTCATACAACTTATCAAGTTTTTCCATGATATGCCCTCTCTTACGTGCACTCATAGTTGTAGGCGCAAACCAACAGTATTTGTAGGTTTACCTGACCTTGGCCAGCACGATTAGCGTAACAATTGTTGCCTACAAAACTGCCGGCAAAAATTACGAAATCTATTTACAAAACTATGCTCAATCACATGATTTTCAACGCATTTCAGTATTTGCAGACACCGTCCGCAACGTGTGTGCAATGCGTGTCGCACTGTTTCGAGCATCCTGTGCGTCTAATCCAGTGGCAAGAGCAACAGCCATGCGTCTGTGACCATAAACTGAAGGTTTAGCAAAAATACGCAGATTCAAACGATTATTACTCTTGCTATCCGTGCTTAAAGCTTGAGCAACATGAGTAAAACCAACAGCACCATTGCCTTCAATAACTACAGCGTGACTTGCGGCAACCTCGCCATCTCGCAACGACAGCGCAGTATACGTTGCTGTAATTGGCACACCTAAAATAGCGAGCACATGAAGCGCAAACTCGCTGTAATGCTGGGAAATCATAGTCACCATACCAGTGTCGTGTGGTCGAGGTGAAAGCTCATTAAAAAGAAGCGAACCATCAGTCAACACAAATAATTCGACTCCATAAACACCCCAACCAGTTTCGTTAGAATCGTGCGCAATATGAGTTAAACCTTCTACAGCGCGTTTCGCAATATTCTGCGCCTGAACGCGAATCGATTCTGGAATATTCGCAGGCTGCCAAGATTCTCTATAATCCCCATCCTGCTGACATTGAGCAATAGGTTCGCAAGTAGTAATACCTGCAGAAGAACTTATAGTAAGCACAGTAAGCTCATAATCAAGCGGAGCTAAAGCTTCAACAATAACGCGAGAACACTCATTTTCATGCCCAACTGCAGCTCGTCTGCCATGCTGAGCCTCATTCCACGCAGCAAATAAATGTTCAGGACTGCGAACTATTGACTGGCCGTGACCAGAAGAGCTCATAACAGGCTTAACAACGCAAGGGTAGCCGACCTGCTGAGCACCATCGCATAATTCTTCATACGATGAAGCGAAACAATACGGTGTAGTAGGCAGCCCTAAATCTTCGTGCGCAATTCTACGCAAGCGCTCGCGATCCATAGCAATGGCAGCAATATCGGAGCTGGGAACAATCTGAATATGCTGTTGCGCAGCATTTTTCAGCACATTTGTGGCAATTGCTTCAACTTCAGGAATAATAATATTCGGTTCCACTTCGTCAATAAGATGTTGCAATGCATTGGCGTCCGACATATCAAGCACGCGATATTCGTGAGCTATTTGCATCGCTGGAGCGTTTTTGTAGCTATCGGCAGCGCAAACATGCACGCCTAATCGCATAAGCTCAATCGCAATTTCCTTGCCAAGCTCGCCTGAGCCAAGCAGAAGTGCGGTCAGGTTGTTGCTATTTTCAGTTACGCCAAAAATGCGTTGATTGTGCTCAGAAAAACTCATACACTCATTGTTGCATTTGCCATTGTCGAATGATGTGAGTTTTGTGGGATTTCTTTATTTGCGATTGCAAAACTTCATAAACATGCAAACATACAATCTGTGCGAAAAATCTCAAATCTCCACAACACGAATATGAGTATGATGAATATGAAATACATTACGACGCGCCGAAATAGATGATGCTGGCGTAAATCAGAAAATTCGTGTATAGTATTCCTCTGTTGTGTGATTCTGTATGTTTCATGCACATGGTGGCTATAGCTCAGTCGGTAGAGCATCTGATTGTGGTTCAGAAGGTCGCGCGTTCAAGCCGCGTTAGCCACCCCATTTGAACGGCTAGTTTTTGCTAGTCGTTTTTTGTTTTGTGGCATTGTTTGGAAGAGTGGGGTTGTAAGGGCGTAAAGGGTAAGTGGCAACCGCTTCATTCTTTCATTTCTTCATTGCTTTATTTCAATAACCGGGTTATAGGCCAAAAAGTGTATAAAACTATGATGATGAATATTATGTGTCTATAATCCATAATCTAAACAGCATTAAAAACTTAGCTAACAAACTGAGAAAGAACAGTCATATGTTACTGGTGCAGTACGTATTCTGCATTAGTAACGAATAATTGCAATTTATTGTTACTCGCGCAGTACGTATTCTGCATTAGTAACAAAGTTTGACGATTTATT
>NZ_KQ956872.1:10942-24197 GCF_001546485.1 Gardnerella vaginalis | reverse complement strand
GATTTCTTACACACTTTTTGGCCTATAACCCCAATAACCTCCGTCTATGGAGTAGACTGGTATGGTTACATATTTGTATGTTGTTGATGATGACATTACGTACTAATAGCGCATAGTGCAGAAGGAGTATTGTATGGCTGGTAAGGCAGCGCCTAAGGAACCATGGTGGGAGACAATGCTTCTATTCGTACCACGAACTTTAGGGAAGCTCGTGCGCACGCTTTTTGGTGTTGGCGAATATGATGAAGCTTACCGCAGGGACGGTTTGTGCTTTATTATGTTGGTTCTTGCTGTGTTATTCTGTGCTTCTGAATGGTTTCGTGTAAGTGGTTTCATTGGCATAGGTTTGCACGTGCTTGCTTCAAGTTTGCTCGGCGTTATGAGCGTGGTATTGCCAGTTTGGTTAACTGTTGTTGCTTTTCGTTTAATGCGCAATAGTGGTGCAGATTCAGGTAATCCGCGTGTTATAGGCGGTTTTATTCTGTTACTGTGGTCTATTTGTTCAATTATTGATATTGTTTTTGCTGCTCAACGTCATACTTTTAGTTTTGAAGCGTTGCAAAAATCTGGTGGATTATTGGGATTTGCTTTAGGATCGCCGCTGTCTTGGGGTCTTTCTCGTATTTTTGCTCTTATTATTTTTGTTATTATCTCTATTTTTGCAATATTGCTGATTGCTCGTCTTCATGTGACTGATATTGCTCAATGTGTTGCGAGTATGTTCACAAAGCATTCCCATCGAAAGTCATCTAAAAATGCTGATGAAGATGCTGAAAATGCTGAAAATGCTGATGAAGATGCTGATGACGATACTCATTCTTTGCATTTTGCTGAAGGCGTGCCAACGCATGATGAAGCATCACCTCGAGAAAAGAGCAAGTCTGCAAAGACTTCTCTACTATCCAAATTGTGGCAATCACTATTCGGACGTAAAAAGAATAATAACAGTGAAGAATTGCTTGATGAGTACGCTGGTGATGATGCGTTTGCTCATGCTGCCGCTGTACATGGAGATACCAATGAAGAGTTTGAGCATGTGGAACCTAAGCGAGCTCGTACTGTAAGTAGCGGCGCTGGTCGTGATTCACATGTGCCAGGGTCTGAACAATCTTATACTGATACTGACTATGTGACACCTCGTAGTGCCTCTTCTGCAGCTAAGTTTACTTCTGCAGAAACGTTACCTAAAGCTCCTATGAGTAATACTGCAGATGCTATAGCTGATCCGTGGTCGAATATTCCAGCTGAAAGAATGGATCAGTATCGTCGTAATCAGGAAGATTCGGATGCGCCTCGTAGCAATGGTGCTTATGGTGATGGTGCTTATGTTGCAGCTGCTCAAGTTGCTATGGGTGCGTCGGAATCTGCTGATACTCATACTGATGATTTACAACCGTATAGATTGCCTGATTTGAATTTGCTGGCTCATGGAAAGCCTCATGCTGCTCGTACTCCTGCTAATGACAATGTTATTCGTGCTTTGACCTCCACGTTTGAGCAGTTTGATGTTGATGCGCGCGTAATCGGTTTTCTTAGAGGTCCTTCTGTTACGCAGTATGAAGTGGAACTTGGTCCTGGAGTAAAAGTTGAAAAAGTTACCAATTTACAAAAAAATATTGCATACGCTGTAGCTAGTACGGATGTGCGTATTTTATCTCCGATTCCAGGAAAGTCTGCGATTGGTATTGAAATTCCAAACGTAGACCGCGAAATTGTGCACTTAGGTGACGTGTTGCGCTCGCAAAAGGCTATGGATGATCCTAATCCTATGCTTACAGGCGTTGGAAAAGATGTTGAGGGTCATTTTGTAACGGCAGCTCTCGATAAAATGCCGCATTTGCTGGTTGCTGGTGCCACCGGCTCTGGTAAGTCGAGTTTTATTAACTCAATGCTTACTTCGATTATTATGCGTGCAACTCCTGAGCAAGTTCGCATGATTATGGTTGATCCTAAGCGCGTGGAACTTTCTGCATACGCTGGCATTCCGCATTTGCTCACGCCGATTATTACGGATCCTAAGAAGGCAGCTCAAGCTCTTGAATGGGTTGTTAAAGAGATGGATGCTCGCTACGACGACTTGCAATTCTTCGGTTTCCGACATGTGAAAGATTTCAACAAGGCTGTTCGCGAAGGAAAGGTTCACGCGCCGGCTGGCTCTGAGCGAAAAGTTGCCCCATACCCGTATTTGCTTGTGGTTGTGGACGAGATGGCTGATTTAATGATGGTTGCTAAGAACGATGTTGAAAGTTCTATTCAGCGTATTACTCAGCTTGCTCGCGCTGCAGGCGTGCATTTGGTTCTCGCTACTCAGCGTCCGTCTGTTGACGTTGTAACAGGTTTGATTAAAGCGAATATTCCTTCCCGTTTGGCTTTTGCTACTTCATCTGCAACTGATTCTCGAGTAATTCTCGATACTGTTGGTGCTGAAACTTTAATCGGTCAAGGTGACGCTTTGTTCCTTCCAATGGGTGCTGCTAAGCCTCAACGTGTACAGGGTTCATGGGTGAGCGAATCTGAAATTCGTAAAGCTGTGGAGTATGTTCGCACGCAGCGTAAGCCAAAGTATCGTGAAGATATTGAGCAGATGGCTCAAAAAGCGGATGCTCAAGCTCAAAGCAAGCTGAAAACAAGTGATATTGGCGACGATATGGATGAGTTGCTTCAGGCTGCGGAGCTTGTTGTTGGTTCGCAATTTGGTTCTACTTCAATGCTTCAGCGAAAGCTGCGTGTTGGCTTTGCGAAGGCTGGCCGATTGATGGATTTGCTGGAATCTCGTGGTGTTGTTGGACCTTCTGAAGGTTCTAAAGCTCGCGAAGTTTTGGTTCAGCCTGAAGATTTGCCGAAAGTTTTGGCATTTATTCGTGGCGAGTCTGACTCGTTGTAGCATAGTGCAGTGGTATACGATAGTATTCATGCAATAAGTGTGCTCGTGGTAATGCAGAAGTTTTAACTGTGCGATATTATGAAGGATATGGGTATGAAGAAGAATGCTAAATCATCGCTTTTTGATGGTTGGAATTGTGCTCCAAATATAGTGACTTATGCACGCATTATATTGTCGCTTATTTTTATTGGCTTATATTTGTGTGCGGGCGCATGGGGCTTCAATTCTGTTCCAGTGCGTTGGGCTGCTTTTGTGTTGTTTGTTGTTGCAGCTGCAACGGATAAGCTTGATGGTTGGATGGCTCGTACATATAACCAAGTTACTGAATTAGGTAAGTTGCTTGATCCAATTGCTGATAAAATTCTCATATTGGCTGCGTTAATTATCGCTTCAGTATTCGGCGAAATTTATTGGTGGATAACAATCTTGTTCTTAGTGCGTGAGATTGCTATTACTGTAGTGCGTTTTTATGTTATTCATAATGGTGGCAAAGTAATTGCAGCTTCTTCTGCTGGAAAGTATAAGACGTTAACTCAATCTATTGGCATTGCTATGATTATTGCCCCTATTATTGCTACGTTCTATGCTGCTTCACTTCCTGCTTGGATTATTTCGTACTATGCTGTGGCGTTTGGCTTGCTTGGCATTTCCTTAGGTTTTGCCTTCTATTCTGCAGTTTTGTACATATATAGCGCATTTTTTGATAAGCATGCGGTTGATCGTTCTCAAGGTAGGCATTCGAGCTTGCCGGTGCCACCGCCTCCACAGGAGTAATAATATTTGTTGTTATATTGCATGTAACTTGTTGCAAGCAGCTTATAGTTTGTAGCTTACGGTTTTTCTTAGAGATGCTTTTGTAGTGTTGTGCTAAGAGAAGCTGTAAGCTACAAGCATATTTGGTCGTATTGTATGCGATAACCATGGATTACTGTCGTAAGCTTATGCGAGTAGACTGAGTATGAAACTGAGTATATCGAGTGTAATATGAAAAATTTATCGACTTTTTCTGCATCAACTTCTGTTTACTCGCTTGCTGTGAGTGTGTTAGATCAAAGTTTGCAGCAAGGTTTGCATATTGCTGCTGCTGAATCGTTAACTGGTGGACTGTTGGCTGATGCTTTTGTGTCTGTTCCTGGAGCTTCTCGGGTATTTTGTGGTTCTGCTGTTACGTATGATATTCATGCCAAAGCGAAAATATTGGGTGTAAATGCTCATCTGTTGCAGACTGAAGGTGCGGTTCATCCGGATGTTGCTATGCAAATGGCAGTGGGTGCTGCTCGCGTGTATCGCGGCGGTGGATGGTCGTATGATGCTTCTGATGGAGATGCTTCCTGTTTTCCTATAGTTGGTCTATCTACTACTGGTGTTGCAGGACCTGGCTCTGATGGTAATAAGCCTGCAGGTTTAGTGTATGTTGGTTTATGCTTACCGAGTGTTAGTAATTTCCATAGTGACCTTGTTTGTAAGGCTCGTTTAGAGCTTAAATGTGAGTGCGTGAATAATATGTGGGATTACAGCGATGGTAACAATATTGTGCTTGTTTTTGAATTGAGATTATCGGGTGGTCGTGAAGAAGTTCGTAACGCTACTGTGTATAATCTTCTCACTTTATTGAATAATGTGTTGAGTATTGCTTATTTGTAATAACAATGAGGGGAATGTATGCGCGAGCGTGAATTTTGGCAGTTGCTTGAAGAGATTTTTGGGCGTGAACTAGGTCGTAGTATTGCACGCGATCAGGGCTTGCAAAAGTTGCATGGTATGAACGCTTATGATGCGTTAGAAGCTGGCGTTGAGCCTCGCGTTGTGTGGAATGTTTTATGTGATCATATGGGTATTCCTGATAGTAAGCGGTGGGGTAAAGATCATAATGCTCCTCCTATGCCTGCTTGTTAAGCATGGTTGCTTGAGTGTGTTGAGTTGATGTTAATAAGACACGCAATATCGAACAAATGTTCGTATATTGTGTATACTTGAATTGTTAAGTGATTGCAATCAATGGGTGCTGTAGTGGTTATGGCTTGTAGCTTTTATCCACATTGTTTCAGAGCACTTGTGTGAGCAACATGTGTGGAACTAAGGTCGTTCGATACATAACGGTATGCGAAAGGAGTAGCAGACATGGCGCAAACAAAAAATAAAAGTAATATTGATCGCCTTATTGATGCAGATAAGGCCGATCCGCGTCGCCAAGCAGCATTAGAAACTGCACTGGCTAATGTTGAACGACAGTATGGCAAAGGTTCCGCAATGCGTTTAGGCGATAAGCCTATGCAGGATGTAGAAGTTATTCCTACTGGCTCATTGGCATTAGATACTGCTTTAGGAATTGGTGGTGTGCCTCGTGGTCGTATTGTGGAAGTGTATGGTCCTGAATCTTCAGGTAAAACAACATTAGCTTTGCATATTGTTGCTAATGCTCAGCGTAATGGTGGTGTGGCAGCATTTATTGATGCTGAGCATGCGCTTGATCCAGTGTACGCTCGTAAATTAGGCGTTGATACTGATGCTTTGATTGTTTCTCAACCAGACAATGGTGAGCAGGCGCTAGAGATTGCAGATATGCTTATTCGTTCTGGTGCTTTAGATGTGATTGTAGTTGATTCTGTAGCAGCTTTGGTTCCAAAAGCTGAGATTGATGGAGACATGGGAGATAGTCACGTCGGTTTACAAGCTCGTTTAATGAGTCAAGCGTTGCGTAAAATGACGGGTGCTCTTTCTCAAGCTGGTACTACTGCTATTTTTATTAATCAGCTTCGAGAAAAAATTGGCGTATTCTTTGGTAATCCAGAAACTACTACTGGCGGTAAAGCTCTAAAATTCTATGCGTCTGTGCGTATGGATATTAGGCGCGTTTCCACTATTAAAAATGGTGAAGAAGCTGTTGGTAATCGCACCAAAGTGAAGATTGTAAAGAACAAGATGGCTCCGCCATTTAAGACTGCTGAATTTGATGTACTGTACGGTGAGGGTATTTCTACTGAAGGTTCCGTTATTGATATGGGCTTGCAGGCTGATGTTATTAAGAAATCTGGTTCATGGTTTACTTATGAAGGCGATCAGCTTGGTCAAGGTCGTGAAAATGTTCGTAAGTTCTTGAAGGATAATCCAGCTATTACTGAAGAAATTAGTGAAAAAATTAAAGCTTCATTAGGTTTAATGCAGTCCAAAGATCAATTTGCTGAAGATACTGAACTAAACCAAGCTGAAGATACTGATACAGATACAAAGTAAAGAGATACAAAGTAAAATGCTGCAGCAAAAGATGTGTCAGCAAAAGTAACAGTAAGTTGGGCTTATAAAGCGGATGAAATATGGTGATAAGTGTAGCGAGTTTTCTTCGTGAACATCCAGTAGTGCTTACTAAAGAGGAAGATTGCGAAAGTGATAACGATATTCCTCGCACTCGTAAGCAGCTATTGCATAAAACAGCGTTGCGAAGCATAAAACATCGTACAAACAACATATCGTATGAAACGAGTGCAGTTTCATATAATGTAGACGATGAACGTTGCGACAGTGATGAAAGTAGCAGCAGTGAAAGCATCACTACTCACGAATACGATGATTGCGATGAAAACTCAGCACTTCTCAGCAACTCTACCTGCATCAGTGATTCAGACATTTCAGACATTTCAGACAGTATGCAATCTTCTGAAGATATTGCTGCAGCAACTGCAATTGCTGCTGGGGAAGAAGTTACAGACAGAAAAGCTTTGCGATTTCGTTCTGGCAGCAGGAAAAAAGCTAAGAATAATCTCGTTCGTCATGGTTCTCGTATTGTTCAGCAAGTTTCTGCCGCTCAATCAACTCATGAAGACGATTGCAAGGAAGCTGCTTTACGGCTTTTAGATTATGCTCCTCGCTCTGTGATGGATATGCGCCAGCGTCTTCAAGAAAAAGGGTATTCTGAGGTTGTTGTTGAGGCGGTTATTCAACGTTTGCTGGAATTACATCTTCTTGATGACTATCAATATGCGCACACAGTAATTCGTTCTTGCATAGCGCGCATGTTAGGCGCAAAAGCTACGCGAATGGAATTACAACATAAGAAGGTTGATCCTGCTGCAATTGCACAATGTATGGCTTCTGCTCAAGAGTCGGGAGTATTTAATGAAGCAGCTTGGGAGCTTGGGCGTAAAACTGCCCAGCGTACGAAAAATCTCGAACCTTTAGTGCGTAGACGAAGATTTTTTGCAGCAGCTGCTAGAAAAGGACACGATTTAAACGTTATTACAAAAGTGTATGAAAATCTGTTTAACAAGGATGATGAATAGGTGAGAGGCTGCGGTATGCACCTTAGCCTCTCACATCTTATAGCACCTCTTGTGACTGTTATTTTGCGAAATGATGAGCTTGTTGTTGAACGTAGCTAGGCATTTCAGCAATATCAATAACATCAGTAAAACGAGGAATCTTATGCTCAAGATTTCTTAGCATACTTGGAGATTTCGTACCAGTTACTTTGCTCAGAGCATCCATGCATTGGAAATCATCCATATCTTGCACATGTTCAAGATGCAACGCTTCAGCAACAACGCGAGGGAACTTATACGGGCTTGCAGTGCTTAGCAGTACTCTCGGGACGTTTTCGTCATGTGGCATATGCTGCATGACGAAATATCCACAAGCGGTATGCGGATCAATCACATACTGGTATTGATTCCAACAATCATCAATAGCTTCGCGAATTTGATCCTCATTCGCCCAACCGCAACCAAACAGTGAACGAATCTTTGCGAGCACATTTTCTGGAATCTCAAAAGCACCCCACTGCTGTAAATCGTTCATAAGCATTTGGATTAAACGCGTGTCTTTATCGCACATGTAATACAACATGCGTTCCAAATTAGAAGAAACTAAAATATCCATAGAAGGAGCAACAGTGTGATGGAATGGGCGTTGACGATTGTAAGTGCCGCTTACCAAAAAATCAAATAGTACATTATTACTATTGCTAGCAACAATAAGATGTTTTACAGGCAAACCCAACATTTTCGCGTAATACCCGGCAAGAATATCACCAAAATTGCCAGTTGGAACACAAAATTCAACTTCATCGCCAAGCTGTATGACTTCGCGTTCAACAAGCTGCTTATAAGCCACAAAATAGTACACAACTTGTGGCACAAGGCGACCAACATTAATTGAATTAGCGGAAGATAATGTTGTATTTGCAGAATCTTCAAGATTTTTCGTAAGCTCGCTATTGGTGAATATTTGTTTGACACCTGTTTGAGCATCATCAAAATTACCACGAACTGCACAAACCTGCACATTATTGCCAAGCTGCGTAGTCATCTGCAATTCCTGAACTCTGCTAACTTTGCCTTCTGGATAAAAAGTAAGCATAGAAGTGCCAGGTACGTCAGCAAAACCAGCTAAAGCTGCTTTTCCAGTATCTCCAGAAGTTGCAGTAAGAATCATTACGTTCTTTTCGCTGTTTGATGTAGTTTTTTCGTCTTGAGTTTGAGTTCGCGACATCAACTGTGGCAGTATTTGTAACGCTACATCCTTAAACGCGCAAGTAGGACCATGGAACAGTTCCAGCACAAAATCTCGCGTATTTCCAAGTTGCTGAAGTGGCGTAATAGCAGCATCAGACCATTGGCTGCCATAAGCAAGTTGTACGCAATCAGCAAGCTCTTGTGTTGAATAGTCAGGCAGTAATAGTTGTAGGATTTCCGTAGCAATCTCTTGATATGACTTTTCTTGAAGTTTTGAAATATCGTAATGTTTGCTACCAAGAGTATCAGTTACGAATAGACCACCATCTTTTGCAATTCCTTGACGAATTGCTTGTTTTGCTGTGCAGATTGGCGTAGTGGAACGCGTGCTATGGAAAATAGCGGTATCTGTTACCATAATGCCTCCGTAACTGTTGATGCTGATAAATCGTTGATTTCAATGTTGATAATTGCTACCAACTATGGTACCTGAAGCGCTAGGCGAACGGGCGTGTGCTAATCTCATACATGTAACAATTTTCATGCTACGGTAGGAATGAAGCGAATAATAATCTACAGGGGGAAAGCGTTGACTGTTGATGATGTAGTGAATAATCGTGCGGACGCTGCTCGCACTGCATGGCGAGTATTCACAAAATCAGATACTCGTGCAAAAAATGCGCTGCTTGAAGCTATGGCTGATGCGTTAGAAGCTGCTGCTGCAAGTATTGCTTCTGCTAATGCGGAAGATCTTGAGGAAGCTCAATTGCGCGGTATGGATGCTGGTAAACTCGATCGATTAAAATTCGATGAGTCACGCATTATAAAATCTGCACAAAGCGTGCGAAATATTGCTCAATTGCAAGATCCTGTAGGTGAAGTTGTGCGAGGTTACACACTACCTAATGGTATTCGACTTTCGCAAGTTCGTGTGCCAATAGGTGTGATGGGTATGATTTATGAGGCTCGCCCAAATGTAACTGTTGATGTAGCAGCTTTGTGTATTAAATCTGGTAATGCTGCCATATTGCGTGGTGGGAGTGCTGCTCAGCATACGAATCAAGCAAGTATTGCAGTAATTCAGTCAGTGCTTAAAGAAGCTGGTCTTAGTGCTGATCTTATTCAATCAGTTGATGATTTGGGTAGGGATGGAGCCACAGCTATGATGCATGCGCATGGTCATGTTGATGTGCTTGTGCCTCGAGGTAGCGCAAATTTGATTGCTACAGTTGTGCAAGAATCTACAGTGCCAGTTATTGAAACGGGTGCTGGAAACGTACATATTTATGTAGATAGAAGCGCTGATATTAAAAAAGCGATACCAATTATTATCAATGCAAAAACTCAACGAGTAGGCGTGTGTAATGCTGCAGAAAAATTATTGGTGCACCGTAGTATTGCACAAGAATTTTTACCACAAATTGCTGCTGCTTTAGCTGAACATAAGGTTACATTGCATGCTGACGATACGTCTTACAATATTTTGCAAGCTGCTCATATTGCTGGTTTACAGCTTGAGCATGCTACTACGGAAGATTGGAAGCGCGAGTATTTGTCACTCAATATGGGTGTAAAAATTGTGGAAGATGCAGATGCTGCAGCTGCTCATATTGCGCAATATTCTACGGGGCATACTGAAACTATTCTTGCTGAAGATTACGCTACTATTCAGCGTTTTATTAGCAATGTTGATTCGGCGGTAGTGATGGTCAATGCTTCAACGCGATTCACGGATGGTGGAGAATTTGGTTTTGGTGCTGAACTTGGTATTTCAACACAAAAATTGCATGCGCGCGGTCCTATGGGTTTGCGTGAAATGACAACAACCAAGTGGATTGGCTACGGAGACGGTCAAATACGCGAGTAGTTTTTGCACTGAGCATGTACGTTCGCGCACTCCAAATGTGGGGTGGTTTTCTCGCGTTTGGAGCGGCGCGCCACAGTAAGCAAATTAAAAAGTAGATGTTCTGGTTTTAATAGTCACGTGGCGGTAAGGTAAGAGTATGCCTAATAATGACGTGAATTTGACTCCAGCTGAAGCTCTTAATATTGCCGCTGAGCGCTTATCTATTGTGAGATACGTTTTTCTAGTGCAAATTGAAGATGGTATTGCTTCCGCTTCGCAACGTTCGTCACTTGAATATGCTGATGCTGTATTAATGGGCTGGCCTGACGCTGATGCTCGTGATGTAACACTTCCTGATGAGTCTGCATTTGAAAACGTTCTTGAGTGCATGCGGCGCATGGAAGAACATATTGCTAAATTTAGTGAATTAGAACGTGAACATGATATTGACGCTATGACAGCCATATTGCCGCGTATTACTGAAGCTGTAGCGGGTATTCGCAGTGCGTATCAGCCAGATTTTCCGCTGCCAACTTTCATTGAAATTCAACGCGTTGTGCAAGATGAGTGGAATGAAGAAATGGGTAACATTAATCCAGACGGTGCTAATGTGGCTTCTGGTCTCGTGAATGAAACTCAAGCAGAAGATAAGGAATCTGAAACGTATGAATCCTGAGCTACACGCTGATGAAGAACGTCGTATGTCTGATTTGTTTCAGGGTTCGTTTACAGGTAAAGAAGCTGCGCCTGCCGTAGTAGCAAGATTGAAGCATAGGCGCATTTCTACGCGCGGCAATGTACATGAGCGTCAACGTATTGGTATTATGGGTGGCACTTTTGATCCCATTCATAATGGTCACTTGGTAGCAGCTTCGGAAGTTGCTTGGGTGTATGATTTAGATGAAGTTATTTTCGTGCCAACTGGTAGACCAGTGTTTAAGCTCGATAAAAAAGTTACCAATGCTGAAGACCGCTATTTAATGACGGTGATCGCCACTGCTTCAAACCCAAAATTTACTGTTTCTCGCGTAGATATTGATCGACCGGGAGTAACCTACACTATTGATACTTTGCGAGATATTCATGCTCAGCATCCGGATGCCGAACTGTTCTTCATTACTGGTGCTGATGCTGTTGCTGAAATTATGCAATGGAAGCATGCGCGCGAAATGTGGAACTTGGCGCGGTTCGTGGCTGTTACTCGTCCTGGTTATTCTAGACCAGAAAAGCTTGCAGATTCTAATTCACCGTTGCTTCCTCGCGAACCACATACCAATGATACTGGCGTAGTAGTTCATTGTGACGACATGGTTCATTGTGACGCACAGCATTTGCCTGTTGATATTTTAGAAATTCCAGCATTGTCTATTTCTTCTACTGACGTACGTAGACGTGCTGAGCATGGTGAGCCAGTATGGTATTTGGTTCCTGACGGTGTAGTTCAGTATATAGTTAAGCATGGTTTGTATCGTGTGTAACTATTGATTTTTCGGCTTGTCGTTTATCGTCTGTGCAAAAAGTTACTATTAATTATGTTCATTTCGCGAACTAAAGCGAACTAATGTTTGGAGATATGGTGAGCATCGTCCTTGAAGGAAAGCCAGATAAAAACCTTGTTCTCGTTACCGGTCGCGCCCATCCGAAGCTTGCGCGTGATGTAGCGAATCAGCTTGGTATTGATGTATTGGAAACAACAGCATACGATTTTGCTAACGGTGAAATGTATGTTCGTTATACGCAGTCCGTTCGTGGCACTGACGTGTTTGTGTTACAAAGTCACAGTGATCCTGTTAACAAGTCCATTATGGAACAGTTGATTATGATTGATGCTTTGAAACGTGCGTCTGCTCGCTCTATTACTGCAGTATGCCCACTTCTTGGCTATTCTCGTCAAGATAAGAAGCATCGTGGTCGCGAGCCTATTTCTTGCCGCTTGATGTTTGATTTACTTAAGACTGCTGGTGCTGATCGCATTATGAGCGTTGATTTACATGCTGCTCAGTCTCAAGGATTCTTTGATGGTCCTGTTGACCATTTGATTGCTATGCCAGTTTTAGTTGATTACGTACGTGATCGTTTCCGTGATGATCTTGCAAACGTAACTGTTGTGTCTCCTGATGCAGGTCGTATTCGCGTAGCAGAGCAGTGGGCGCAGCGCTTGGGCGGCGGTCCTTTGGCTTTTGTGCATAAAACTCGTGATATCACTTGCCCTAACAAGACGGTTGCAAATCGCGTAGTTGGTGACGTTGCTGGTCGCGATTGCGTGATGGTTGACGACTTGATTGATACTGCTGGAACTATTGCTGGTGCTTGCAACGTATTGAAGGAAGCTGGTGCTAAGTCGGTTACTGTTGTTGCAACTCACGGCGTGCTTTCTGGTCCTGCAGTTGAACGTTTGAAGGCTTGCGGCGCTCGCGAAGTGGTTTTGACTGATACTGTGCCAATTCCAGAAGAAAAGCGTTGGGATGGTTTAACTGTTCTTTCAATCGCTCCGCTTCTTGCAAGTGCTATTAAAGCAGTGTTTGAGGATGGTTCGGTTGCTAAGCTGTTCGATACTTACCCGGAGCATCACGGCCAAGGCTTCTTATTTGCGTAAAACCAGTAATGTGCCTGTGCGCCACGCCAATTTGACGTTTTTTAATATTATGGCATAATGGTGACTTGGCGGTTTTTTCCGCCGTTCCCTCATGGTGTAATGGCAGCACACGGGTCTTTGGAACCCTTTGTCTTGGTTCGAATCCAGGTGAGGGAGCTTGCTGCAGACGCTACTTGGGTTTCCCGGGTAGCGTTTTTGCGTTTTTGTCTCTGTCTTTTGTTGGGTTATAGGGTTATTTCCCCAAAAGTGTGTAAAACTAAGCTGATGAATATTCTGTGGCATAAACCATAGCCTCAGCACTGTTAAAAACTCAGTTATCTAGCTGAGAAAACAACGGTAATTACCCAAACACTGTTACTAGTTCAGTTAACCGACTGAGAAAACAACGGTAATCGCCCGAACACTGTTATTAGCTCAGTTATCTAGCTGAGAAAACGACGGTAATCACCTAAACACTGTTACTAGTTCAGTTAACCGACTGA
>NZ_KQ956872.1:6457-10842 GCF_001546485.1 Gardnerella vaginalis | reverse complement strand
CGCCTAAAGGAATAGCTCACATTCGATATGCCGCGAGCCCTACTGCCGTAAGGGGTGTGAGCTGATTTTTTACACAGTTTTGTCCGGGTGTTGAATGTGCAGCAGACAGATTCGATTACCACAAAACGCTTGTATTGCAAGGCCTAAGACATGATTTCTTACACACTTTTGGCCTATAACCCCTTTTGTTTGAAACGTACGTTTTTTCTGGACGATAAGACGTAATAGAATGAAAGATAGTAACAATAATGATGTATACCATATAGCGAAGGAGCACGAGTGGAAAAGAATAAAGTAGCTGCAGCAATTATTTTGGCGGCTGGCGAAGGAACGCGTATGCGTTCGGCGACACCAAAGGTTCTTCATATGTTCGCTGGAAAAACTTTTCTTAACCGTGTTATGGACGCTATGATTGGTGTGAATCCTGGAAAGCTTGCTGTAGTTGTGCATGCGCAGGCTCAGCGTGTAACGGAAGCTGCCATTAGTTACAACAATAGTGTTCTTATTGTCAATCAGGATGAAAAACCTGGCACTGGCCGCGCAGTGCAATGTGCTATTAAAGATCTTAACGAAATCGCTCACAACGAAACTGGTGAACCAGTACAAGGTGCTGTGCTGATTGCTGCAAGCGATATGCCATTACTAGATACGCAAACTTTACAATCTTTAGTTGATTTCCATAACAATCATGGCAATGTGGCAACTGTTCTTACAGCAGTATTAGACGATGCTACTGGCTACGGCCGTATTGTTCGTGAAGCTAATGGTGACGTGTTACGTATTGTTGAACATAAGGATGCAAATGCTGGAGAACTTGCGATTCACGAAGTAAATACTTCCGTATACGTGTTTGACGCTGCGGTGCTTTGTGATGCTATCGCAAATCTGAATGCTCAAAATGCTCAAGGTGAATTCTATTTAACGGATGCATTAGAACATGCTCGCAAGTTTGGTCATGTTGGTGCAATGTCTGCTGCAGATCCATTAAGTGTAGAAGGTGTCAATACGCGAGTGCAATTGGCTGCGCTCGCGAAAGCGCATAATAAGCGCGTTTGCGAAAAGTGGATGCTTGAAGGTGTGACGATTCTTGATCCAGATACGACTTGGATTGAAGATGATGTAACGCTTGCTCAAGATGTTACTGTGCTTCCAGGTTGTTTCCTTCAAGGTCATACTACGGTTGCAAGTGGTGCTGTAGTTGGTCCTTATACGACGCTTATTGATGCGCAAATTGATGAGAATGCTGTGGTAGAACGTTCTCGCGTGCAGGAATCGCATATTGGTAAGGCTGCTAACATTGGTCCGTGGACATATTTGCGTCCAGGCAACGTTTTTGGTGAAGAAACGAAAGCTGGTGCTTTCGTGGAAATGAAGAAAGCGCATATTGGCAATGGTACGAAAGTGCCGCACTTAAGTTATATTGGCGATGCTGACTTGGGTGAGCATACGAATATTGGTGGTGGCACGATTACAGCAAATTACGATGGCGTGCATAAAAATCATACAACGATTGGTTCGGGTGCTCACGTTGGTGCAGGTAATCTGTTTGTGGCTCCAGTTACTGTGGGAGATGGAGTTACTACGGGTGCAGGTTCTGTAGTGCGTCACGATGTTCCGTCGGATTCTATGGTGTATTCGGAAAATACTCAGCATGTAGTAGAAGGCTGGAAGCCGGCTTGGGAACGCTAATAAAACACTTGATAGTTAAGGAGTACTAACATTATGACAGCTTTAGAAAGCTCAATTAATGCGGTTCGTATTGCTGCCGCTGCCGCAGATAGGTTAAAAGCTACGAATGCACAGGCTTTTGATGTGAGTAGTTTGCTTGGTATTACGGATGCTATGTTAGTTGTTTCTGCTTCTAATGAGCGTCAAGTATTGGCTGTTGCTGAAGAAATTGAAAAAGATTTGTTCCTGAAAGATAATAAGCGTAAGGCTTTGTCTCGAGAGGGCTTGGAATTAGCTCAGTGGATTCTGCTTGATTTCGGTGATTTCGTGGTTCATGTGATGCATGAGGAAGCACGTGCGTTCTATCGTTTAGAGCGCCTGTGGAACGATTGCCCTGCTATCGATTTGCAACTTCCGGAACATATGAGCGAAACTGAAAATGCTAGCGAGATTCAAGACGCTAGCGAAACTGAGAAGTAAGAAGAAAGTACGGTACAAACCATGGTTGATTTCGTAGAAAATGTTGCGGGTAACGTCAATAATTCCATTAATAGTGCGCACGAAGGAATTGCTCGCTCTGTTATGCTTATTCGCCACGGTCAAACTCCGTATAATGCACAGTTCCGTTTGCAAGGCATGATTGATATTGCTTTGGATGATTCTGGAATGGATCAGGTGACTCGTTCTGGTAAAGCTTTGCGTGTGCTTTTTGGCGCTTCCGACTTGGAAGATTCAAAGGATCCGAATAGTGCTGAGCATGTGCGCATTACGCCGGAAGAAGCGGACGCTAGTTTTGTGGCGATTGTTTCTCCGCTTATTCGCGCGCAGCAAACAGCTCACGCTTTTGCGGATAAGATTGGGCTTCATGTGCATGTTGAAAATGGCGTGCGCGAGCGCTTTTTTGGTGAGTGGGAAGGATTGAACCGCCAGCAGATTAGCGAACAATGGCCGGAAGATTTTAACGCTTGGGTAAAAGGCGAGGGTGGAGAACTTCGTCACGGTGCAGAAACGAAACAAGAAGTTGGCGAGCGTGCAGCTGCGACTGTTGAAGAGTGGACGCGCAAAACCGGTTCTGACCGCGATTTACTAGTGTTTTCTCACGGTTCTTGCCTTTCTCAAACTGTTCATAAGCTGCTTGGATTAGACAAGGTAGATCCTTCTTATAAGACGATTGGCGGAATGGGAAATGGTCGTTGGGCGCGCTTAATTCCAAGCCTTAACGCGGACGGCTCGATTCATTGGCGTTTGGATGCTTACGATCAAGGTCCTGCAGCTGATCCTACGAGCCAACGTCTTATTCGCATTTGGGGAGCTGCGTAATTTTCTATTTTTCCCACTTATTTGCCGCTTAAAACCCGAAAACTACCGTTTAGCGATTTTGTAAAGACAGACTATTTACAGTGCCGTATAGTCAAAATTACAAAACAAAAAGCTAGCAAATGCTAAGAAAACTTAGCAAAAGCTAGCAAACGCTAACGGTAGTATACGGAAGGGAGGCTTGATGAAAGTAACAATTGCTATTGTGCCGCCAGAAGAAGAGCAGTCTGTTCAGTTGTCGGTTCACAATATTGACGATAATCTTAAACGCATTATTTCGCAATTGCAGGGCATTGATTCTAAAACTGCAGAAGTAAGCAGCGCTGAAAATAATCCTGCGAATGCTGAAAATAATCCTGCGAATACGGCAAATAGCAACAATAATTCGTTTATATATGGTTATATTAACGATTCGATTATTGTGATGCACGAGCCAGATGTGATTATGATTTGCGTAGAAAATTCGCGCGTAATCATTCACAGTGATAAAGGCGAGTGCGTATCTTACAAGCGCCTCATGGATTTTGACAATCCGCAATTTGCGTCTTTTGTGCGCATATCTAAATCCGCAATCGTGAACTTGAATCGCATTGTTCGAGTTGATCCAGGATTCGGCGGAAGTATGAGCGTAAAAATGGACGACGGAAGCGTTGAGTGGATTAGTCGCAGATGCTTAGCAGGATTCAAAAAGCGCTTAGGAATGTAGTTTTAAGCGTATTTTTTTAATACTAATTTTTTAATACTTAAAAAGGAAATGATTATTATGGAAAAGCAAGTTACAACTTTAGGTAAAACAATGGTAAAAAATATTGTTAAAGGCATTGGCATAGGGTGCACTATTTTTACTGCAATCAGTTTTGTGTCGAGCTTGTTAGCGCATAGCGCGGTTGGAAACAGAATTGCAGCTTATGCTGTAGCAACATTTGTTATAGGCATAGGCTATGGAGTATTTGCTATTTTTTGGTCGAATGAGCGTATGTCAAACCTTGCAAAATTCGTTTTTGCGTTAGTGCCGCCAATTGCTATTCAATTTATTGTATCGGTGATTGTTGGATGGATTTCATTCAAAGATGAACCATTAGTGGTTTGCGGGTGGATTGTGTTCACTGTTATTTTCCCGATTGCTATTGCTGCAGTAATGTATTACTTCGAGAAGAAGAAAGCGGAAGAAATGAACGCTAGATTGCAAGCATTGCGTAAAGAAACGAAGTAAATTAGCGACAACTAAATAATCAAATAAAATAATCAAATAAAAAAATTGAGTGGTGTTCATCTTCGCCGTTGAGGACGAACGCCACTCGATATTGTATGCTGCTTGCTTGAAACGTAGTAATTCGGCGTTTTGCGCGACGACCTGCTTTCGCGCTCATTCCTCACGGCATAGCCGTTCGGCTGATTTG
>NZ_KQ956872.1:0-6357 GCF_001546485.1 Gardnerella vaginalis | reverse complement strand
CCAAATCACGCTTTGAAGGAGCTTGAAATCCTATTGATTTCAAGCTCGGTCGAAGCGCTGCGCGAGCGTTAAGCACACCGTGCTTCACAATTGAGCCAAATCACGCTTTGAAGGAGCTTGAAATCCCATTGATTTCAAGCTCCTTCAAAGCGCGCGCGAAAGCAGGTCGGAGCGTGAGCTTGCTCAGACGGAAAGTCCAGTGGACTTTCCGTGCAAGCTCAGCAGCGAGCGCTTATAGTGCGAGCGTCCTTCGTTCAGTGCGAAAAATCTCAAATCTCTACCTCACGAATATCCACACGACTGAATGACGATGTATTAATCTTTCGCAATTGTTTTACCGGCAGTAGCGCCAGAAGTCAAATCCTGAATCTCAGTGATTTCCATAACTGGAACTGCAGCTGGTTTCTTTGTGCCTTTTTCTTCGGCAACGCGAACTTGCTCCTCGTAAATCGCATCATCAGTGTGAAGAGTTACGGTCCCGCGGAAGCGATAACCCTTCTTTTCTGCCAAATTAGCAACTGCTACAACCAACTGGCTGCCGTCTTGCAAGTTCTTAAAATGCTGGCCTGCAGTGCGCTCGTGGTAGGCAAGGTGGTTGTCGTCAAGCACGAACATAGACATTTTTGGTCCCAAATCAAGCTCGCCATCTTTGCTTACTGTTGCAATCCAAGCCAAATTATTCGCAATAAATTCCTTCATATCGGCTGTAAGTGTTGCCATAATAATTCCTTTCGTTTTAAACAGTATTGCCTCACGCTTATAGTGTGCAATTACATTACGTATTTATAGCTACATTACGCTGATTATGAGGAGGATTCGAGTGTGTGATGTAAAAAGTTATGTACTTGTGATATAAATCACCGATTTCGCGATATGTGAAATAAATAAAGTAAAAGAGTCGGGTGTTCGAGTTTTTCGAGTTATACGTCGGAAATTTTCCGGGGAAACGCCAAAAAGTTGTACTTTTCACGTTTTTAAGGCTATTCTGTGTACTTTATAAGTTAAAATGCTTTGCAAAAGAGAAATTTTAAAGAATCAACTTTTATAGTTGAAGGGGAAGCATTATGAAGGTGAAGGATGTAACGGCTCAATCGTTAACCAATCAATCTGGCATGCCTCAAGGTAAGGGTGTTCGTACAGCTCAATTCATGCTGCTTATTTGTGCTGCTATTTGGGGTGGTAGCTATGTTTCTTCAAAATATGCGCTTGAGGTTTTTCCTGTTCAATGGCTGATGGGTGTGCGTATGGTTGGTGCGTGCGCTATTATGGCCGTTATTTTCTTCAATACGCTTCGTAAAACCTTTACTGCTACATTAATTATTCCTTCGTTACTTACTGGCGTTACCTACTATGCTACGTTAGTGTTGCAAACTGAAGGTTTGCGATCAATTGATCCGGGACGCAGCGCTTTTCTTACAGCAGCTTATTGTGTGATTGCGCCATTTTCAGCTTGGCTTATTGTGAAGAAAAAGCCAACATTATTAGGTTTGATAGCTGCAGTAACTTGTGTGGCAGGAGTCGGTTTTGTGGCATTAAAACCAGGAATGCTTGTGCTGACGCTATCGTATGGAGATGTACTTACGCTCATTTGTGCAGCAGTATTTGCGTTTAATTTGACGTTCCTTGCATACTATTCACGTAAATATAATCCTGTGACATTAACTTTCGGGCAATTTGCTGTCTCTGCAGTGCTCTTTATGGCAGGTGCTCTTATAAGTGAGCCACTGCCAAACTTTCATGGTGCTGACCATGTAACAATTATTGCTAATATGTTGTATCTTACTGTAGTAGTAACAGTAGTTGCACAGATTATGCAAAACTATAGTTTGGTGAATCTTTCTACTGCGAACGCTTCCGTCATTATGTGCACTGAAAGCTTATTCACACTGCTATTTTCTACGTTGTTCTATCATGAGCATGTGTCAAATATGGCATTCGTGGGATTTGCGTTAATATTTGCAGCTATTATTATTGCAAGTTTTGGTGAACATTACGATGAGAAAAAAGTGAAGCAAGTGTCTTTGCGTAAAAAAGTAACGTTGCAATCAACTTCATTGAATTCAGCTTCACTATAGTTTGTTGTGTTGTGTTGAGCATGTTATTGCAATGAGCATGTTATTGCAATGAGCATGTGATTATCTTGTGACGTTGTTGTAAGAGTTTATGAGGCAATACTGTGCAACTCCTGTATTGAGTGCTACCATCATTGTTGGTAACAAATCGGTAATAGTGTTGGGCAGATTGCCTTATATTTGTTAATGCTATTGGTAGATGTAGGGTACATACGTGAAGAATTTCTTCAAAGGCATATCGTTTACGCAAGTATTAGCTGGCTCGCTTGCAGCAGTGACGTCGTTTTTGCTTGCTTCTAAAATTGGTATTGCTGGTTCAGTTATAGGTGTAGCTGTCGGTTCGATTGTGTCGGCAGTAGCTTCCCAATTGTATCAAAATGTGATTCATGCGTCGTCTCGCAAGCTAGCGGAAGCAAATGCAAATAATGTCGCTGAACGCACTGCGAGCAGTGATACTGTGGATTTGCGTAATAATGCTGATGCCGTAAATAATGCTGCAAATAATATCGCAAATAATATCGCAAATAATGCTGATAATGCGCAAACTGGTTCTCAAAGTACGGGAGATGGTATTCATATGCCATATTCATCTAATGTTTCACCATGGCAAGATGATCCTTCGGAAGATGGAAATAATCTATTTATTCCTGGAGAACAATATGATTCATCTGCGCAATCCACTCAGGCTATGCAGCCAACTCAGCCTGAGCAGTTAACGCAATCAACGCAGCCTTTTGACGCAATTGCTGGACGCACAGTAAGTTCACAAGTTCGTAATCCAGAATTAGAAAATACGCGTATTTTAGAGCTTTCAGCATTGCGTAAGCAGCGTGAAGAAGACATGGCATTGTCGGAAGGTTCTCTTGCTGAACCAATACCGTTATCGCAAGCTATTCGTTCAAATTATAATGCTGTGCCGCCTGAGCCTGCTCGTCATACTGGTAGCCGACGTGCGACGATTATTATTGCTGTTTTGAGTGCATTGTTGGCTGTTGTTGTTACCGCTTGCATAGTGCTGCTTTTTACGCAAGGTAAAGGCACCGATAATATGAATCAGCAGGAGCAAGCTCCACAGCAGCAACAGCAGCCTCAACCGCAGCAACGCAACAACCAGAATATGCGAGTGGAGCATAAGAAACCTGTTGAAAATGACACTACAACGCAAGAACCAACTGATGAAGATAATGGCAAGAATTTGCATAGTCATGAGAATGTTGACAGTACTGTGAATGGTCATACAGATAACGAATCTGGCGCGGATACGAATAATAATAGCAATAGTTCAAATTCAGGCGATGGTTTTGGCGGCAATAGTTCGGGAAGCGATACTTCAACTGCAGGCGCGGGAGCTAATGCCGGTGCTGGATCTGGTAGTAGCAGTGGTAGTGGATCATCAACTAGTACTACTGCGCCAGGGAGTGGTCAAGTTTCAGGCGGAGCTAATAGTAATTCGTAGTTACATGGCTGATTTGCTGGGGGTAACGTATTGAAGGTATTGCTGAGTGGCGCTTACTGAGTTTCGGTGTGGTCTGCTGTGTTTTGTGTGTGTCATATGTGGATTGGTATCCGCTTGAAAGTGCGGTATTGTGCATGTGTTGCATGCGTATGATTCGACACGCCGCATTTGGAAAGACTACGAATTTGTTGTATTCTATCAAAGGTTCGTTTGAACGGCATAAATAAAAACGGGGCTATGGCGCAGCTGGTAGCGCATCTCCATGGCATGGAGGGGGTCGGGGGTTCGAATCCCCCTAGCTCCACAAATTTTAAACGTCACTTCTTATGAAGTGGCGTTTTTTTTGTTATTATTTCCAATTTTTATGCGCCACGCCGTATTTTTTACTGTTTGTCTGCAAGTCGTACTAAAAATGAACACCATCGACCAGAGGTCGCGCTCAACAAGAGTAGCAGGCATGAGCTAGGGAAAGCGATGAATGTTTGCCAAAGGGGAGAGCGCCGAAGTTTACTGCTGATTCCCAAAGGTAGTATGCTGGGACTTGGTTTAATATGCCAAGTACTGTCGCAGCGAGTCGGCATTCGCTGCGGAGCGCTATCGACACGCACGCTGTTGCTTGTTTTTGCCTCTGATTGTGTTAAGAAGGAGGAAAAATGAGTGATTCATTATCATCTACTGCCACACAAACTTCTGAGCAGAATCACGATGTTCACCGCGCTTTAAAAACGCGACATATTTCTATGATTGCCTTAGGTGGCAGCATTGGTACCGGTCTGTTTGTTGCCAGCGGTGCAACAATTCACATGGCTGGTCCTGGCGGCGCTTTGTTTGCGTACGGCGCAATCGGCATCATGGTTTATTTCCTTATGACATCTCTTGGTGAGATGGCTACGTTCATGCCTATTAGTGGCTCGTTTGCATCGTATTCCGGACGTTTTATTGATCCTGCGCTTGGTTTTGCAATGGGCTGGAACTACTGGTTTAACTGGGCTATTACGGTGGCTGTAGACGTTAGTACTGCAGCAATCGTGTTGCAATACTGGTTCCCGAAAGTGCCAATATGGATTTTCTCATTGGCAGTTCTTATGCTTATTTTGCTGATTAACGTTCTTACAGTTAAGTGCTTTGGTGAAACAGAATATTGGCTTTCTATTGTGAAGGTCGTTGCAGTAATAGTATTCCTTGTTATTGGTTCCTTGACGATTGTTGGCATTATTGGCGGCAAGGCACCATTCTTGCAAAACTTCACTCATAAGGATGCTCCATTCGCTGGTGGTATTCCTGCTGTGTTGTGTGCGTTTGCTATTGCTGGCTTCTCGTTCCAAGGTACTGAGCTTATTGGTATTACTGCTGGAGAGTCAGCAACGCCAGAAAAGAGTATTCCGAAGGCTGTTAAGCAAGTGTTCTGGCGTATTCTTCTTTTCTACATCCTCGCTATTTTCGTTATTGCGTGCATTATTCCTTACACTGACAAGAATTTGCTTGGATCTGACGTAACGGATATTGCTATTAGCCCATTCACTCTTGTGTTCCAACGTGCAGGTCTTGCGGCTGCTGCAGCTGTTATGAATGCTGTGATTTTGACTTCTGTTATTTCTGCAGCAAATTCCGGTATGTATGCGTCAACGCGAATGCTTTATGCTCTTGCAAAGGATGGTAATGCTCCGAAAGTTTTCGGTAAGGTAAGCTTCCGTGGTATTCCAGTTCCAGCTTTGCTTGCAACATTTGTGGTAGCTTTGTTCACATTCTTTATGAGTATCTTTGGTTCGCAAATATACATGTTCCTGGTCGCAGCAAGTGGTTTAACAGGCTTTATCGCTTGGGCTGGTATTGCAGCGGCTCACTACCGTTTCCGTAAGGCGTATGTGGCGCAAGGGCATTCTTTGGATGATTTAGTATACCGCGCAAAGTGGTATCCGTTCGGTCCGATTGTAGCATTCTTGCTGTGCGTTCTAGTTATTGTTGGTCAGGATTTGCACTCATTTGCAACTCTTAACTGGCAGGCTATTGGCATTACGTACATGTCTGTGCCGTTGTTCTTGATTTTGTATGTTGGTTACAAGATTAAGAATCATACTAAGGTTATTCCGCTTGAAGAAGTTGATTTAAGTGGAATACGCAACAATCGTACAACAGTTGAGTAGAAGTTACGTTTACTGGTTGTAGGTATAAAAAATAAACGTATGTTGAATAAAGCGTGCAGGATATCGTATGAGATATTTTGCACGCTTTCTAATATTATAAAACTGCGCAATTGGGCTATAATACCGCAATGGCATTTGCGCAAGATGTTTCAGCATGGCTTTAGTTATGAGAATCCAATGTTCTGAAGCTGATTATCCATGCCTGACTATGCATGCATAATTGTGGTGTCTGATATATGCGAAAACATGTTTTACAAAAATCGTACGTAATGCTGAATACTCGACTTTTAGCTTAGTTGTGCCTAATTTTCCTGGTATTTTAATTCTTCAGTATTTCAACTTGCTAGTTTCAATTCATCTGTATTTCAACGAAAACACGTTTTTTAGACGCAGTTTTTGGGCTTAACTCCTTTTGTTCACTACGTCAGTTTCTGTCGCTTGGCGCCACCGTACCAATAGGGGGTTATAGGCCAAAAGTGTGTAAGAAATCATGTCTTAGGCCTTGCAATACAAGCGTTTTGCGGTAATCGAATCTGTTTGCTGCATATTCACCACTACCTGGACAAAAACTGTGTAAAAAATCAGCTCATAACCTTTACGGCAGTAGGGCTTGTGGCATATCGAATGTGGGCTATTTCGTATGCTAAGCGGCGTTCCAAGTATGTATTAGCTGAATATAACAATA
>NZ_KQ956871.1 GCF_001546485.1 Gardnerella vaginalis | reverse complement strand
CTCCGGCAGTGGAATCTTATTTTCCGCGTCAAAAAGGCCTTCGCCTTTAAGCTTTTTACGCAACTCGTCAATTTGCGCTTTTAAGTCGCCGGCACCGACGCGGCGTATTTCGTCTGCAACGAAGCTTAAACGCGTAGCTTTTACCCAAATATCCGCCTTGCCGTGAACGACTACGCGGTCGCCCTGGCGAAGTTCGCGCGCCTGCTGCACGAAATTGCTGAAGCCCATTACGGAAATCGACACTTCTTCGTTGCTGTCGCGAAGAGTAATGTAGCCGGAAGAGGCGCGGCGCATGTTGATTTCGACGATTTGACCCTCGATCCACGCGGCTGGCCAGCGTTCTACGGCGCTGTGGAACTTTTGGCTTAAGACGGCAACAGGCCACGGGTTTTCGGCGGTTGTGTCGGCAGCTTTCAGAGGGAGCGGACGTGGCTGCGGCTGCGTAAGTGGTTGCTGTGACTGCTGCATGAACGTTTGTGGCTGCTTCGACTGTTCAAGCTGCGCATCATCTTGAAATAATTGCGGCATCATATTTGACAAGGTCATACTTCAAGATTGACTGGAAAGAGGGACAAACACGCGCTGTTGCATGCGTTTTCGGAAGTATTAGATACGAAAAAACCCAAGCACGAAGCTTGGGTTTTGTTTGTGCCCCCTCAGGGATTCGAACCCTGGACACGCTGATTAAGAGTCAGCTGCTCTAACCAACTGAGCTAAAGGGGCGTTGGTTATCTCGGCTCGTTTCCGCGAACCGAGTAACTACTATACTCAGAATCCGGTTGAGCGCAAGCCGGCGTGTCGCATCGCCTTGCTTTTTCACTCAAAGCGTAGCGTGAAAAAGCAAATCGATGCGGTAGCGACGACTCAATGCTGAAAGCACAGTGTGCTTTCAGCATCGGAGCGCACACGATTACGCTTTCTTTATTTCTTAAGAAAGCGTAATCTGACGAGTAATAAGTTTATTCTCGATACACTAATGCGGTAGCGCTTGCTCAATGTGGAAAGTCCAGTGGACTTTCCACGCAAGCGCGCACACGATTGTGCTTTCTTTATTATCTTAAGAAAGCACAATCTGACGACCAAAGAAGCTTTGCATCAAGCAAATCGATGCGGTAGCGACGACTCAATGCTGAAAGCACAGTGTGCTTTCAACGCAAGCTCAGCAGCGAGCGCTTATAGCGCGAGCGTTATCTCACATTTGGAGGGTTTTAGGCTGTACGGCACTCCAAACGCGGGGAAAGTTTCCAGCGTTTGGAGGGTTTGGGGTTGTGCGGCGCTCCAAACATGAGAGAATCATCTCGCATTTGGAGGGTTATC
>NZ_KQ956870.1:83007-116519 GCF_001546485.1 Gardnerella vaginalis | reverse complement strand
AAGCCGGAAGCTGAAACTGCTCCAAAGAAGCCTGAAACTGAGGTTGTTCCATCTCAGCCGGAAACTGAAGTTGCACCAGCAGAACCGCCGGTTGCGAAGCCGGCACCTGCTCCTGCTCCATCTCAGCCTGAAGCTGAAACTGTGCCAGCTGAAACTGACGTTGTGAAGCCTGAAACTGAAACTGTTCCAGCAGAGTCGGAAGTTGTACCAGTAGAACCGCCAGTTGTGCAGCCGGAAGTTTCCTATGTTCCAGAAGATACTTATCAGAAAAATAATGTTGTTCAGGAACAAGTTGTTGCAAAACCATCTGTGTCCGAAATTACTAATCCACCTCATGCTACTTATGCAAATACGATTATTGCTGAATCTACTGTTAAAAAATCAGCTCCTGTTGAGAATAAGACAGTAGTGAAGCATGAAGTTGTAGATTCTCATGCTTCTGAAGAAGTGTCAACTGATGCTGATAATAAAGAAATTGAGGAATCAGCAAAAGAGACTGATGAAAAGATTTCTGATATAGAAAGCAAAAAGCCAAAAGCTCAAGAAAGAGCTTCAGGTGAAAATCAATCTTCTGGCAATGGGTGGGGCACTCTTATATGGAGTGTGCTAGGAGCTCTAACACTTACAGGTGCAGCTGCTACAGGAATGGCAGTCATGCGGCATCGCCGCAACACGCGCGCATAGTGCATAACCCAAGCGCAGATAGTATAAATTACTAAAACTTGCGGCTTTATGTTTCCTTTGAATATAAAGCCGCAAGCTTATAGTTTCATTGTGCTTTCGTAGTTTGTGTGCATGTTAGTTTGCAGTTTTGTATTAAAGTTGCTGTACGCCTCGAGTTTTTGTTGCTGAATATTTGCAATATTATCAGTGTACATATTGCACTAAGCAGCCCGCTATTTAGATCTAAAGTAAAAATAAAAGCCTACAAATCTAACAATGTAAACAATTAGCGTAATATATTTACAGTTTTACTAAACCATTTTCGTAAGCAAAAACTACAGCCTGCACGCGGTCTCGAGCATCGATTTTTCCTAAAATATGCGCAACATGAGTTTTTACTGTAGGTAAGCTAATAAACAGTTTGTCAGCAATTTCTTGATTTGAAAGCCCGTGAGCAATTTCAATCAGTACTTCGTATTCGCGATCAGTAAGTTCTGGAAGAGTTGAATTTTCGCTGTGAGGAATTTGCGTTGATAGGGAAGTTGTATTGAGCGAAGTATGCATAATACTATCTTGTTGAACCATAGTTGCGATTAAACGCTTGGTTGCAGTCGGTGCAATAATTGCGTTGCCTTGATACACAGTTCGTATGGAATTAAGCAAAGTTTCAGGTTCAGTATCTTTCAAAAGGAACCCGGAAGCACCCGCATGAATTGCAGCCATAACATATTCGTCTAAATCAAAAGTTGTTAAGATAATGATTCGAGTATTTGTGTTAGTTTTTTGCTGCAGAATCTTGCGAGTTGCCTCCAAACCGTCCATTACAGGCATGCGAACGTCCATAAGAATAATGTCTGGAAGATCTTTTTCTGTAAGCTCTACTATTTGTTTTCCATTCGCTGCCTGGGAAACAACTTGCATATCTTGCTGTGAGTTAATTACCATGGTAAAGCCTGCGCGCACAAGTTCTTGATCGTCGGCGATTGCGATGCGAATTACTTCATTGTTTTCCATATTTTCCATAGTATCAACTTACTCTTGCTTATTTAATGTGTTGTGTTGAATTTGCTCGTCAAGCGAAGGAGCAGGACGAATCGCGATCTCAGTTACATTTGCACCATTATTTGCTGAATGAACACTTGAACCTGTTTCTCGCAAAATCCCAAGCAATTTTCGCATGTACCTAAGTGCTGAGCGACCTTCATCTCCAATGTTTTTAAAAGCTTTACTAATTTCTTCAATTTGTTCTTGTTCCTGTGATTGCTCTGGTTCTGATGACTTTCGATTTTCTGCATTGCTATTTGATTTTTCGTATTTATTTAGCATACTAATTCCACAATTTGCAGCATTAATTACCTTATGTAATGTGAGTGCAACTTTTTGCTGAATATTTGCGCTAAGTCGTTGCCTTTCTGCGTTCGCTGCAAGTACTTCTAGCTGTTTTTGCTCTTGTTCAAGTTCCGTTCTTCGCGCTTTGAGAAGCAGCAAATTATTATCGTCACTCCGGCGGTAATAAGCAAACGCAATAACTGTAAAACAAATTATTGCAACTATGAAACCAAAAACTAATCCAACGGACGCAATTTGCATAATGTCATAAAAATTGGTTGTGACAATATTTGACGTAAAGAATCGTATTGGAGTTTCATTTTGTGGAATATTTCTTGTAGCAATACCAATTTTTACTGCGAAAATAGCAGATTCGGCAAGCACTACTGCGCTAACCCATTGCCATGCGCGTTTTTTACCGTAGAGAACCGCAGCGTAAATAATGTTCGGTATGAAAAAATTAGCGAATAAAATATTAGGCAGGAATATAAGCTGTATTGCAGAAAATACTGCTGCAACAATTGCGCATGTAGTTGGAGATTTTCTACGGAACATGAATGGAATCATGGTTGTAAGAGTAAATACTCTATAAAGTATTTGTAATGAAAGCGAGCTGGAATATTGTGAAGTCATTCCAGTTCCAACAAGAAAATCGTAAGTTGGTATAAAAAGCATCATAACAACCCAAGGTGATGCATAAATAATGTCTCCAATAAGCCAATGTTGTTCAAACCATTGTGATACTTTCTCAATCCTATTTTGTGAAGCATTTGTTTCTGGTAAAACTTTTGGCAAAACTTTTGATGAGGTTGGAACGTTTACATCTGCTGGTTTCACATTTGCCGGTTCTGCTTGCGCTGCCGATTCATTATTAACTTTTGTATTCTTATAAGTAACGTTAGGAATACTATTTAATGCAGAAGTAGCGCTGTTTGATTGGTCTGTGCTGTAAGAATATGGAATAAAAGCAACAATACTAAACGTTCCGTCATTGAGTCTCCCATAATCAAGCGTTCCGTGAAGATTTTCAAGTCGCTCTTTCATACCAATTAAGCCATAACCGTTTTTATGTTGCGCATTGCTATTTTTCGTTTGGTTAGCTTCGGTTTTGTGTATTTCATTCGTGATTTTTAGTGTTAAGCCTTGGTTTTTCCACTGTTCATGAATGTTTATTTTAACGCCATCTCCTGCGTGCTTTCGAATATTAGTAAGAGATTCCTGAACAACGCGGTATGCGACGGTTTGTGCGTCAGTGTTAAGCCTATTTTGAGAATTTATGCCATCAATAGTATGCCAAAAAATATTTTTAGGAGATGCAATTTTTGCTTGCTCAATAAGCGAAGGTATGTGGTTGAAATCCAATTGACACGATGGAGCGTCTGTTAAAGCTTCTAGAAGTCGGCGCATGTCGTGAACGGCGCGCTCGGCTTCGTTTTTAATAATATGCATTGTTTTTTTAGCAAGCGCAATATCTTTGGTTGCGGCATAACGGCCACCATCTGCTTGAACAATAATAATAGAAAGCGTGTGGGCAACAATATCGTGCATGTCTCTGGCAATTCTTGCGCGCTCTGCAGTAACGGCAATATTTTGAGCTTTTTTTCGGTACGCGCGAATGGCATTATTGTGATCTTGTAAAAGTTGAATAGTATGCACGTGAGTGCGCTGCCAGTAGCCAATAATAACCGTAATAGTAGTAATAATAATCGCAAAAATTATTGAAGGAATTGCAAAATCAAGTATAATCGAAATGCAATTTCTTATGTTACTACTATTTATATTTCGTACGCTGTAAGTATAACTAGCTTTTGAATGATTGTTGCCATATATTGGTCCCATTACAATATTCCACGATATTACTGCGCAAGATAATACGGTTGTTACGTAAGCTGCAATAACAAAAGCTTTTGAATGCTCTGGATTTCCACGCGCAATAGCGTTAACAAGTAGCACGAAACCAAAGAAATCAGCAAAAAGTTGAGTAGGACCAAATATTACTTGCACAATGCAAGTAACAATAAAAATAGTAGCCGATTGTTCAGGCCATAGTTTTCGTACTGAAAGTAGTAATGCAATAACAACATTGGTAAGCGTTACTGTAATTAGTGAACTTTGTGTCAAAAAGCCATCAACGTTGCTTATAACGTAGCGATTGCTTGAGAGTATAAAAAGAATAAGTGAAATAATACCCCATAATATATCGTTTATTGTAAGCTCAGTGCGTAAGCGTTGTAGTGCACTTTGAAACATATGAGGTATTTTCATATTTACTAGGCTAGTGCATAGTACTTTATAGAACAATCAAACTTGAGTATGATTTATGAATAGAGTGTGTAATTGATAGTTGCAATGTAGCACGCGAGTACAGAAAGGGAATGTGAAATGGCATTGCTGACAAGTTACTATGTTCCGGGATTGCATATTGAAGAACGTGCGATTGATGTGCCGCTTGATTGGGAAGGCAACACTCCAGGTGGTGCTATTAAAGGCGAGACACTTCGATTATTTTGCAGAGTAGTTTGCGCGCCTGAGCATATACATGATGACTTGCCATTGTTGGTGTTTTTACAAGGCGGTCCTGGCGGTCAGTGTCCACGCCCGCTTTCTCCCTCTAGTGACGGCTGGATTCAAGAGGCTATTCAGCATTTTCGTGTAGTTTTACCGGATCAGCGCGGAGTAGGACGCTCTTCAAGAGTGGATGCTTCAACTATGAAGCGTATGGCAGATGATGGCGTAAGTGTTGAGCGTCAAGCATGGTATTTGAAGCGTTTCTTAGCTGATTCTATTATTCGCGATTTTGAACATTTGCGACTTACAGAATTTGACGCAAAACCGTGGGTCTCTCTAGGTCAAAGTTACGGTGGTTTCCTTACGCTTACATATTTGTCGCTTTTCCCACAAGGATTAATCGCAAGTTTTACAACAGGAGGCATTCCTCACGTTCCAGCAAATGCGCGTGAAGTCTATGAGCATACTTTCCCCCGTATGGCACGTAAAACTGAGCAATTCTATGAGCGCTATCCTCAGGATGTTGCTCGTGCAGCCGCTATTGCAGACCGTATTGCTCAGGGAGATGTTGTGCTTCCAAATGGAGAAAAGCTCACAGTTGAACGATTCCAAATGTTGGGCTCTTCCTTTGGTATGAAACCAAGTTTTGAGCGAGTACATTGGCTTCTTGATTCCGCTTTTGCAGATGGTGATGGCTCTTTGAAAGCGTTTAAGCACGGTGGTGGAGCTTCTGCAGGTAGTTTAAGCGATGAATTCTTGTATGGTTTAATGGATGCTACTGCTTCGAGTCCTCTATATTGGCCGTTACAAGAGTTTATTTATGCCGATGGTGAATTGGAACATCCAATTTTGTGGGCTGCCCAGCAAGTTCGAGAAAGTATGCCCGAATTTTCTGGTTCAGCTCGTCCACTGTTGTTTACTGGAGAAGCAATGTTTCCTTGGATGTACGATCAAGAACAGGCTCTACAGCCATTCTTACCAGCTGTCGATTGTTTAATGAAAGATAAGCAGTTCGGTAAGATTTATGACCAGAATCAGCTTGCTAATAATGAAGTCCCATTGCAGTCAGCAGTCTATTTTGATGACATGTATGTGGATTCTGGCCTTCAGCTTGACACGCTTTCTCGTATTGCTCATTCGCATTACTGGACTACAAATGAGTTTGAGCATGATGGTTTGCATGGAGACGTAGTATTTCGTCACTTATTTAATGAAGCGCTTAATCGTGGAGATTTAGCAGCATTATATAAGCGATAAATTCTTGATATTGCTGTGATGGCTCGACATGTATTCAAATAAAACACTGTTTGATATGCTTTACATCTGTATGTAAGCACATTTACTGATCAGTGTGCTATTAAAATATCGCTTAGCAAGGGGGAGTTCGTTATGACTACTCAAATATTGGGGAATATTGGATTTATTGGCTACGGGAATATGGCGCAGGCAATTGTGCGCGGTGCTGTACAAGCCGGCATAGTGCAAGGCGAACATATTGTTGCTTGCGCTCGCCATTTTGAAAAACTTGAGCATACTGCATCGCAGTTTGGTGTGCACGCCTTACATACTGCTCAAGAAGTGTGTGAGGCAAGCGAGGCGGTTATTATAGCTGTAAAACCTCATCAAGTTGCTGAAGTACTAAAGCCTATTGCCAATTGTATTGTCGAGCGTAATATTGCAATCATTTCTGTAGCAGCAGGTTGGACACTGGAACGCTATCAAGAGTTACTTGGCAAGAATGCTCATGTTCAGTGCATTATCCCTAATACTCCTATTGCGGTAGGTCAAGGAGTGACGTTGGCTGAAACTGCTCATTCACTTACGGATAATCAACTTTCGATGTTTCATGCTTTATTTGAGCCGATTTCTTTAATAGAGCGGGTTGATGCGGCACATATGAATATTGCGATGTGTCTTTCCAGCTGTGCTCCTGCTTTTACTGCAATGTATATAGAGGCGCTAGGGGATGCTGGCGTGAAATATGGTTTGCAACGTGATTGTGCATACCGTTTGGCTGCAAAGATGATTGAAGGTGTGGGTGCATTGTACATGGATACTCGTGTGCATCCAGGAGCTATGAAGGATGCTGTGTGTTCTCCAGGAGGAACCACTATTCGTGGTGTCGCTGAGTTAGAATCTTGCGGCTTCAGAGGGGATGTTATTGCTGCAGTGGATGCTATCGAAAATAAATAGGATAGGAATAAGTTGTGTCGGCTTTCCCGGCGCTGGTCTACACTAGGTGAATATGTCTTTAACTATTGGAATTGTTGGCTTGCCAAACGTAGGCAAGTCCACTATGTTTAATGCTTTAACTCGTAATAATGTGTTGGCGGAGAATTATCCGTTTGCAACAATTGAACCAAATACTGGCATTGTTCCGCTTCCTGATCGTCGTTTGCCAGTATTAGCTAACTTGGTTCATACCGAAAAGATTGTGCCTGCAACTGTTACTTTCGTAGATATTGCTGGCATTGTTAAGGGCGCAAGTGAAGGTGAAGGCTTAGGAAATAAATTCCTTGCCAATATTCGTGAAGCAGACGCAATTTGTGAAGTCGTTCGCGCATTTAATGATGATGATATCGTGCATGTTAACGGCAAAGTAGATCCTGCAGACGATATTGACACGATTAACACTGAGCTTATTCTTGCCGATATGCAAACTATTGACAATGCTCTTCCAAAGTTGGAAAAGGATTTGCGTGGTAAGAAAGTTACGCAGGAATATGTTGACGCTGTAAATAAAGCTAAGCAAATTCTTGAATCTGGTAAAACGATTGACCAAGCCCATAACGAAAAACTCATCGATAAAAACGATGTATATGATTTACACTTGCTCACTGCTAAACCGTTTATTTATGTATTTAATGTAGATGATTCAGAGTTGGCTGATGAAGATTTGAAAGCACGTTTATCTGCTTCCGTTGCTCCTGCTAAAGCAATCTTCTTGAATGCTCAATTTGAGTCTGAGCTTACTGAACTTGACGAAGCTGATGCTCGTGAAATGCTTGAAGATGCTGGTTTAAAGGAGTCTGGTTTGGACCAGCTTGCACGCGTAGGTTTCGGCATCCTTGGTTTGCAAACTTACTTAACTGCAGGTGTGAAAGAAGTTCACGCGTGGCAAATTCATAAAGGCTGGACTGCTCCACAAGCTGCTGGCGTAATTCACACTGATTTTGAGCGCGGATTTATTAAAGCAGAAATCGTATCTTACGACGATTTTGTAGCCGCTGATGGTTCTATGGCAAAAATTAAGGAAGAAGGAAAGCTTCGCCTTGAAGGTCGCGACTATGTGATGCAAGATGGTGACATTGTTGAATTTAAGTTTAACGTGTGAAATTACTGCAGAAGTGAAATAGAATGTAAAGTTTCATATGTGATATTGCTCGCATTTGAAAGATAAATTTTATTTTTGGTGTTGCTTGTTCTAGTTACTGGTAGACTAGAGCAAGCAACGCTTTTGTTTTCTCGTGTTGGAGACGTAATGCAGTTTATTCATAAGTTGATGAACGATATACGAAAGTGTACTCATAGTGCTGTGAAGGTGCGCGATTGGTGGCAATCTGCCTCTGTGGCTATGCGTATTGTTATTGGTACTTGTTCAACTATTGTGTTTATTGCTTGGGTCTGTTTTATTGGTTTTGAAACTTTTAATATGGTTTCTGCTGCACAACGTTATCAACTATTAGCGCCGAATGCTATGCTGATTCAACGTAAGCAAAATAATAGTGGCAATCATCAATTGTATATTAATAACAATGATGCTGACTCTCATAAGTTTGCACAAAGACATACTAAACGTTGTGGCAAACGAGCATCGTGCAATACTAGAAGAGTTAAATCTGATTTTTGGAGGAAGCCTACAGGGGGTAAGTATCCGAATCTTGATGGGATTCCTGTTTCTCAATTACGCGTGCGAGTAAACTTAACTAAACAGCGTGTACATGTTATTGCGAATGGGAAAAATGTTTACACGATGGTTATAAGTTCCGGTATGGATAATTCTACGCCTCATGGTGATTACATGATTGGTATGCGTGGGACCCACTTCTTTAATACGACAGAAGGTGTTGGTGCTGATTATTGGGTAGGTTTTATTGGTGGACAATATTTATTCCACTCAGTTCCAACGCGTTACAATTTTGGCGAATATATTCCGTCTGAAGGTGTAAAACTTGGCTCTCCTGCTTCGCATGGCTGTGTACGATTGAGTGTTGCAGATGCTAAATGGTTTTATGATCATATTCCTACAGGAACAGCTGTTCATATTGATTAACTTTCTGAGAACGTACATCAGATATGGAAAGAGGGTCTTTATAAAGACCCTCTTTTTAAAGTTGCGTAGTACAGTTCTTTAGAAGAACAAGACTGATGCTAAGCAAGCCAAAATAACTAAAACAATAGAAGCTAAGAAGCTTGCTAGGAAAGCAGTGCGACCCTGTTTGAAAATAACTTTGAAGTTTACGTTAATTCCAAGAGCAGCCATTGCCATGCCGAGGAAAACATATCCTGCATCAACTAAAGTTGCTGCATGTGTAGCTACGAAAGGAACGTAAGTTCCAATAACGGATGCTGCAATGAAGCCAAGCATGAACCATGGGAAGCTAATCTTATGCTTTCCGCCATCTTCAACTTTAGAATGACGAGCATTCCACCAAATTGCAATGAAAATTGATGCTGGAACGAGCATAAGAACGCGAGCTAGCTTCATGATTGTTGCAACATCAATACTTCCAAAAGCTCCGCCGGCAGCAACAGCGTGTGCAATTTCGTGAAGAGATGCACCTGAAGCGATGCCAAGCTGCTGCTTAGTCATGCCGAAGTGAGGAAGAATGAAGATTTCAGCAAGAGCGTAAATGGTGCCCATGATTGCAACGGTTGCAACGGCCATAACTTCGTTCTGTTCTTTTTCATCTTCTTCCTCTGGAAGAACTGGCATTGAGCCAGAAAGACCCATAACTGCTGCGGCGCCACAAATACTTGTGCCTCCTGCGGTGAGCATTGCAAGCTGAGGGTTTACCTTTAACAATTTAGCAATGTTATAAGTTACGCAGACCATTATGGCAACTAATACAGCTGCAATAGGTAAGCACTTAATACCTTTGGTAAATAAATCGTGTAAGTTCAGTTTAAAACCGAGGAGAATAATGCCAAGACGAAGAAGCTTGTTTGCAATCAAGCCGGCAGCACTTTTAACACCAGCTCGTCGTAAATCATTATTCTTTTTGTATGCGTGTAATGGCAGCTGCAGAGCCATGCCAACAAGCAACGCAATAATAAGAGCCCCCAGTAGTTTTAAGCCTGGGTATTGCTTAAGCCAGCTACCGATGAAGGAAGCTAGAAGTGTCAATACGGCGATGAGAGCCATATCGATGGTGCAGATTTTCTTTTTCCATGTATCAAAGAAAGTAACCATTTAGCTCATTATTCTCTCATAATCGGACAAAATCGAACATGAGATTAAGGATTTCGCCAATAATGATGCATTTTGCTGAAAAAACACGCGACACGCCGAATATAAAAATCACAGAATCTAACATTATATATCAAGATATATCACCATATATTAAAATGTGGTGTCTCGTATTGTTTGCAATGCATGATGAGTATTGAAAATTTTTGTTAGAATGGCAAGATAATTGGTATGTGTGAAAAAGGTATAAATAGCAATCATATTGTGCAAATTAAACGCGTGTATGAATGTGCCGATAATGATGACGGATTTAGGATTTTGGTAGACAGGCTTTGGCCTCGTGGGTTAAGTAAAGAGCGTGCGCATATTAACGAATGGTGTAAAGATATTGCTCCAACAACTGAATTGCGCCGATGGTTTAATCACGATTCTGAACGTTTTGATGAATTTTCTCATCGTTATGTTGATGAGCTTGATGCCAATGGTGAAGCTGTTGAACATATTATTGCATTATGCAATCAGTATTCAACGATAACACTGGTATATGCTGCTAAAAATCCTTCTATAAACCATGCGTTGGTTTTGCAACACTATTTGCAAAATTTACTCGTGTAGTTGATATTAAAATGGAATTTTGCGTGAGTGTTACTTAACATGCCTACAACAGCGTTTGTATAAACAAAAGTGAGTATTTATAAACATGTGTGAGCTGTTGCTGTGCTGTATTTGACACACCGATTTTCATTGATATTGCAACAAAATTAAGCATAGAATTTATTATTTTTTTCGTATACTCGACACTTGCATTACAGTACGTTACAATTTCCCTTTGGCATATGGGTCGGTGGTACAAAGGAGGCCTCCCAGAAGCTGCCATCCCAGCGCTCAGCGAGTGCTTGTTTTTTTTTTAAAGCGATCACTCGTTACACAAAGTTTTGTAGAACTTGTTTTCACAAGGAGAAGAAATGAATTCGTTGTTTACATGGCAACTTCATGGTGATGGCAAAACATTAAAACCGGGTGAAGTGGTAGAGCCGGACGAGCGTTTAACTTGGACTCGTACTGCTGGTATTGGTGCTCAGCATGTGATTGCAATGTTTGGTGCTACGTTCTTAGTGCCTATTCTTACTGGCTTTGATCCATCGACTACTTTGATGTTCACAGCTCTTTCGACGGCATTGTTCTTGTTGATTAATGCAAATAAGCTTCCTAGTTATCTAGGAAGCTCTTTTGGTCTTATAGCACCTGTTATGGCTGTGACTGCAGCGCATAAAGGCATTGCTGTAGCAAGTTTTGGCATTATGTGCACCGGTTTGCTTCTTGCAATTATTGGTGTGCTTGTACATTTTGCAGGTGCCAAGTGGATTGATATTATTATGCCGCCTGTAGTTAATGGTGCAATTGTTGCAATTATTGGTTTTAATTTAGGACCAGCTGTTTGGGGTAACTTCCAAAAAGCTCCAGATACTGCATTGGTGACGCTTGTTGCTGTTATGCTGATTGCAGTTATTTTCCGTGGTCTTCTTGGACGTTTAAATATTCTTTTAGGTGTTCTTGTTGGATACGCTTATGCGTGTTTCCAAGGTCAAGTTGATTTTAAAAAGATTGAAGAAGCTTCTTGGATTGGTTTCCCTAACTTCCATACTCCAAAAGTTGATTTTTCTGTGCTGCTTATGTTCTTGCCGGTTGTGCTTGTGCTTATTGCAGAAAACGTCGGCCATGTAAAGTCTGTAGCTCAAATGACTGGCCGCGACTACGATTCCAAGATTGGTACTGCGTTGTTTGCTGACGGTTTAGGAACAGCTATCGCTGGTTGCTTTGGTGGTTGCGGTACCACTACATATGGTGAAAACATTGGTGTTATGGCTGCAACAAAGGTTTATTCTACTGCTGCTTACTGGTGTGCAGCTGCGTTTGCGTTTATCTTGAGCCTTTGCCCTAAGTTCGGCGCAATTGTAAACTCTATTCCGGCTGGCGTTTTGGGCGGTGTTACCACTTTGCTTTACGGCATGATTGGCATGATTGGTGTGCGCATTTGGGTAGAAAACAAGGTGAACTTCGATAAGCCAGTGAATATTATGATTGCTGCAATTGTGATGATTATTGGTATTGCTAACTTCCAGTTTGCTATTTCTGGTATTCAATTCAACGGTATTGCTATCGGCACTGTTGTGGTGCTGGTTGTGTATCACGTTATGAAGGCTATTGGTAAGCTTACTGGCACAATTGCTAAAGATGATCCAGATGTTGCTTAGTATTTAAAAAATCTGATTTAATGTAATCTATTTAAGCGCGTTCGTATTAACTTGCGGGCGCGCTTTTTTGTAATTATTTTTGATTACACAACAAACACAACAAGTAGATTGGGAATAATTAGTATAGTATCATTAACTTTATGTTGAAAGTCATCATAGAAATAATCATTGGCATTGCATGGGTTGCTTTTGGCGCGTATATGGCTAAAAATTCTAAAAACGGTAAGACATATAAGCGTGCCGATTATACAAGCGACGGAAAGAAGAAGAGCAATCAAAATAATGATTTTGCCGATACTTCTGCCGATACTTCTACGGATGATTCTAGCGATCAAGATGTAGTTATAGAAAGCATTGATGAAGATAATAGCAATGCAAATGTTGTTGCTAAAGATGCTTCTAAAGATGCTTCTAAAGATGAGTCTAATAGTAAAAACAAAGATAAGACTTCTTCAAAGTTTGCGAAAAAAATAAAAGATTTGGCGGACTATTATAGTGACGATGATGACCTAGGTGACCTCTCTAGTGATCTATTAGAAGCTAAGAAAAAACTAGAAGACGAAGGCGATTTACGCAAAAATAGCGATACTAGCGAAGATAGCGAAGATAGCGAAAGCAATACTAGCAATATTAGCGATAATAGTAATAGCAATAAAAACGATGATAAAGTCACCAAAAATAAGGAGTATAAGCATTCTATGAGATTAGAGTTTAACGTAGGTAAATTTATTGGTGGCTCAAGAAAATGGCGCTGGGTTCTTGCTGCAATAGTAATAGCAATAGCTTTCGTAGTGGCAATAGTTTTTGGTCTTGCGAAGTTTATAACTGATTGCATGTGGTATGCGCAGCTTGGATTCGAGAGCGTAATCTGGATTCAACTAGCCGCTAAAATCGGCGTTTGGGCTTTGTACGCTCTGCTTATGGCAGCTTTTGGGTATTTATCTGCAATCATTGCTATTAAAAAGCGTCCTGGAAGCGAAGATGGCACTTACATTAAAGAAACAGGAAATATTTTAGACACCAAGAAGGGCATAAGTTCTAAGCTTGCAATGCATGTTGCTGGAGTTGTGTCTTTGATTGTAGGTGCAGTATTTGGAATGCAATTCTACAATCACTGGGTGCAAATTCTTCTTATGTTTAATTACCAGCCGTTTGGTATTAAAGATCCGCAGTTTGGATTTGATAACGGCTTCTACGTGTTTGTTTTGCCGGGATTAAGGCTTTTTATTAGGGCTTTCATTGTTCTTCTTGCGGTTTCTTTGCTATTTAGTGTTATAACAAACGTCTTGATGGGGTCTGTAAGAATTACGCTCCCAGTAAATGGCAAAGGCATTTTTAGTATAACTAAGAGTGCAAGGCGTCAAATTTCCGCATGGTTTATGCTGGTTATTATTTTTTGGTCTATTTTGCAAATATTAGATGTGTTTACAGTTGTGAACTTAGATGGTTCTAAGATTACAGGTGGATCTTACACAGATATGAACGCTGGTGTTCCTTCTAGCATTGCAATGGCTGTAATTACGTTAGTTGTCGGAACTGTTATAACAGCATGGTTGCTAAAGTCTCATGCTCTTAATGGAAACGTAAAAATTGGCACGCGTTTCGTTGTAGCTATTAAGGCTTGGAGAACACCTGCTATAGCTGTTGCGTCGCTAGTCGTGTGCGCTATGGTGTTGTCTTTTGTTTGGCCTGCTCTTTTGCAACGTTTTAAGGTTGCTCCTAACGCTCAGGAGCTGGAAGCTCCTTATATTCAGCGAAATATCGATGCTACGAAGTTTGCGTATGGTTTGAATAATGTAAAGAAAGAATCGTATAACGCAACTTCTCAAGGTAAATCTGGCGCTCTAGCAAAAGAAGCAGAATCTACAGCGCAAATTCGTTTGCTCGATCCGCAAGTCACATCTCCAACATTCCGTCAGCTTCAGCAATCAAAGCAATACTACACTTTTGCGGACACTCTTTCTGTTGACAAATACGATATTGACGGAGTGAGTCAAGATACTGTTATCGCGGCTAGAGAGCTAGATTTAGCTGGCAATGATAATCGTAACTGGGTGAACGATCACACTGTTTACACTCATGGATACGGCATGGTTGCGGCTTATGGAAATAAGGTTACTGCAGACGGTCAGCCTCAGTTTATGGAATACGGTATTCCTACTCAAGGTAAGCTTACGAAGCAGCAAAAATATGAGCCTCGTATTTACTTCTCTCCAAATGCTCCTGAGTATTCTATTGTTGGTTCTCCAAAAGGCACAACTCCTTGGGAGTTTGATTATCCAACAGGTTCTCAAGGTGCCTTAACTACTTTTAAGGGTAATGGTGGCCCGAGCGTAGGTAACTTCTTCTCTAGGTTGCTGCACGCTATTCGTTTTGAATCAGATCAGATTCTATTCTCGGATCGTGTAACTAATGATTCGCAGATTTTGTACGATCGTGATCCTAAGACTCGCGTGTCTAAAGTTGCTCCATACTTGACATTGGATGGGCGCGTGTATCCTGCAGTTGTCGACGGACGAGTTAAGTGGATTGTTGACGGCTATACTACGTCTGATGCCTACCCTTATTCGCAGATGACTGATTTCGGTAATATAACTCAAGATTCCACAACTACTACATCTCGCTCAATTAAGGGCTTGACTCATCAGCGTGCAAACTACATCCGTAATTCTGTAAAAGCTACAGTTGACGCTTACGATGGTTCTGTTGATTTGTACGTGTGGGATACAAAGGATCCTGTGATTAAGGCTTGGAAATCGATATTCCCGGGACATTATCGCGATATTTCCACGATTTCAGGCGATTTAATGAAGCATTTACGCTATCCAGAAAGCCTGTTTAAAGTTCAGCGTTATTTGCTTGCAAAGTATCATGTAGACACTGCAAGTCAATTCTTCTCAGGAGAAGACTTCTGGCAGATTCCTGTTGATCCAACAGAATCTCAAGAAGCGCAGCGTGAAGATATTTTGCAGCCTCCATACTATTTAACCTTACAAACAGGTGATGCGAAGAAGCCAGTATTTTCGCTTGTTTCAACATATATTCCAGCAGGTAAAATTACTCGCGAAATCTTAACAGGCTTCATGTCGGTTGATTCGGATGCTGGAGATACTCCAGGAAAAATTAGTCCAAATTATGGAAAAATTCGTTTGCAAGAATTGCCGAAAGTTTCTAATGTTCCAGGACCTGGTCAAGCTCAAAACAACTTCAACGCAAATGCGAACGTATCTAAAGAGTTGAATTTGCTTGAATCTGGATCTACGAAAGTTAAGCGCGGTAATTTGCTTACCTTGCCATTGGGCGGTGGTTTAGTTTACGTTGAGCCTGTGTATGTGCAATCGAGTGGTTCTACGAGCTATCCATTGCTTAAGAAAGTACTGGTAGCTTTCGGAGATCAGGTTGGTTTTGCTGACACACTAGATGAGGCGCTTGACCAAGTATTTGGTGGAAATTCCGGAGCCTCGGCAGGGGATGCGTCAAATAATGCTGCTGGTAAGACCGACGAATCTCAAACAAGTGATAACAGTAAAGATGATAAGCAAAATCCTTCTAAGCAAAATGAAACTAAAAACTCATCTGCAATGAGTCCACAATTAAAAGCTGCTCTTAAGCGCGCAGCTCAAGCATTAAAGGATTCCGATGTTGCTATGCGCGAAGGCAATTGGGAAGCGTATGGCAAAGCTCAAAAGGAGCTAAGCGATGCTATTGGCGAGGCTATGAAAGAAGAATCTGCAAAGTAGTAGAATTGCTGTTATTATGCCGTTATTATCTCAGTTTTGTAGCTGAGATAATAACGGCTATTGTTATAGATGTGTTAATAATTCAGATAATGAGCTGAGTTCTTAATGGTGGTTGGGTTGTGAGCGTTAATCTCTCAGCTCATTATCTGAGTTTTTAACGGTGTTTTGTTGAATACTGTTACTTTCTCAGTTTGCTAGCTGAGTTTTTAACGGTGATTTAAAGCTGACTATCTGGATCTTCGTCGTCGCTTACAGGACCAAGAAGCAGACGCTCACTAATATTGACTACTCCCATAAGCAATGCAGTAAACGCAATAATTACGAAAGTTGCAGAAAAAATAAGCGGAGTGCGGAAAGAATTGTATGCAGCCTGTAGCCAAATACCCAGTCCTTGACGAGCGCCAAGATATTCTGCAGTAGTAGCTGCGCCAAAAACGTAGGCTGCGCTAATGCGAATACCGCCAAAAATTTGGCGCGCTGCAACCCGCAATTTCACATGCCAAAGCGTCCAAACTCGTCCAGCTCCGCACGTGAGAGCTACATCACTGTAAAAACTTGGTACAGCATCAAGTCCTCTAATTGTTTGAACAGCAATAGGGAACATGCTAAAAATAGTTACGATAACAATTTTTCCAGACATTTCGAAACCGAACCATATAAGAAATAGCGGGGCAATCGAAATAAGTGGTAACGTTTGCGCAGCACAAAGTAGCGGAAATAGTGCTGCGTGAACCAGCTTGCATACGTGGAAAAGTACGCCCAGTAAGATGCCGCACGCAATGGCAAGACTAAAACCAATAACTGTTTCTTCAATAGTTGCAAGAGTTGCAGGCCAAAGTTGTGGCCATACGTCATATGTTGCTTGAGCGATAGCTGTTGGTGTTGGAATAGAATTTTCTGGAATTTTAGAATATTCACAAGAAAACTGCCAAAAAATTAGTAATGTAATAATAGAAATTACTGTTGGCAGATAATGATGCAGTATTGTTTTCCAGCGCGAGTGCGTCATGGAATATTGTTCCTTTCAATATACAAGCCGTAATGCTTGTTGCAGTTGTTTGACTGCTGCCCCAATCAAACAACGTGAATAGTAATAAGTTTTTCTTGTATGAAAATATCATACGGCTGGTATGAAATGTGTTATGTGCTATAAAAAACATATTTTGTTACGTAATAATACGTAATAAACTGTGTCGTGATATTTCGTCAAGCATGTTGAATGTTGCGGTTCTTGATTGCTTTGCTTGTTTGTCTTTCTATAAGTGCATAATCGAGACGTTTCGTGAGTCAATGTGTGGCAAACCGAATTACGAGTTTTCGGGGGCATTGAACGGCGCGGGCTAGGACCTTGTTACCGTTTTCTGCCAAGTTCGTGTCACATTCCCAGAAAATGGTATACGCAGAAAGTTAGGGAACTCATGATATGTCAATTATGGCGTAAAACGCGAGTTTTTTGTTGTCGATTTAATAAAAATATTATTCGTGTGGTAGCAGTATTGATAAGTTCATGCTGCATGATGTCTCTGTGCGCGTGCACTTCAAACAATACTCAGCAAAATAATAAGTCTGGTCTTCACAATGTGTCGTTTATGCTGTCATGGATACCAGATACTAACCATATTGGAGTGTATGTAGCAAAACATATGGGCTGGTTTAAAGAAGCTGGTTTACATGTGAATATTTTAGCTGTCTCTCAAACTGGTGCAGAACATGCTGTTGATTCAGGAGCTGCTGACTTTGCATTGAGTAACACTACTAATCTTGCAGATTTCAGCACTAAAGGTGCGAAATTAAAAGAAGTTCTGCAAGTTCAGCAAAAGCCGAGTGCAATTTGGTGTGCACTTGCTAAAAACACTGCAATTCATTCTCCTAAAGATTTCGATAACAGGACTTTCGCAACCTTTGGTTCTGCAGAAGGTGATGCAGTGATTCGACGAATGATTCAGCATGATGGTGGTAAAGGTAAGTTTGATAAAGTAACTGTTGGCACTTCTACATTCCGTACGCTTGAATCAGGTAAAGCTGATTTTGGTGGTTTTTATGGCACGTGGGAAGGCGTGCAAGCTGAAATGTTTGGTCCGAAGTTGCGTTGCTTTAAAGAAGCTGATTACGGTGTTCCAGGTCAGCAAGATACTATCGGTATTATTACTCACGCAAATACGGTTAAGCGTAATCCGAAGCTTGTTCGCGCTTTCGTACAGGCAGTAAAACGCGGGTATGAGTATGCGTACAATCATCCAGATGAAGCAGCAAACATTTTGGTAAAAGAAGCACCAGAGGCTAATCTTGATGTAAAATTCGTAAAACGAAGCATGAAGATGATCGTAGATGGACAATATTGGGGCAATCGTGCAGACATAAAAAGCGGCAAGTTTGTGTTCGGCACGAATGATGTGAAAGGTGCTCAAGCATACTTTGATTTCCTAAGTAAAGAAGGCGCTTATACTGACGCGAAAGGTAAAGTGACGTATAAAACTCCTCAAGCTAAGGAATTAACTACTGACGAATTTTTGAAATAAGTAACATAATGACTTGAGTCTTGCTAGAATAGGCTGAAGTGTGTAAGGGCGTATCGGGTAGTTGTAAATTTACGTCAACTACAATCGATGCGCCCATTTTGCTGTTTGTTACATATTTGAATGGGGAGTGGTGTGCCATGGCATCGGATTTTTGGCTTATTGCTGGTTTGGGGAATCCCGGTACGAAATATGAGGGTACTCGCCATAACATGGGTTTTATGGTTGCGGACGTTTTGGCGGAACGTTGGTCAGTATCTTTTTCAGATCACAAGGGCTTAGCAAAACTTGGCAAAGGTATGATGAATCTTGATGGTCGCATAGCTAAGTTTTTCCTTGCGAAGCCGCTAACTTTTATGAATGATTCTGGTGCTGCTGTTGCTTCAATAAGCTCTTATTATCAAATTGAGCCGGAGCATATTGTGATTATTCATGACGATATGGATTTAGATTTTGGCCGCATTAAGGTAAAAGCTGGTGGTTCTGCAGGCGGTCATAATGGTATTAAATCTATTGACCGTTCGCTTGGAACGCCGCAATATGCTCGTGTTCGTATGGGTGTGGGTCATGCTCAGCGTGGTGCTCATGCGCATGATAATACAGTAAATTGGGTGCTTGGTGGTTTTGCTGGATCACAAAAATCGGAACTTCCTAACTTTTTAGCTGACGGTGCTGATGCTGCAGAAAGTGTGATTTTCCGCGGACTAGCAGCAACGCAGGAGCATTTTAATGGTCGCTAATAATAAAGCAAAACAATTGTCTCAACAACATGCAGAAAGTGGTGAAATATCGGTAATAAGTTTGCAAGATATTTTACTAGATTTGTGTAATGAAGATACAACATTTAGTGCATTATCAAAAAATAATATTGCTGCAATAAATAACTCACAAGAATCCATAGAAAGAGGTGAGTTTACTATTGCTGCACCTCTTGGCATACGGTCGGCTCTTGCTGCTTCGCTTGCTGAAAATATGCCTGTGGTTGTTATTGTTCCTTCGAGCAGAGATGCTGAGGATTTTACTGAATCGCTTCGTGACTGGTATAAGGGGAATCCACAAGATGTTGCGCAATTAGAAGCATGGGAAACATTACCTCATGAGCGACTTTCACCGCGCGCGGATACGGTTGCAAGTAGAATCGCTGTATTTCGTAGGCTTTGCCATCCTGAAGTTGGCAGCGCAATGTTTGGTCCAATTCGCGTGCTAGTGCTTCCGGTTCGTTCTCTTATTCAGCCTGTGGTTGCTGGTCTTGGTGATGTTGAGCCATTGGTATTTGAGTGTGGTAAAGAGTTGCCGCTTGAAGATGCTGTGAAGCGTTTAGTTGAAAATGCTTATACGCGTGTTGATTTGGTAATGGAACGTGGTGAGTTTGCGGTTCGCGGCGGCATTATTGACGTTTTTTCACCGACGATGACACATCCTGTGCGTATTGAATTTTTTGGCGATGAAATTGACAGTATGAAACAGTTTCATGCTTCAGATCAGCGTACTTATGGGAATAATATCGAAAGCATGTGGGCAACTCCTTGTAGAGAACTTCAGCTCACAGCGCAAATTTGTGAGCGAGCGCGTTCGCTTGTTGGCACTATTCCTAATGCCGACGATATGCTGGAATCAATTGCTAACTCTATACCAGTAGAGGGTATGGAATCGTTGTTGCCTGCTTTAGTGGATCATATGGAGTCAGTGCAAAGTATGCTTCCTCAGCATGCTGTTATTATGCTGTCCGACCCTGAAAAATGTCGCAGAGCTGCAGAAGATGTAACTGCTACCGCTAACGAATTTTTGGCAGCCAGCTGGCATGTGGCGGCTTCTGGTCATGGTGCTGGAGCTCCCATTACTTTCGATCAAGCAAATTTTTTAGATTTCGATGAAATTATCTCTTCACTCGAATTTTCTGATCATGATGTATGGAAATTAACGTCATTTGGTGTAGATGAGCAGCTCGCTGGAAATATTGCTTTGCCAGTTTGTGAGCCTCAAGAGTTTCGTGGCGATGAATCAAAAGTTTCTGGTGGCATTGCTTCACTTGTTGATAGTGGTTTTGCAGTAACTATTACTGCTGCAGCATCCGGTACACTTGCTCGGTTAAGACGAGCTATATATGCGACGGGTGTGCATGAATTTACTACATTGCAATCAAGTATTTCTGATGGTTTTATTGATAACGACGCTAAGATTGCTATACTCACTGAGCGTGATTTAACTGGCAAATCTTCTGCTGCAGCGCAGCTAAAAACGCCAAAACGTAGACGTAAAGCAATCGATTTAATCGAATTAAAGCCTGGCGATTTTGTAGTACATGAGCAGCATGGCATTGGTCGTTTTATTGGTATGAAGCAGCGTAATATTGCGGTAACAGGTGGAACTGCAACTCGTGAATATTTAGTAATCGAATATGCTCCTAGTAAACGTAATGCTCCAGCAGATAAATTATTTATTCCAACAGATCAACTTGATTTAGTTAGCAAATATATTGGTGCTGAAATACCAAAGCTTAATAAGCTTGGCGGCTCAGATTGGGCTCAAACTAAAGCGAAAGCTAAGAAACATGTTCACGAAATTGCAGAAAATCTTATTAAACTTTACTCTGCACGCCAGCAGTCTCGCGGTTTTGCGTTTAGTAAAGATACTCCTTGGCAACAAGAGTTGGAGGATGCATTTCCTTATCAAGAAACTGCTGATCAGCTTACAACTATTGACGAAGTAAAAGCAGACATGGAAAAGCCAATCCCAATGGATCGTCTCATTTGTGGTGACGTTGGTTTTGGTAAAACAGAGATTGCGCTGCGTGCAGCTTTTAAAGCTGTGCAGGATTCTAAGCAGGTTGTTGTTTTAGTTCCAACAACCTTGCTTGTTCAACAACATTATGAGACTTTTACCAACCGTTTTGAAGGCTTTCCGGTAAAAGTTGCGGCAATGAGTAGATTCCAAACAGCGAAAGAAATTGAAGATACTCTAGCTGGATTACAAGACGGAAGTGTGGATGTTGTTATTGGAACCCATAAGCTTTTGAACCCGAATATTAAATTTAAAGATTTGGGATTAGTTATTATTGACGAAGAGCAGCGTTTTGGAGTTGAGCATAAGGAAACGCTCAAAGCTTTGCGCACAAACGTCGACGTGTTAAGTCTTTCGGCAACGCCAATTCCAAGAACGCTTGAAATGGCTGTAACTGGTATTCGTGAAATGTCTACTTTGGCAACACCTCCAGAGGATCGTCTCCCTGTGTTGACTTATGTTGGAGCTTATGAAGATACACAAGTTGCTGCTTGTATAAAGCGTGAGCTTCTTCGCGGTGGACAGGTATTTTATGTTCATAATCGAGTAGAAGATATTAGTTCTGTTGCCAGCAAGATTCATGAGCTTGTGCCGGATGCGCGCGTTGCTATTGCGCATGGAAAAATGGGCGAAAAGCAGCTTGACGCTGTCATTCGCGATTTTTGGCATCGAGATATCGACGTTCTTGTGTGTACCACAATTATTGAAACTGGTCTTGATATTTCTAACGCGAATACACTTATTGTTGATCATGCTGATCGATTTGGTTTAAGCCAGTTGCATCAGCTTCGCGGTAGAGTTGGGCGCGGTCGAGAGCGTGCTTACGCTTATTTCTTGTATGATCCGACTAAACCAATGACTCAGCAGTCTCACGACAGGCTTGCAACTATTGCTCAACATACGGCTTTAGGTTCAGGTTTTGATGTTGCTATGAAAGATTTGGAACTGCGAGGAACTGGAAATCTTCTTGGCGATGAGCAAAGTGGACATATTGAAGGCGTCGGTTTCGATCTTTACGTGCGAATGGTTTCAGAAGCCGTTGAGCAGTATAAAGAGCCGGAGCGCGTGGAGGCTGTAGCAGTAACTATTGATTTACCTATTGAAGCTTCGCTTCCAGTTGATTATATTGCTTCGGACAAGCTTCGTTTGGAAGCGTACCGCAAGCTTGCTTCGGCGAGTAATGATAATGATTTGAAGGAACTTCACGACGAGTTGTTGGATCGTTTTGGTGAGCCGCCTGAAGCGTTTGGCGCGCTGTGTGATGTTGCTCGCTTGCGTTTTAAGGCTCGAGAGCTTGGTATTACGCAAATCAGCTCTCAAGGAAAGACTGTTCGAGTGATTGGCGTTAATCCAAAGGAATCCGTGTTAATGCGTTTAAATCGTATTTATCGTGGAATGCAATATCGCCCGCTGACGCATATGCTTATTATTCCCGCTCCTTTTGAATCTTCTCTTGGGTCTAGCGCAATGAGCGAGCATGAAATACTTTCCTGGGTGCGTCAACTTCTCGATGATATCGCTTGGTAAATTTGCTTATATTCATATTTAAATAAAGGCGACCGCTATCTTGCAGTCGCCTTTATAAACATGGTTTCGTAATTACTTATTGCAATGCAGCTCTAAGTTCATCTTCTATCTCACTATGATTTACTGGACGATTTTGAGCGTCAAGATGTTCGCGATTAATATGCCATTCTTTATGAATTTCTCCATTTTTTATCATAAGAATGCGATTAGAAAGTCGTACAGCTTCCGCAATATCATGCGTAACCATAAGAGTACTCCAACCATATTGAGCTTGAAGTTTGTTCAGCAGATCTTGCATATCAAAACGCGTAAGAGCATCCAAAGCTCCGAAAGGTTCGTCCAGTAACAATAATTCAGGATTCCTCACTAATGCTCTAGCTAAAGAGACTCTTTGCTGCTGACCGCCTGAAAGTTGATATGGCCACTTGTTATCAAAACCTTCAAGCTGTATTTGGCAAAGCGCTCGATGAGCAATATCCTCAAGCTCTTGTTTACTTCCTTCCATGCCAAAAACAACGTTTTGGCTTACGGAAAGCCAAGGTATTAATCTAGCGTCCTGGAAACCAATAGCCTGACGACTGGTGGCATGAACGCTACCTTCGCTAGGAGTAAGCAATCCCGAAATTATTTTCAAAAGCGTTGTTTTTCCACAGCCAGATCTACCAATAAGCGAAACAAACTCACCTTGCTTGATACTCATCGTAACGTTTTTTAACACAAAAGTAGAATTATCTGCAGCATTGTTTCCTGCATCGTTACTTACAGTGCTATTTTTAGTGTTACGAAAAGAGATGCCAAGATGCTCTATGTTAACGCAATAAGCGTCATTTTTCGCACTAGAAGTATCCGATTCTCTAGAAGATTCTTGAGAACCTGCGGAAAGCTCTTTAGAAACTTTCGCAGTATCGTTTTCCGTAGTGTGCTTTTGAAACATGTTCTTGAAACCAGTCATATTCTTGTAGATAATTGATGCTTATTTGCTGCAATCCATTACAGAATCATCCAAATTCTTTGGAGCCTGCTTAATTAAACCGTACTTAACGTATTCTTTAGCTTGAACTTTCATCATTTCCAAGCCTTTAGCGTCGATTGGGCGAATCGTTGGATTGTCAAACTTTTCAATCTGCTTAATAATCGTGTCAGACGCGCCAAGCTGCTTATAAGCGTTGCCAATAACATTCTTTTCCTTGTGAGACTTCTTTGCTTCGCGTACAAGAGCCTTATACATTTTCTTCACAAGCTCAGGATGCTTCTTAGCGAAGCTCTTGGAAACGATGTGAATAGTAACGTTCATATTGCCATATTTCTTAGCGTTTACCAGCAACTTAGATCCAGGAGTAGTCATAGCTGCTGCAAGATTCTGATCGAACGAAGAAATTGCGTCAATCTGACCAGAAGAGAAAGCAGCCTGGAAGTTGCGAGGATTCATCTCAACTTTTTGAACTTTAGAAACATCTAAACCGCTCTTATCAAAAGCACGATGAAGCATGTAGTCACCAGTGTCACCATTGTGAATAATAGCAACTTTCTTTCCATACAAGTCTTTTAAGGTTTTTACGCCACTTTTTGCAGAGGCTACAATTCCTTGAGAATCACCATTATAGTATTCGAGAGCAAAGGCAACCCAAGGCTGTCCTTCGGCAATAAGATCAATAAAACGACCGGTTCCTGTAGTTGTTGCATCTGCGCTACCGCTCATTACTGCAGTAAGACCATCAACAGGAGTGTAAGGACCAGTGTAAGTAACTTTAGACTTTCCAAACTCTTCCTGCAAGAACTTTTCGTTCTTCAATGTCGTTAAATAGTTTGCTGTAGAAAGATAAGCAACACGCATAGTACCAGTATCTTCCTTAGCAGAAGAAGCGCTACTTGCGGATTTTTGGGCACTACCGCAGGATGCAAGCGCAACTGTTGCGCAAAGAGCACATAATGCAGCAATAGTGCGTTTGCTTATACTATTCATTTTGAAATTAACCATAACTGGCTCCTTTGTTTTTTGTGTTTTTATTATTTATTTTTTTGTTATTTGGTAATTGATCAAATCTTTATTTATAAAATTAGTGAAGTATTAGGGGAATTTTGTATGTCTTACACAAAATTCATTTAGTAGAAGGCTTATATTGCGTATATTTAGGCTTTTCTGCGTTCCGGCATAAGCAAGTATTCAAATATATTTGCCGTAATCTCAGAACCAAGACCAGCAATTGCGTACATGATTATGCAAGCCATCATCTGGTCTGGCCTAAAGAATTGTTGCGCTCTTGAAAGAATATAGCCGATTCCAATAGAAGAATTAACTGTTTCGCAAGTTACTAAAGCGACCCATGCTACGGAAATAGAAAAACGTAAGCCAGTCATAAAATTAGCAAGCGTACCGCGCATAAAAATAGTGGTAAAAACAGTCGATTTTTTAATGTGATAGGCCTTAGCTAGTTCAATAAGACGCGGATCGATATTGCGAACGCCATCGCGAATATTGACATACATAGGGCCAAAAACGCCTATTGCAATAAGCATAATTTTCATAAGCTCATCAACACCAAGAAAAATAATGAGAAGAGGAGCTAGGGCAGGGAATGGTATTGAACGTATCATGTGGCTAGGTTTGTTGATGATTGTTTCACCTATTGCGCTTCCTCCAGAAAGAATTCCGGCAGGAAGTGCAAACGCAATACCCAAAAGAAGACCTGCAACGACCCTAAAAATGCTTATTGCAAGAGACGGCCACAGTATTCCCTCATTGTGTAAATCTACGAAAGCTTTTATAACTTCGAATGGGGAAGGCAAAGCGCGGTTTTCTACAGGGCCGAGTGTAATAATAAACCAGCAAAAAACTATAACTATTGTAGAAAGCCAAGCGTTAAAAGATTTAGATAATTGGGAGGCTTTTTTCTGCATGACTTTACTGTTTGCACTGCATGCAGTTTTGTGCTTATGAAAACGAATATTCATTCGACATTCCCTTCGATAGTACTAGCTATATCAGGTTCGACGGGTATGTTCTCAGCAATATTCGCTAATTTATATGAACGAGCAGTGCACCCCGTGTCAGTTTGTTATTATGTCTTATAGGCATGGACAAACATGCAAACTCGCGACACTGTGAACGTTCACGGCATAATTGATAGTTAATATAATGTAACGTCCATAAAACGCACTAATCTTGGAAGAGTCATCACAACCCATAGGTATAAAGGAGTAGTTGTGGCAGCTATTGAAAGCGTATACGCACGCGAAATTTTGGATTCTCGTGGAAATCCTACTGTTCAGGTTTATTTGGAGACCGAAGATGGCGCTCAGGGCATTGGTTTAGTACCTTCTGGTGCTTCAACTGGTGAAGCTGAAGCTTGGGAGCGTCGCGATGGCGACAAGTCCCGTTATCAGGGCAAGGGCACGTTGGAAGCTGTTAAGGCTGTCAACGAGGTAATCGCACCTAAGGTCATCGGCATGGATGCCACTGATCAGCGCGCTCTTGACGAAACAATGATTGAGCTTGATGGCACACCAAACAAGGGCAAGCTTGGTGCTAACGCAATTCTTGGCGTTTCCCTCGCTGCTCTCTACGCTGCTGCTGAGTCTGCTCAGCTTCCTTTGTATCGCTACATTGGCGGTACTAATGGTCACATTCTTCCAGTTCCAAACATGAACATCATGAATGGTGGTGCTCACGCTGACTTTGCAACCGATATTCAGGAGTACATGATTTCTCCTTACGGTTTTGCAACTTACAGCGATGCTTTGCGCGCTGGCGTTGAGGTTTACCACACTTTGAAGAATGTTTTGAAGAAGGAAGGCTTGGCTACTGGTCTTGGTGACGAAGGTGGCTTCGCTCCAAAGATGAAGTCTAACGAGGATTCTTTGAAGTACATCATGGATGCAATCGCAGCCGCAGGTTACGAGCCAGGCAAGCAAATTGGTATTTCTCTTGACGTTGCTTCTTCCGAGTTCTACAACAAGGAAACCGGCAAGTATCGTTTCGATGGTGAAGAGCGCGAATCTGCTTACATGCTCGATTACTACGAGAAGCTCATCAACGAGTATCCAATCGTTTCCATTGAAGATCCATTCCAGGAAGAAGGCTGGGATGATTGGGCAGAAATCACCAAGCGTCTCGGTGATCGTTTGCAGTTTGTTGGCGATGATTTGCTCGTCACCAATCCAAAGCGTTTGGCTAAGGGCATTGAGCTTGGCGCAGCTAACTCCTTGCTCGTGAAGTTGAACCAGATCGGTTCCGTCACTGAAACCCTCGACGCTATTGAACTTGCAACCAAGAATGGCTTCACCTCTATGGTTTCTCACCGTTCTGGCGAAACCCCAGATACCACCATTTCTGATCTTGCTGTTGCTAAGAACACCGGCCAGATTAAGACTGGTGCTCCTGCTCGTGGTGAGCGTATTGCTAAGTACAACCGCTTGCTTGAGATTGAGGAAGAGCTTGGTTCTACCGCTCAGTATGCTGGTTACAGCGCATTCAAGGCTTGCAAGAAGTACATGAAGTAACTTTTTAGTTTTAAGTAACTTAGTGACTTCTTAAGTCTTTGAGTTTTAACGGTCAGTCGTGTTTACGGCTGGCCGTTTTCTATTAATAAATGATGAAAAATTCAAAAAATGAAAAATTTTTTTGATTTGACTTTTATTCTTATCCCAATAGTGCTAATTTTATGAAAAACTCAAAAAAAGAAGGAGATATTTCATTATGAGAAAAGTAGCAGTTATCGGTATGGGTAATGTTGGTGCAGCTGTTGCTCACCAGCTTGTTGTTGGTGGTTACGCCGACGAGTTATACCTGTATGACAAAAATGAAGCCAAGGTTAAGGCTGATGCATTGGATTTTGAAGATTCAATGGATAATGTGCCTTTTAATGTAAATATCACAGTTAATGATTACGACGCTTTAAAAGATGTTGAAGTAATCGTAAGCGCTTTGGGTAATATTAAGCTTTTAGACGTTCCAAATCCTGATCGTTTCGCAGAGCTCAATCACAATCGTGTTCAAGTTGCAGAAGTTGGTGCAAAAATTAAGGCTTCAGGTTTTCACGGTGTGCTGATTGATATTACAAACCCTTGTGATGCTATTTGCCAGCTTTACAAGGAAGCTACTGGACTTCCTTACGAAAAAATTATTGGCACTGGTACTTTACTTGATTCGGCCCGTTTGCATCGCGCTGTTGGAAAGTTCTTTGGTGTGCATCCAAAGGCAGTTAAGGGTTACAGCTTGGGTGAACATGGTGATTCACAGTTTGTGGCATGGTCCACGGTTAAGGTTCTTGAACAACCGATTATTGAGCTTGCAAAAGAAAAAAATATTGATTTGGATGCTGTTGATGAAGAAACTCGTCAAGGTGGCTTTACTGTATTCTATGGAAAGAAGTACACCAACTACGGTATTGCTGCTGCTGCAGTTCGTCTAGTTCATGCTGTTCTTTCTGATTCAAAGGAGCAGATGCCTGTTTCTAACTATCGTGAAGAATATCATTCTTATCTTTCGTACCCAGCAATTGTTGGTCGTGAAGGTATTGTAAAGCAGTGCCAACTTGATTTAACTGAGGAAGAGTTACAAAAGCTACAGCACTCTGCAGATACTATTTTAAGTAAAGCTCAAGCAAAATAGATAAATCAAAAAATAAAATAACTAAAAATAGTACTTTTGAATCTAAAATATTTTTACAGATTTTAGACAAAAGCGTATTGAAAAATGTCGTTGTAGGTTTAATTGCTCCTCAAGAGTGTTGAATTTACAGCGACATTTTTGTTATAAAAATTTTTGATATTAGCTTATTTATTATTTGAATTTATAAAGTTGGCTAGTCATAATTGTTTAGGATATATACTTTTAACTATAAATGGCATTATTTTTTGGGGGAAATATGATTTCTAGTGCATACATAAGTGTTGGAAGCAATATAGGTGATAGATTACTTAATTTGCGCCAAGCTGTTTCGCTATTGAAACAAAATTCGCATATAAGCAATATTATCGTTTCTTCAGTGTATGAAACTGAACCAGTTGGTGATGTAGTGCAAGACAGTTTTTATAACATTGCTTTACGCTTAGACACTGATTTAACAGCTTTTGAATTGCTTGATTTTATTCATGATATTGAACAGCGTCTTCACAGAAAGCGCATAGTTCGTTGGGGTCCTCGAACAATCGATTTAGATATTATTGATTTTGGTGGTCAAACTATAAAAAGTGAAAATCTTACAATTCCGCACAAAGAAAGAGATAATCGCAGATTTGTATTGGTTCCTTTGCTTGAAATAAGCGCAGACGATGCAAATTATCATGAACTTATACAAGATAAGCTTAATAAAACTAGCGACACTAATTGGATTAATATTATTGAAAGTAGCGAAGTTTTTAATTAGTTTGGAATATAAATTTAGTTTTTTTAAATATGAGGTTTTAGAAAGAAAGAATACAAATGCGAATTATTGAAAGCAATTTGGAGAATGCGTCTTCTAAAAGTATTGCAGATATAGCGTTACTGCAGGATCTTTGTGTAAATCAAAAAATTTTATGCACGTGGGAAAATATTAGCGAAAACGATTTAAGCAAAGTAGCTGATTTTCTCGATCATTTTGATACAGCTATCAAAGTTTCCAAGTCTTCTATTGACTTCATTTTGCCGCTTATTGCTCTTAAACCTTTTATGCAAGAGTGCGAAAAAGCATGGTACGAAGATCAAGAATTACTTGCAAGTTTGCGCTCGCTATTAAAGCAAAAAGCAATTGTGTGGAATGCAGGGCGATTCTGCTTTGATACACTTGACAAGCCTATAGTTTACGCGATTCTGAATATTACTCCTGACTCATTCTATGATGGTGGCAAGTACCAAAGTGAGGACGAAGTAAATAGCCATATTAAAGAAATAGTTGAAGCTGGTGCTGATGTTATAGAAGTAGGCGGTCAAACTACAAAACCTGGCGGTTATTTAGAAATTACTCCAGAAGAGGAAATAAGTCGCGTTATACCTGCTATTAAGTATATTCACAAAAATTATCCTCAAATTGCTGTAGCAGTAGATACTTACAAGTTACCTGTAATGGAAGCTGCAATTGAAGCTGGCGTAGATATTATAAATGATGTTCGTGCGTTTGATTCTCCAGAAAAAGTAAAGCTTATGGCAGATTCTAACGTTGGATTAGTAACAATGCATAGCAATAGAGATACAGAATATGACAATTTAACAAAGGTTATGTGTCAATTCTTTAGTGATAATTTAAAAATGCTTGTTGATGGAGGAGTTGACTTAAATAGGATTATTCTTGATCAAGGAATTGGCTATGCAAAGGTTGCTGATGGTGAACAAGATTATGCAATGATGCGTAATATTAATCAATTGCATCGTTTTGGTAGACCAATATTGGTTGCGATTTCTAGAAAAGGCTTTGGTAAGAAGCTTTTTAATTTAGATAAAGAAGATCGTTTGCCAGTTACTTTAGTTGCAGAAACAGCGATGTTTATGGCTGGTGGACGCATAATACGTGCTCATGATATTGCAGAAACAAAGCAATTAGTAGAAATGATTGATGTTATTAATAGAAATTACTGGTTTAAGTAGAAAAATTTGAATAATTTTTTGCAGTTTTGTTCGTCAGTTTTTTTAATTTTAATAACGAATAAATGTGAGTTACTGTAAATGTAGCGTGACTGTAAATGTGGCACAACAGCATTTTGCATCTAAAAGCGCGTAAGATACTAGCGGAATGCATGATGTTTTCACGTCGAATACATCAAGTAATTTAGAGAGTATGGTTATGAAAAAACGTCGTGCAATAGCAGCAGAGGAAGATGCAGGATCACCATTGCGGCAGCGTCGACTGCTTTCAGGACCGCTCGTGTTCATACTTATGGTTTGTGTAGTTACTGTCGGTTCGATTGAATGTATTTCGACAGTGCGTAGCTATGCCATAAGTTTAGCTGAACTTCATGCTCTTCAACGCGAAGAAAGTACGTTGCGTGATCAAAAACGCGCGCTGAATAATAATATTGACCGTTGGAAAGATAAGGCATATGTTACTGCACAAGCTCGTGACCGTCTTGGCTTTATTTTTCCAGGGGAACAGGCGGTTAGGGTAGAACATCCAGAAGCAGTAACGGGTACTGTTCCGAATGAGTTTGCTCAAGATAATAATGAAATCAAAGATCGACCAGCTTTACCGTGGTATAGTGACCTGCTATACGCTTTGCATAAAGCGGATAAGCCTGATAATATGCCAACGCTGTAACAGGCTGACATTCAACATACGTGCCATTTGTAATATTGCAATAACAGAAATACAGCATGAGGAGTACAACATATGGTGAACATTCAAGAAAGTTCAATTGGTATGCAAAATAGTGACAATAATCAATATGTTCCAGAAGATGCTGTACAACATTTACTTACTATGCCAGCAAGTGATGCTGAGCGTGCCATTGTTGAGAAGCAACTTGGCAGGTATCCACGGGGAATGGTAGCAGTCGGAGCTCGTTGCGTGTGTGGAAGGCCACTTGCAGTTATTACTAGACCTTGTTTGGAAGATGGCACACCGTTCCCAACTACCTGCTATTTAACAAGTCCTGAAGCTGTAAAAGCAGTGTCGCATGTAGAGGCAGCTGGGTTGATGCGAGAATTTAACGAATTATTGCAGATGAACGAAGCTGTAAAAAGGCAATATGAGCAAGCACATAAATATTATTTGGCATTTCGTCATGCATTGGCTGTTGCGCTGGGGGATAGTGAAGATCATATTAGTGAGATGAGCGCCGGCGGTATGCCTGTGCGCGTGAAGTGTTTGCATGCTTTAATTGCACAAACTCTAGTAATGGGTAAGGGTGTGAATCCTATTGGGGACATGGTGTTGGATCGTATTCAAGATGAGTTTGATCCAAATGTATGCCGTTGCACTACACCGTGGAGCGATGATGCAGATGCTGAAGAAACGGAAGTTGTTGTGGAAGAGAAAAATGCTAGCAAAAGTGTAGATTGTGCAGAGAAAAATATAGATTGTGCAGAAAAAAATATAGATTGTGCAGAAAAATCTGTTACTGTAGCTGCAATTGATTGTGGTACAAATTCTATTCGTCTAAAAATTGCGCAAGTTTCAGAGCATGGAATGAAAGATATTGTGCCGCGAATGCTTCGCGTAGTGCGATTGGGGCAAGGAATTGACAAAACACACCGTTTTGCAGACGATGCTTTAGAACGTGTACGAGCTGCAGCTCGCGAATTTGCGCAAGTATTGAAAGAACATCCTGTTGATGCAATTCGTTTTGTGGCGACTTCTGCAACGCGTGATGCTGAAAATCGTGAAATTTTTGAGCAGATGATGGTTGATGAGCTAGGTGTCCGACCGGAAGTTATTAGTGGTACGGAAGAAGCAGCACTGAGTTTTCTCGGAGCAACAAGTGTAGTTTCTCGAGACCGGTTGCAGCCGCCGTATCTTGTAGTTGATTTGGGGGGTGGCTCTACTGAGCTTGTGCTCGGTGGTGACGGAGATGATTTGCCAGTCCATAAGGTTGCTGCAGCGTATTCAATGAATGTTGGTTCTGTGCGCATGACTGAGCGCCATTTGCATACGGATCCTCCTACAGAAGAAGAAATTCAAGCAGCAATTGAGGATGTTGACAAGCATATTGACGAGGCCTTCAAGGTTGTTCCTGCAGGGCGTGTTCGTACCATTATTGGTGTCTCTGGGACTGTAACTACTATGGCAGCGTTAACGATGGGCTTGAAACATTATGATCATACGGCTGTTGACGGTGTAAAAATTGGTTTAGAGCAAGCTTACGCAGTTAATAACCGATTTTTGCGCATGGCTCGTAGTGTTCGACGTACGTATGCGACGATTCACCCTGGGCGCGTTGATGTTGTTGGCGGCGGAGCTGTGGTGTGGAGCCGCGTGTTGGAGAGATTGGCAAAAGCTGCGTACGAGGATCATGGAGGGGTTCTCGATACGTTTGTAGCTAGTGAGCATGGTTTGCTTGATGGCATAACGCTTGATTTAGGAAGAAAGTTACTTGCCGCACGCTGAGTGCGCGTGTTTGCAGTTTCTGACGGTTGATGAGTGCGCGTGTTTGCAGTTTCTGACGGTTGATGAGTGCGCGTGTTTGCGGTTTCTGACGGTTGATGAGTGCGCGTGTTTGCGGTTTCTGACGGATACTGAGAATATGTGTTTGCGATTTCGCCACACGCTGAGCTTGTTCTTTACAGTGATGTATGGCATAATGGTTGATTGCGCCTCCGTGGCGGAATTGGCATACGCATCAGACTTAAAATCTGACGCCCTTACGGGCTTGTGGGTCCGAGTCCCACCGGAGGCACAAACGAAACGCTGCACAGTTATTTGCTGTGTGGCGTTTTTGTTAACTTTTGGGGGTTTCCAGCCTTAAACTTGGGGTTGTTGCTTTGATATTATGGGTTGATGTAAAATGGATTTGCTTAGTTTTCCGCATACGCATGGTTGTGACAACCTGCTTGAGTGCTGCGATTTAGCGTGCGAAAGCATTTTGGAGAGCTGAGCTTGCTCAGGTTGAAAGCACGGTGTGCTTTCAGTGTAAGCGAGGATTGACTTCGTAATTAAACGAACCCAGAAGGATTGGTTAGTTTCCCGCATGTGCGGGGGTGATCCTAAAGTATGTGACAATATTGTCGCATACTGATACAATGAATCTATTGCCTATCTCTTCGGAGGATATGGAAGTTGGAGCCGGAATTGCCTGAGTATCTTGGGCGCTGGCTCCTGCGATATTTATGGCTGTAACACAAAATTAGCTTCTACCATTCTTGATATAATTG
>NZ_KQ956870.1:82628-82907 GCF_001546485.1 Gardnerella vaginalis | reverse complement strand
AAATTAGCTTCTACCATTCTTGATATAATTGAGAAAGCATTGCGGGAATACTATCAGACGTTGAAAATTAGCTTCTACCATTCTTGATATAATTGTGGTATTTCAACGGTTATCGTTGATATTGTTGAAAATTAGCTTCTACCATTCTTGATATAATTGTTTCTTACCTGTACTGCTGCTGTAGGATGGTTGAAAATTAGCTTCTACCATTCTTGATATAATTGCATATACTCAGCGTTCAAATACAAGTGTGTTGAAAATTAGCTTCTACCATTCTTG
>NZ_KQ956870.1:76552-82528 GCF_001546485.1 Gardnerella vaginalis | reverse complement strand
GTTGAAAATTAGCTTCTACCATTCTTGATATACTTGGCATGGTGTGAGGCGTGCTTCGTAGTGTGTTGAAAATTAGCTTCTACCATTCTTGATATAATTGCATGCTTCCGTCTGGTTTCACCATGATGGTTGAAAATTAGTTTCTACCATTCTTGATATAATTGGTATATCGTCAAGAATGGTAGAATTTCAACTATTATAAAGCTTTTTACGATTAAAAAAGCATAGCGATATCTGGGGTTTCTTCTTTCTTTTCTTGCCTGGCATTGTAATAACGTTGCGCAGATGACCATTGATGATCACTGACATGTAAAATGCGTATAGATCCACGCGGCGGAAGATTATCCTTAATTATTTTTACTGAAGTTCTATTTCCTGTTTGAGTGGGACTATAACGAACATATGCAGAAAATTGCACCATTGCATATCCCATATCAAGCAGCATATTGCGAAATACAGTTGCAGCATGACGCTCCACTTTTGTTTTCACTGGTAAATCAAACATTACTAAACACCACATGCCACCACTGTCCTCATCGACTTTCATAATCCACTCCTTACGAATTGTGGTACTTGAAATTCTTCCACGTCTTTTTCCACATAAATACCATATGATTGAGCTAAATCAGATAAGGCACTAGGAATCGTATGTCCAGAACCATTAAACTGTTGATTAACACTGTCGATCAAATACTTTTTAACTGCTTTATCATTTGGAGTATCTGAGGATGATAATTTTGAAACAGCGTAATCAACAGCTGGTCTAAACGGTTCAATTATGTCATCTGCTAAGCAGAAATAATTAGTACCATTATGATGATTCATACCCATTGTTGGATTAAGGCCAGCAGATAGAACTGCACGAATGGAGAAACCACGCAACACCATGTAAGCATAGTCAAGTAAAGCATTCCTATCTTGACCAGACCCGGGTTTACGATGAAAATCTTCTTCCTCGGGAAAAATACGTTTCCAATATTCACGAGCAGCTTGGCCTTCCCTATTCGTTACATCTCCAGAACGAACAGTATTGGATAGTCCTCGTAATAATCCACCCCCTTCTTTATTTAACAAATCGAGGCAAGCTGCTTGTCCACGTATTTTCGCACGAACAATCTGAGCCCACGCCGCTTTTCTTCGAGGCACACTCATTGTTGCCTGAGACAATTGACGGACGGTAATTCTCGTAGGAACATTGACCCACGAATGCATAGCACTGACAGGAACGCATCGCCAATCACATGTCATTACGCAAGTACCATATTCAGCACACTGATGAAGAAGACCTGCAGAACAATTACAATGCAAGCCAATAAGCAATATTGCCGTTTCCGTTAGCGGAATTTCAACTTTCTGCTCTAATTCGTGATTACACACTAAAATCCTACCGCGAATATACCGTAATTCACCTTGTAAATTAGTGCAATCAATCACACGCCAAGCATTCTGCATAATTCCTCTATTCTCTATTTTCTCCAGTATCCCAAGGCCAAGAAATAGGTAAATGCGAATGCGATGTCCAACGTACTTCGCCTAACGCATTACGTCGAATAGTTGCTGCGTTATACTTGGCCAATACATTAACCGAAACACGCCAACCTTTACCAGCTAGAATCTTATCAATAGATTCTTCATAAGAAGAATAATCGAAGTTATTGCGCTTGCAATTCGAATACAACTTGTCAATTCCTTCAGAAGAAATCATCGATGGTTTAAGTATCAAAGTTGTTTTATCGTCCGTACCCACAACCACCCAATGGCTATATGCTGCACAATTTGCACCTATTTTGTTTAGGAATTCTACAAATTTACATATATTCCCTAATAATTTAACATGACTAAAATCAACGATAATCTCATCACCAGGAACAAGATATCCTAGATAATTAGCATTACCTGTTTGCACAGCATGAGCGACTTCCGTATCAGCATATCTCATTGAGATAGATTGCTCAGGCAAATCACACGAGAATAAATCTTCATGAATATGTCTGTGCAAATCATTTTGAAATACACGAATCATTCCATAAGATTTTTTAATTTTCCCACTTTTCAACTTTTCAAAGTATTCATAAATACGTAGATGGTGGGTAGAATTACCAATCTTTGCAGAACCTTCTCGTACGAAAAGCTGCACTGCCTGTGCTTTGAAAAAACTAATCGAATCATCAGCATTTAACTTCTTATCATGCAACAGGATAGTTCTATTCGGATTTTCAGGAAGACCATTGTTTACATCATAATCAGGATTCCTTGTCAAAGCACAATAAAGTGCAGGAGTAGAAGAACGTCGAATTGTTTCACTGTCAATTTCATCACCGACATGCAACTTCAATAATGCATTTACCTCATATTGGTGAACAGAAGAATTACTGTATCTCAAGCGAATAGAATTAACCACAGCAACACGATCAGCTCTCATTTCTTCATTAAGAAGTTCCAATAACACATTCATATGAACAGACCAATTAGCATATTGCTGATATCCTTGATCATTAGCCGTTGGATATTCTCTCCAATCAATACCACCAGGAACCACTTTATTGTCTTGCAATAACTGTGTTTCACGCAGATTGCATTTAATTGCAAGTATTTGAGCTATTCCTGGAGTCATCATTGCGATTACTGATGCATCAACTGCATGATGTCGTCTATCAAAACGAGTTTTTCTTCTACCATCAAAGAACTCCAGTTTTCCGTCAATTCTAGACATTCTTCTTGCTATAGCAGTAAGAGACCCAGCATAAACTCCAACATTTGTTTGAGCTTTATTACTTATATCGGAAATACCATTGTTTGTTTGATAATTCTGCGAATTATAATACCAATCAATTCTACGATGCAATTCGTTTGCCATCCATGCAACCGATTCAATAGAACGATTATCGAACGCTTCATCACCAACCTTTTGCTTCAAGCGAGCTATAACTTCTTTTTTGAATTGGCTAGCACCGCGTTTGTCGTATGAGTTAGGAGGGAAAATAAAAGCACGAACACGATTAATAGCGGAATCTACACTAATATCATGATTCTTGCAATATGTAGACTGCTCGCACCAAGTTGCAAAAGGAGTATTACACTTTTGCGCATTACACGATGAGCAAGTAGCAACTAAATTCTCACGAGTATTCGTAGAACCTGGCCCCTTACGTGGAACAATATGGTCTAGCTCGCAAGTATGATAAGTAATCTCAGAGCCACAATACAAACATTGCCCATTCTGACGTTGAACAGCCTCATAACGGCGTATATCTGCATCTGAAATAGAATCACTCGTGCCTAAATGCAAAGAATTCCGCATCATTGCTTTCAGATTCTCTTTACCTTTTGTTCGTTCATCCAATAATTTCTTATATGAATTCGCCATTTTTTTAGATTGGAATCCAGAACGAACATGTTCAATATTAATACGTACAGGATTACCCCAACGATTTTTAGCACTTATAAGGAATCGATGCACAATTTTCAACACTCGATCAACTGAAGGATTACCTGTTGGCTCTGCAATAGGAGCTTCAGATGGACGCCAATTATTTGGTAAATTAAATAACTTTTTGCGCGCTTCAAATAAATCATCATCAGTTTCAAGCATTTGCTTATTGAGTTCATCTAATGTTTCCAAACTATAAGCAGCACGACCATTAGGCAATGAAATATTTTCCAATGCAGCAATTTCTGTTTCATCCATTGAATCAATAAATGCTATTGCTGAACCGTACTTATCTTGATATTCAGGATTATCATGAATTGCTTCTATGTCTACCGTGTTGCTCAATATCTCAATAAGAGATTCTTTATCTTCTTGCGTACGATTAGCATCTAGCCACCATTTCCTTAAAGATTCATCCTTCGCATAAATAATAGCTAACTCACTATTCAACATTGGCGGACGATTACCAACAGATTCTCCATCTCCTATTTGTGATCCCACTCCACGTAACTTATAGCGTTCAATTCCGAGGCAATCAGCTACATCAATCCAAGTATATAATGGCGCTTCAGCGCCTTTCTCTTTTGATGGCTCATCAATCGAAATTGTCAATAATTTATAAACACTTTGCTTTTCTTCTATTGTTAAACAACGTTCTTTTGAATTTTCTCTTATGCGCAGATTAGAAATAGTAGATATGATTCGATATTTCTGAAATGCTAACGAGGCCTTTAGTGCACGCTTACCCTTTCCTGTTATAGCATCCTTGCCAACACGATTTTCTGCAGAACCACGCGGAGATTTCTCATAAAAAACAGCATTAATAATTTGCTCTCTAACATACTTGTCATCAATATGTTGCACATTGAAAATATTGAGAATCTCAAGCATGTTATCACTTTGCATTAATTTACGTGGTAAAACAGGATCTAATGAGTTGGGATGTTCTTTCCTTTTCTTGTCTGTAGTTATACGTAAACGACGCGAGGCTTTACCTTGTTGTGATAAAAGATAATCGCGTACTAATTGCGCAGGCGTACAACCTTCACAACCTACTCCTGGCGCAAACTTTTCAATATTTTTTAGCAACTCATTGTAAAATTCAGAATACTCAGTCTCTTGCATCATTGACTTTATCGACTGATAAGGATTGCGCCAACCACGATGTCGAGCAATATGACGAATTGCAACACTTAACATTTGTTTACGTTGTTCTTCATCCGCAATAAATTCATCAGCAAGTTTTGCACGAAAAAGCCATGGAATAAACGAATCAGAAAAATCTAAATCCTTGTTTTCAACAACAGGAAAACCCAATGAATGCAATAGAAAATCAAGTTTCTGCAAACGACGTCTGCGCTGACGATACAACCTGCGCACGCGCCGCGCGACACCAGAAATTGCTTTACGCGTATCAGATTCTTTTGCCCCATTTGGATCAATACCAGCATCATGAATAACACTCATTGCTTTAAGTATTCTTATAGGTTCACCATTATTATCCAAACGAATCGCAGCAAGACCTACTGAATTTAAACCGACGTCAATGCCGATAGCATAAGAAATATTACCTTCCATATACAGAATCATAAGCACTTATTTGTATAAATAAAATAACTATCTATAAATTTTCATGTAACAAATATCTATAACATAGCATTAACTTAATAACGAAAATGCCTCACGTAAACGGTGCTCTAACAATTGGCGATAATATTGGCGATTTGAGCGGTGTAACCATTGTTATTAAAGCGTACGCTTTCGCTTTACAAGAAAGCGGGGCAAGAAATCGACGGAAACGACGAAGCAATTCGCGAAACTTTTCTGAATGCGTACACATTTGGTAAGTTGAAATAACGAGAATGATTGTGTGTATATAACGCATAAATAATTTGCTTATTATAAAAAACATAATGGGAACGCTATCTTAGTAATCTTCCCATTATGAATATATGGATATTGTTTACGTAAAAGCTACATATATGCACTCAGTAAGGTATTTTTTAAAAACACGTGAATATGGAAATTAATAATATGTTCAACTGTACTATTCATTGATTATATCGATGTGTTAACTTTTTAAATCTTCTAACCAAACTTAAAAAATCACTTGTTTTCTATTTCCTAAAGATGATATATTGTAAATGCTAATTTTCAATAAGACTGGACTTGTTATCCAGTTTGATTGCTCAGCAGATTTGATGATTGTCACTGCAGGGGAAGCTTCCAGCTTCCCCGTTTTTTATTTATTAGTTTTCAAATTAGGGGTTATAGGGTTATAGGCCAAAAGTGTGTAAAGCTAGGCTGATGAGTATTCTGTGGCATAAACTAGCCTCAGCACTGTTAAAAACTCAGTCAACCGACTGAGAAAATAACGGTCATACGTTACTCGCGCAGTACGTAATCTGCGTTAATAACGAATAATTGCGATTTATTGTTACTCGCGCAGTATGTAATCTGCGTTAATAACGAATAAGCGGGGTTATACGTTACTGGTGCAGTACATAAACTGCACCAGTAACAGCGTTTGATGATTTATTGTTAAA
>NZ_KQ956870.1:0-76452 GCF_001546485.1 Gardnerella vaginalis | reverse complement strand
TGTACAGCAAACAGATTCGATTACCGCAAAACAATGTGCCGCGCGTTATCGTCTGCGCCAGCGAGTGCGCCCTTCGCCAGTGTCGCTGCAAACCATAGGCACGCCTTTTGGCGATACAGCTTCTACTCCCGGTCCTGAATTGCAGAAAGAACCTGGATGGACAACTATTGCGCCTGAATTTTGTGGCGTCTGTTGCTGAGGTGTGGGAGCGGGAGCAGGAGTTTGAACCTGTTGTTGTTGCTGTTGTTGTTGTGCCGGTACTGGGGCAGGAGCAGAAGCAGGGTTTTGATTTTGTTTAGAATCATTGCCTGCGTTTTTACTCGCATCGCCATTATTGCCATTATCACCATTATTGCCAGTATTGCGATTAGTATTAGAACGCAATACTTTCTTTACGCTATTTTTTCTTTTACGATTAACGCGTTTGCGCTTACGCGTTGTGGCTTTCTTTTTGCGTTTTATACCATTTTTGCTGTTTTTACGTTTCTTATTTTTTCTATTTTTCCTATTTTTTTGATTTTTACGATTTTTCTTCTTTTTGCGTGTCTGCTTTTTCTTAGACTTTTTGCTATCAGATTTTGCTTTATTGCGTTCTTCTGCTGTTAATCCGTCTTCGTCTACTACTTCGATGTGTTTCTTTGAATTCTCGTCCTTCTTTCCCTTTTCGTCACTTTTTTCAGCCTTTTTTCCGTCTTTATTTTTATCTTTAAAAACCGATTTCCAAAAGTTTTTAACTCCGTCAAACCAAGAACCTGCGGCAATTATTTTGGTACTATTGTCAGATTTTTGAGTTGCTGCAATGCAAGAGTTTACTTTATTTTCGCCAGCATACGCTGTCTCGGGAGTAGCAAATAGTGATGCCGACATTGCGAGAGTAATGAGTATGCCCAAAGTAGTATTTATAATGGATTGAGTTGTAGTTTTATGCTTCGTCACGCATGTAATCTTCTTGCTCATAAGTTTCCTATCTGTAGTTTCGCAAGCTAGGTTATACTACATTCTATTTGATTGTTATTAAGTATGTTGCGTTAGCTGTGTTTTTATTCGTATGTTTGATTCTATATAAAATTTGGGCAAGTTACATTTAACAAAATTTGGGCAAGTTGCACTTATTTTCGTTTATGTTGACGGTTTGTGATTACATAGTTATAGATATGAAATATTTAGCAATTGAACCCCGGCTTCGGCTGGGGTTCATTGCGTATAAGAGAAAATGCGAATGATATTGAGAAATAATATCATTTCAATATTTTAGGGGAGGCTTAATAAGTGCATAATCATAACGGTGCAACTTCAACTAGCGGCATTGATTCGCATTCAAGAAGTGCCAATTCCAACGTAAATAACGTCAAGGTGAATGCCACCAACGCTAACGCAGCTTCCCAAGCGGCAGCAATCCACGCAAGTCACACCCATCAGCACCGACTACTTCTTACTCTTTCTCTTACTTCAATCGTATTTTTTGCCGAAGTAATAGGCTCTTTCCTCACAAATTCTCTTTCGCTTCTTATTGATGCTGGCCACATGCTTACGGATATTTCCGTTCTTGCAGCTTCAACGGTTACAGCAGTTCTTATGCGTCGTCGTCCAAGTAGCAAGCGCACGTGGGGTTGGGCTCGTCTTGAGGTTATTACTGCTGCCGCAGGTGCTCTCATTTTGCTAATTGTTGGCGTATATGCTCTTGTTGAGGCTGGAATGCGTCTTTTTGGCAACGGTCACCAAGGTATTCATGATGTAAATCAGCTGCTTTTCTTTGGTATTCTAGGCCTTGCTGCAAACCTTGCTTCGCTTGTAATTCTTATGTCTCAATCTCAAGACAATATGAATATGCGAGCTGCCTTCCTTGAAGTTATGAATGACGCTTTAGGCTCTGTGGCGGTTGTAATCTCTGCAATCGTTATGATGAGCACTGGTTGGGCAGGTTTTGATGCTCTTGCCGGCGCGATTATTGCTATTCTTATGATTCCGCGCGCGCTGAAGTTGCTCAAGAATGCTGTTAAGGTTCTTCTTGAGCAGACTCCGGAAGGTCTTGATTTAGATAAAGTACGTGAGCATTTGGAGCATGTGCCGCATGTTCTTGCTGTTCATGATTTGCACGCAAGTACTGTTTCTACTGGCATGCCAATTTTTATGGCTCATGTTGTTGTGGATCCTAACATGACTATGGCTCAATGTGCTCAAGTGCTTTCGCAGCTCCAGGATTGTTTACGTGAGCATTTTCCTGTTTCTGTTTCGCATACTACATTCCAGTTGGAACCTGAAGGCTATACCACTTCTAGTTCTTCTGAGCATCACGAGTAATATTTGAAGCATTTAGCTATTATTTAACTGTGTTGCAATCTGTGTTGCAATCTGTGTTGCAATCTGTGTTGCATTCGTTTTTTGAAGTAAAGTGGAAGTATGCCTTTAAAAGATTTAATTGATAATCCGCACAGTGAGCGCGTGCGTAGACTTGTAGCGTTAGGCAGAGGCAACTCGCATGATTTTAAGCGTTTTTTGGTTGAAGGTCCGCAAAGCGCGCGTGAAGCCGTTCGTTACGCTTCAGATTCAATAAGTGATATTTACGTTATTAAAGAAGCTTGCATAAGTAACAAAGAAGAAACTAATCAATTTTCTTCTTTGCAGGCAATTATTAAAGAAGCGTTATCTAAGGACTTATACGTTCATCCTGTTGAATCTAGTATTATGCAAAAAATTAGTGCAGATTCGCAAGGAATTGTTGCTGTTGCGGATTCGCGATTTTTGAATGATTGGTACCTAAGTGAGTTTCAAAATTTGCAAGAATCTTCTCATGCAAACAGTAGTACTAACCCTCTTTTAATTGCAGCTTGCTGGCAAGTAAGAGATCCTGGTAACGCTGGTGCGATTATTCGTGTTGCGGATGTAGCAGGCTGCGATGCTGTTGTTTTTGTGGATGATTGTGTAAGTCGTTGGAATACTAAGTTAGTGCGTTCTACTACAGGATCGCTCTTCCATCTTCCTGTAGTGCAGTTAAGTGTTCAAGATTGGTTTGACTACGCTAAAAAGGCGAATATTCGCGTTATTGCAGCAGATATTTATGGAACTGATCAGCTAAAACCTGTGCCTTTTCCAAAGATTCTCGCAAGTGAGGAGCTTACTAGCAATTCTTTAGCTCTACTATTCGGTAATGAGGCTAGAGGATTACCTCAAGGCGTATTGCAGCAAGTTGACGATATTTCAATAATCCCAATCTATGGAAAAGCAGAATCAATGAATCTTGCAACAAGCGCTGCAGTGATGCTCATGGGCTTGGCTATGTCGAGTCATGCGCGAAAAATATAGGACTGAGCGGTATTTTGGAATAGTATATATACAGATGTGTGTATACGCATAACACAGATAGGAAGGGTGCTGTGACCGATAATAAGCCATTCGATGTGAAAGCGGTAACTCAAGCAGTCAACGAAGGTATTGCTCGTGCTGCTGCTGCTCAAACCATGGATGAATTGAAGGCGGTAAAGACTCAGTACGCTGGTGCGCAGTCGGTGATGACTGTTGCAAGTAAATCTATTGGTTCGCTACCTGCGGATCAAAAGAAGGAAGTTGGCAAAGTTATGTCAGCATTGCGTGCTGATTTTGGACGTGCATTTGCTCAGGCTTCGGAGCGTGTTAAATCTGCTGAAGAAGCACGTATGCTTTCTGCTGAAACAGTTGATATGACTCTTCCGGTGAATCGCAAACCTCTTGGTGCTCGTCATCCGATAGCTCGTATTATTGAAGATTTTGAAGACTTCTTTATTTCTATGGGTTGGCAAATTTCTGCAGGTCCAGAAGTTGAAACTGAATGGTTTGATTTCGACGCGTTGAATTTTGGTCCAGATCATCCTGCTCGCCAAATGCAAGATACTTTCTACGTTCAGGGAAATCAAGCCAAGGATGCTGCAGGCTTTGTTGGTTCAAACATGGTTTTGCGCACGCAGACTTCTTCTGATCAGGTTCGCGCATTAATTGAGCGTGGAGTTCCTCTTTATATTGCTTCACCTGGTCGCGTATTCCGCACAGATGAGCTTGATGCAACTCACACTCCAGTATTCCACCAGTGTGAAGCTTTAGCTGTAGATAAGAACTTGACAATGGCTGACTTAAAGGGCGTTCTTGACCGTTTGGCTGTTGCAATGTTTGGTCCAGACGCTAAAAGCCGTTTGCGTCCTAGCTACTTCCCATTTACTGAGCCGAGTGCTGAGCTTGATTTGTGGTTCCCTGATAAGAAGGGCGGTCCAGGCTGGATTGAATGGGGTGGCTGTGGAATGGTTAACCCTAATGTGTTGAAGTCTGCAGGTTTAGATCCGCAGGTTTACACAGGCTTTGCGTTTGGTGTTGGCTTGGAGCGTACTTTGCTGCTACGTCACGATATTAACGATATGCATGATTTGGTTGAAGGCGATAAGCGCTTCAGTGAACAGTTTGTAATGGGGGAGTAATACTCATGCCAATGGTAGATATTGACTGGCTTAAAGATCATGTTGAAGTGCCAGAAGGTTTAACGTACGAGCAGCTTGCTAAAGATTTGGTGCGCGTAGGTCTGGAAGAAGAAGAGATTCATACTTCTCAAGTTACCGGTCCGATTGTCGTAGGTTACGTAGTGGATGCAACTCCTGAGCCGCAGAAAAATGGTAAAACTATTAATTGGTGCCATGTTGATGTTGGTGAAGAATATAACGATGTCGATGAGAACGGTAAGAAAGTTCCTCGTGGCATTATTTGTGGCGCTCCAAATATGGCTGCTGGTGAAAAGGTTGTAGTCACACTTCCTGGTGCCGTGCTTCCTGGCGATTTCAAGATTGAGCCTCGCAAAACTTATGGCCACATTTCTAACGGCATGTGTGCTTCTGAGCGTGAGCTTGGTTTAGGGGATAGTCATAACGGCATTATTTTGTTGCGTGAATATGGCTTCTCTAAAGCTGAATATGATGCTTTGAAGCCTGGTGATGATGCTATGGAGTTGCTGCATCTCAATAAGCCAATTTTGGAAATAAATATTACTCCGGATCGTGGGTACGCTTTCTCGTATCGTGGTGTTGCTCGTGAATATCATCACTCAACTGGCGCATCGTATACGGATCCTGTCATAGCGTTGAATGAGCAAGCTAAAAAGGTAATGGAAAACGAAGGACATAAAACTGCTGATGTTGAGGTGAGTGTCGAGGATACAAACCCAATTCATGGTGTTCCTGGGTGTGATCGTTACTATGCTCGTGCTGTACGTGGTTTTGATGCTGCTTCGCAGAGTCCTCGTTGGATGCAACGTCGTTTAACGCGTGCCGGCATGCGTGGCATTTCGCTTGCTGTTGATGTTACTAATTACGTTATGCTTGACTTAGGTCAGCCTTTGCACGCTTACGATTTAGATAAGATCGAGGAACCGATTGTGGTTCGTCGTGCACATGCTGGTGAGCATCTAACTACGTTAGATGGTAAAGATCGTGAATTGCATGTTGAAGATTTAGTGATTTGTGATTCTCCACGCGGCAACCATGGATCTCGTGTGCTCGGCTTAGCTGGTGTTATGGGTGGCATGTACGGTGAAGTCACGAGTGAAACCAAAAATATTTTGCTTGAAGCGGCTCATTTTGATCCTGTGTCGATTGCTCGTACTGCCCGACGCCATAAGCTTCCTTCTGAGGCTTCTCGTCGTTTTGAGCGCGGTGTTGATACTGATTTGCAACCTGCTGCAGTGCAGATGGCTGCAAATCTTTTGGAGAAGTTTGGTAATGCTCAGCCGTCTTCGTCTCCTCGTGATATTAACAATACGCAGACGCGCAATGTGATTGTGTTTAAAGCGGATGAAGTGAAGCGTGTTGCTGGTCTCGATATTGATTTGAACCACATAAGTGACATTCTTACAGATATCGGCTGTTCTGTTGCTGGTGGTGGTAACGGTTCATTCTCTATACTTCCTCCAACATGGCGTCCAGATTTGAATGAGCCGTGTGATTTGGTCGAAGAGATTGCCCGTTTAGTTGGTTATGATGAGATTCCTGTTAAGGTTCCAGCAGTTCCTGTTACTGGTCGAACTGGTTTAACTGCTGAGCAGGCGACTCGTCGTGCTATTGCCTACGAGTTAGCAGAAACTGGACTTGTTGAATCCTTAAGCTACCCGTTTGTAGGAGAGGATGATATTAAAGCTTTCCGTCAGGATGTAGATGAAGTTGCTGAAGTAAGTGTTCGTATTGCTAATCCATTGGCAGGCGATCGTCCTTGGCTTCGTCGATCTGTTCTTATGACATTAGCTGGTACTGTTCGTCGTAATCTTCGTCGTGGCTTAACTGATATTTCTATGTATGAACTTGGTCATGTGTATTTCAGTGATCCAAATGCTCCTGCTATTCCTGCATTGCCTGGTTCAGTGCGACCATCTAATGCTGATCTTGCTGCTTTAGATGCCGGTTTGCCGCAGCAACCTTTACATGTTGCCGCGTTACTTACCGGTCATGCTGAAGAAACTGGTTGGCTTGGCACACACCGTGATGTTGATTGGAGTGATGCTGTTGAAGCACTTCAACGTGTGGGCAAACGAATTGGTGTTCGTTTTGTGCTTAACCAGTTTGAAGCTAAAGAAGCACCATCTTCATGGCATCCTGGTCGTAGCTCTCAGGTTTGTATTGTTGCAGAAGATGGTTCTTGTGTAGATCTTGGTGTTGTTGGCGAATTGCATCCTCACGTGTGTGATGCTTTAGATTTGCCTAAGCATTCAGCTGCTTTTGAGCTTGATTTGACAGCATTGTTTGACAATATGTCAATGAAGCCGGTGCAAGCAAAACCAATTTCGACTTTCCCTCCAGTAAAACAAGATTTTGCTTTTACAGCACCTGTTACTTTGAAAGCAGAAGTTTTACAATCTGCCATTGAGCGTGCTGCTGGAGATTTGCTTGAATCAGTTGAGTTGTTCGACGTGTACGAGGGTGAGCAACTTGGTGAAGGTTTGCGCTCTCTTGCTTACTCTGTAACGTTTAGAGCTGCAAATAGAACGCTTTCTGGTGATGAGATGGATGCAGTTCGTAAGCTGATTACGAAGTCTGCTGCTGAATTGCAGGCAACTTTGCGCGCATAAGCTCATCACATGATATATAGTGCGACTGTACAATCGCGATATGATGGTTGTGCAGTCGCACTATGCTATTATTTTCGTTTTAATTTTTATGCTTGGTTGGTACTGATTGTTCCGTATGAAAACAAGTTGGTACGAGAGAATATATAATTTTGTGAGTAGAGAAAATATGTGTAAGAAAAAACACATAAATAAGTGTTATAACATGTAGATATTTATGCGTGCAGTCGTATATATTTGATGAGAAATGTTTTTTCTGAAAGGTTTTATAGAGAACTATGACGAATCCAAAAATGGATGTTGAAAAAAACACTAGTGATGATGTTGCTGCAAAGCAGCAGCGTCCTGCTACGAAAGCTGCGCGTTTAAATGCTATTGAACAAGCGCTATTGTCTGAAGTAATTACTTCACAGTCGCAGCTTGCTAAAGTGCTTGCTCGTCACGGTTTTGAAGTTACTCAAGCTACGTTAAGTCGTGATTTAGATGAAATAAATGCTGTTAAAATACGTTTAACGGATGGCAGGATTGCTTATGTGCTGGGTGATGGTACGGGGAACCGTCACGCTATGGACACTGTTCGTATAGATCAGCAGGTCGCGCGCACATTGGCTGGTCTTGTTACAGAAGTTGGTCATGCGAATAATATAGTGGTGATTCATACTCCATCTGGTGCAGCACAGTATGTTGCTAGTGTTATAGACCGTCAACCTTTAAAAGGTATTTTGGGATCAGTTGCTGGAGATGACACAGTTATTATGGTTTGTGTGTCAAATGAAGAGGCTAAAGATCGAGCTGATTGGATGTTGACAGTAGCGTCTCGTTAAGTGTGGAATATTGCTGGGGAAGAAAGCAGTTTAATTAGTTGTAGGTACAGTTACAAAATAAAGAATAAAATCTGCGAGCGTACACAGTGCATTGATAAGCTGTGTGCGCTTTTTTATGTATAAATATTATTGCACTAACTTTTAAAATATTCTCATAAAACTTTGTAAAAAAACAGATCTTAACATTTTTTATATATCTATTGATTTTATCTAGAGTGTATAATATGCTCTGTATTGTTTAATTATACAAAGCGGCCTAGGAGGTCACGATGAATAGTAACAAGCGCATTGTTCTAGCATATTCAGGCGGTTTGGATACATCTGTAGCAATTCCATATTTGAAAGAACAAACAGGTCAAGATGTTGTAGCTGTTTCTCTTAATGTTGGTCAAGGTGGAGAAGCTCTTGATACGATTAAAAAGCGTGCATTAGCGTGTGGTGCTGTTGAATCATATGTTGTTGATGCTCGTGAAGAATTTGCTCATGAATACTGCATGCTTGCTTTGAAAGCAAATGCAATGTATGAAGATGTGTATCCACTGGTATCTGCTTTGTCTCGACCACTTATCACTAAACATTTAGTAAAAGCAGCACACGAATTTGACGCAGATACGATTGCACACGGTTGCACTGGTAAAGGTAATGATCAAGTTCGTTTTGAAGTCGCAATTCAATCTTTAGACCCAGACTTAAAAGCTATTAGTCCAATTCGTGACTTGTCACTTACTCGAGATGTTGAGATTGCTTTTGCGAATGATCACAAGCTTCCAATTACTCAGAGTAAAAAAAGCCCATACTCTATTGATCAAAATGTGTGGGGTCGTGCAATTGAAACAGGTTTCCTAGAAGATCCATGGAACGCTCCAACTGAAGAATGCTATTCTTATACGCAAAATCCTATGGAATCTCAAGAGTCGGATGAAGTAACAATCACATTCGAAAAGGGCATTCCAGTTGCAATCGACGGGCATGACGTAACGCCTTTGCAAGCAATTGAAGAAATGAACGCAAGAGCTGGCGCACAGGGAATTGGTCGAATTGACATTATTGAAGATCGTTTAGTTGGCATTAAATCTCGTGAATTATACGAAGTGCCAGGTGCTCAAGCATTAATCACAGCACATCAGGAGCTTGAAAATTGCTGTCTAGAACGTGAGCAGCACAGATTGAAGCGTTCTCTCGACAAAAAGTGGGCAGAATTTGTATACGACGGTCAATGGTTCTCGCCAGTTGTGCGTTCGTTGAATGCGTTTATTAACGAAACTCAAGAGCATGTATCTGGCGATATTCGTATGACTATGTTCGCTGGAAAGGCTGTTGTTACTGGCCGTCGCTCTAAAGAATCTTTATATGACTTTAACTTAGCTACTTACGATTCTTCCGATACTTTTGATCAACGTGCATCCAACGGTTTCATTGAAATCTACGGATTGTCTAGCAAGGTTGCTGCAGCTCGTGACATGCGTGTTGCAAATAGTAACTAATAAGCACACCTGAACAATAATAGAGAAGCAATTAAATTATTAATGCGAGGTAATAATGACCATGCACGATGCAACCAACAATACTAATCATCCCATCGCACTATGGGGAGGTCGCTTTAGCTCAGGCCCTTCCAAAGAGCTTGCAGCATTGAGCAAATCAACACAGTTTGATTGGCGTTTAGCTGATGATGATATTGCAGGATCGCGTGCTCATGCGCATGCGTTGCATCGTGCAGGTTTATTAACTGAAGAAGAGTATACGAATCTTTGCGAAGCTTTAGACGAACTGCAAAAACGTGTTGATAATGGAACTTTTGCACCTATTGAGGAAGATGAAGATGAAGCTACTGCTTTAGAGCGTGGTCTGCTTGAAATTGCAGGGAATGAGCTTGGTGGAAAGCTTCGAGCTGGACGTTCTAGAAATGATCAAATTGCTGCGCTTATACGCATGTTTTTGCGCAGACATGCTCGACTGATTGTGAACTCGTTGCTTTCAGTTTGTAATGCTTTAGTAAAACAATCTAAAGATGCAAAAGATGCTGTCATGCCAGGGCGCACTCATATGCAACACGCTCAGCCGATTTTACTAGCACACCAGTTAATGGCTCACGTTTGGCCGTTACTTCGTGATATTCAGCGACTTATCGATTGGGATTTGCGTGCAAATGAAAGCCCGTATGGAGCAGGTGCTTTAGCTGGTAACACTCTTGGTCTTAGTCCAGAAGAAGTTGCCAAAGAACTTGGTTTTGCTAAAGTTTGTGCAAATTCTATTGACGCCACAGCGAGCCGAGATATTGTTGCAGAATTTTCATTTATTGCAGCAATGATTGGAGTAGATATTTCTCGCTTAAGTGAGGAAATTATTATTTGGAATACTCAAGAATTTGCGTTTGTGCAATTGGACGACGCTTATTCAACCGGTTCTTCAATCATGCCTCAAAAAAAGAATCCGGATATTGCAGAGCTTGCTCGCGGTAAAGCAGGTCGACTCATAGGTGATTTAACTGGATTAATGGCAACTCTCAAAGGTCTCCCTACAGCTTATGCTCGCGATTTACAGGAAGATAAAGAGGCTGTTTTTGATCAAATTGATACGCTAGAAATACTGCTTCCAGCATTTGCAGGAATGATAGAAACTATGAAATTTGATATCAAGCGTCTTCGTGAGCAATCTGCAACTGGTTTTGCACTCGCTACCGATATTGCAGAGTGGCTTGTAAAACAGGGTGTTCCTTTCCGAGAAGCGCATACATTGTCGGGTCAGTGTGTGAAGCGTGCTGAAGAAATTGGTGGGGATCTTGCCGATTTAAGCGATGCTGATTTCGCAGCTATTTTAGGTAAATTCATTCATTGCACTAGCCTTGGTGAGCTTAGAAAAGTACTTTCTAGCGACGGCTCTGTGGCATCTCGCTGTGGTAGAGGTGGTACTGCATTCGTTCGCGTAAAAGAACAGATTGGTGAAGCGGAAAGTTTAGTAGAGCATTACTCGCATTTTGCCGATTCAATAAGCGATGGATGCGCATATCATACTCCTACAATTTTGTAAAATTTTTAAGAATTGCATTATTAACTGAATAAATATTGTGTCGAATACAAGGTCATACAGTATTCGGCACATGCTTATTAAGCGTGTCGCCCTGTGCTGCAAAAATTGAAAAGCTTGTGGACGCATGTAGCGCCCGATATTTTCGGTAATTTTTGCACTAAGGAGATACGAATGGCTCAAGTCAGGAATTACAAAGAAGCTGGATTCACTTCTTTGTTTGAAGAGCTGAAGTGGCGTGGATTAATTTCACAATCTACCGACGAGCAGCAGCTTGCTCAAGCGCTTGACGGAGAACCATTAACGTATTATTGCGGCTACGATCCTACTGCTGCTTCTTTGCATATTGGTAATCTTGTGCAGCTTATTAATATGCGTCATTTGCAGGCTGCAGGTCATCATCCTATTGCTTTAGTTGGCGGTGCTACTGGTTTGATTGGTGATCCTCGTCAAAGTGGTGAGCGTACGCTTAATTCAAAAGATATTGTGGCTGGATGGGCTGAACGTTTGCGCAAGCAGATTGGTCGTATTTTGCCGCTTGATGGTGACAATCCTGTTCGTTTTGTCAGCAATTACGACTGGGTTTCTAAAATGTCGGCTATTGACTTCTTGCGTGATGTTGGTAAAAACTTCCGCGTTGGCACCATGCTTGCTAAGGATATTGTGGCTCGTCGTTTAAATTCTGACGAAGGTATTTCTTTCGCTGAGTTTAGTTATCAGGTTTTGCAAGGCAACGATTTCTTGTACTTGTTTGATAACTACAATGTTACTTTACAACTTGGTGGCTCAGATCAGTGGGGTAATCTCACTTCTGGCATGGATTTGATTCGTAAGGTTCGTGGAGCTTCAGTAAACGTATTTACTAGCCCTATTATTACCGATAATCAGGGTCGTAAGTTTGGTAAGTCCGAAGGCAATGCCATGTGGCTTGATCCTTCTATGCTTAGCCCTTATCGCTTCTACCAGTTCTGGTTTAATCAGCCAGATGATGAGGTTGTTAAATTACTTAAAGTGTTCACGTTCTTACCAAAAGATGAAATTGAGCGTTTGGCTCAACAAATTCAGGATGATCCTGGAAGCCGCGAAGCTCAGCGTGTGCTTGCTTGGGAAGTTACCAGTTTTGTGCACGGAGAAGATGTGACGAATCAGGCGATTGCAGCTTCTAGCGCGTTGTTCGGTAAGGGTGACTTAACTGAAATTGACGAGCAAACTCTTGAAGCTGCTTTAGACGGGGTTAAAGTTAAGGCAGAAGATGGTAGCTTAGAATTTGCAAAATCTTCTAACGGTACTCGCGTTGTAGAAGCTGCTGTTGCTGCGGGATTGTTCCATACTATTTCTGAAGCCCGTCGTGCTATTGAAGCTGGCGGCTTGTATGTAAACAATGAACGAGTTAGCAGTGTTGATGATGTATTAGATGACCATGCTTTCTTACATAATCGTTTTGCTTTACTGCGTCGTGGTAAGAAGGCTATTGGTGCTGTAGAGCGCGCTTAGTACGCGTTTATGATTATTTGAAATACGTCTGTTGTAAGCTGGTTGAATGCTGTATGCTATACCTTGCTTACAACAGACGTTTACTGATGTTAAAAATATAGTATAAATGTGATTTTTAGGTAAATCGCAAATGAATGAGAGGTATGCCGGCATGGGCGAAGAGCACGAACACTCGCGGAGTGGTAAAAAGTCTTTTGGTGAACGTGGTGGATTTAACCATCGTAATGGTGCTAAAAGTGGTGAGCGTCGTGGTGGATTCCATAAGGATGGTTTCCATAAGAGTGGTTTTAAGAAAAGTGGATTCCGCCATCATGATGATGAGCGTGGTGAGTTTCGTTCTGGTGTAGGTCGTGATGGAGAGCGTCATTTCAATCGTCACAATGATCGTAGAGATGACTACAAGGAAAATCGACATGACGGTTATCGTAAAGACGGTTTTAAGAAAAGTGGATTCCGATCTGAGAACCGTGATGGAGAGCGCCGTTTTGATCGCAATCGTCGCTTTGATCGTCGTGATGACCGTCGTTCTAAAGACTTTGAGCGTGCTGGCGAAGAAGGTGGCAATCCACGTTACAAGAAGTTTGATGGTGAGCGTCGTTTTGACCACCGTGACAATCGTAATAATGATCGTCGTGATGACCGTCGCAATAATTCTCGCGGCGGTGAATTCCATAAGGACTTCCACAAAGGTGCTAAAGGTGGATTCCGCGACGATCGCAGAGATAATCACCGTGATGACCGTCGAGATGATGAGCGTCGTTTTGACCGTCACGATGCCCATAAAGATAATGATCGACGCACCAATTCGCATAATAGCTTCCGTTTTGACAACGGTCCTCGACGTAATTCTGATGGTACTGTTTCATATCCGTCACAAAATCCTTACACTGCACGTCGCCCAGGTGAGCCTAAGATGCCAAAAGGTTTGGAATGGGCAATGCTTTCTAAGGAAGATCGAGAACGCTTGCGCGGTTTATCTAAAGAGCATGCGGAAAATATTGGTCTTCATATTCTTGCAGCTTACGTACTTGAAGAAGAAAATCCTGATCTTGCTTTAGAACATGCAAAATGGGCAGCTAAGCAGGCTTCTCGCATTGATTTTGCTCGAGAAACGTTAGCATTTGTTTCTTATCGTCAAGGTGATTACAAGCTTGCTGCTAAAGAATTTCGCACTGCAATGCGCATGAACGGTTATCTTGATTATCTGCCGTTTATTGCAGACTGTGAACGTGGTATGAATAATCTTGACAAGGCTTTAGAAATTTGCATGTCTGATGATGCTAAATCCTTAAGAGGTGAAGTAAAAGCTGAAATGTTCCTCGTGTATGCGGGTGTTTTGGCTGATATGAACCATATTGATAAGGCCATTGATTTAGTTCATGCAATGGGTCGTTCCAAAGGTTTGCCAGGTGAATATCGTATGCGTGCTGTTCAGGCTGAGCAGTATTTCTTAGAAGAAGCCGGCAGAAGTGAAGATGCAGTTGAATTAGAGTCTTTGCTTGATAATCTTGAGCAGCAATACGCTGATGTTGACGATGAAGACATGAATCCAGATGATATCGTTATTGACTATGATTTGGAACATGTAAATGACGATATGATGGATGAAATCGGTGTTAGTGAAGATGACGCTCAATTTGCTCCTGAAGAAGATTCTGATAATTATGATGCTGAAGATGCAAATGATGCTGAAGATGCAATCAACGATATAGAAGATGAAGAATCTGAAGAAGATCATACAGATCAAAATGATGCTGATAATACTGACACCATCGAAATGAGTACAGTGAAATCAGACGAAAATCAGTCAGATGAACAGTAGTAAATAAATATTAACAAAATCAAGCGCCCGGCTGCTATTAAAGTATGCCGGGCACTTCTTACTTGTAATGAAACTATTAACAGTATTCTTATAATAATCTTGAATATAGTGAGCAAATATATAAACGTAAGTAAGGTGATTTGAAATGCAATCTAGTATGAGAACGAATTTTTCCTTAAGTGCGCTTCCATTAAGTGAAGCTTTTCACTTGTCACTACTTGATTTAGATGGCGTAGTGTATCGCGGAGGGAACGCGGTAGAGTATGCGGTTGAAGCAATAGAATGCGCACAAAAACACGGTATGTCTATTGAATACACGACTAATAATTCTTCTCGTTTTCAAGCTGTTGTAGCAAAACAGTTGGAAAGTTTTGGTCTTACTGTAGAACCTTGGCAGATTATTACGTCTTCCGTAGTAGCAGCTCGCATGGTTGCTCGACATGTTAAACATGGTGCGCGTGTGTTGGTACTTGGTGCAGAACATTTACGTGAAGAAGTTGAACGTGCTGGATTGCAGCCGGTAAACTCATGTGAAGAGAATCCAGATGCTGTAATTCAGGGTTGGTATCCGCAGATGACTTGGCAAGAAATGGCAGAAGTTGCTTTTGCAGTAGAACATGGAGCTCAATATTTTGTTACCAATCGTGATTTGACTATTCCTAGAGAACTTGGTATTGCTCCAGGTTGTGGTTCCATGATCCAAGCTGTTATTAATGCTACAGGCGTTGAACCGGTTGCATCTGCTGGAAAACCAGAATCTGCAATGTATGATGAAGCACGGTTTTTGGTTGCTGCAAATGCTCGCCATAGTGACTTTGAATCTCAAGAGTATACCGAAAAAGACGAATTTGGTAATCCTGTAATAAGTATTTCGCGCTCATTGGCAGTAGGGGATCGTTTAGACACTGATATTGAAGCTGGTACTCGGGGAGGGTATGCCTCTTTGCTGGTGCTTACGGGAGTAACTGATCCGCATATGCTTATGCTTGCGCCAAAGCATTTGCGTCCAAGTTTTGTATCGAAAGATTTGCGTGGATTAAATGAAACTCATAATATGCCGAAGCACATAGATGAGTGCACCTTTACATGTGGTAATGCAAAAGCTCAGCTCATTGAGAATTGTACTATCGAAGTCAATGATGCTAGCGATTGTGACGCTTTACGAGCTGCTTGCGCATTAGCATGGAGCTTACAAGATAGTGGTGAACTCATGGACAAGTATACGCTTCCGGAGTTTTCGTTATGAACTTCAATGAAGACTTAGTCAAATCTACTCATTCTTCTACTTCTCAACGTTTAGATTGTGTTCTCGTAAGTCGTGGTTTAGTAGCAAGTAGAACAACAGCGCAGCGTTTAATTCGCGCTGGTGCTGTAAGCGTCAATAATCGCATTGTCGTAAAATCATCATTGTTAGTAAATAATTTAGAAGAAATATGTATTGCGAAAACTAAAAATGCTGATTCCTGTCTTAACTATGTTTCTCGCGGTGCGCTTAAACTAAAAGGTGCTTTTGATGCGTTTTCTGCTTACGGACTGTCAACAAATGAATCAACTCAAGCATTAGATATTGGTGCTTCAACCGGAGGATTCTGCGATGTTCTTTTGCAACGAGGTGTTCAGTCAATTATTGCGCTCGATGTTGGGCATAATCAACTGCACCCCAAAATCGCGAATAATCCTCATATTATCGAGATGAGCGGTGTAAATATTCGTGACGTTTACCAGGAAGACATGCCGTACAAGCCAAATCTTATTGTTTCTGATGTCTCTTTCATTTCGCTTACGCTAGTTATTCCAGTAATCGCACGTATCGCAGCATCTCAAGCAGATGTTGTGTTACTTGTTAAACCACAATTTGAAGTCGGTAAAGGAAATCTTGGCAAAGGCGGAATTGTAACTGACGAAACTTTACGATTTAAGGCTTTAGAAACAGTAAAAGCTTGTGCTGAAGACCATAATTTAACGATTATTGCAACAGAAAAATCTCCAATAGAAGGCACTCACGGCAACGTAGAGTACTTACTGTACTCACGATTTGCTGCATAAGCATACAATGTAAGTAATTTTCGTAATATGTAGTGTAACACTTACAATAGTTACAGTTATACTTAAATGGTACGAAGGGGCTGTGCAATGTCGGAATGTTTCGCAAATGACACTGCTTCAAAGGTTCGACGCGCTCTTGTAGTGACTCATGCGAGACTTGATAGTAACAGTGCTGTAGTCAACCAAGTTACGTCGCAACTAACTCATGCAGGTTTTTTGGTTGACATTTTTCATAGTGCTGCCGTATCTGATTTTGCGCAACAGCCTGCTCGCATAGTTAATGAGCAAACGGAAATAGTTGTGGTACTTGGGGGAGACGGTACCATGCTTCAGGCTGCAGAATTAGTACATTGTATGCCTGTGCCAATTATTGGCATCAATTTAGGACATGTCGGCTTTCTAGCAGAATTTGAAAGCTTCCAAATCGACGAGGCGATTCGCAGAATTGCTAGCAAAGATTATTCTATTAATCACCGTATGGAAGCGCATGTAGACGTGTGGCTACCTGGCGCATCTGAACCTTTAAGCGATTGGGCGTTGAATGATATTACGCTTGATCGCGCAGACAGAGGTCGTATGGTAGAACTATCAATTCGCGTTGATGATGTAGAAATGTCATCGTTCGGCTGCGATGGCGTTATTGTATCAACGCCTACTGGTTCCACAGCGTATGCGTTTTCCGCAGGAGGACCAATTATGTGGCCAGATGTAGAAGCTCTACAATTAGTGCCATTAGCAGCTCATGCGCTCTTTGCAAGACCATTAATTATTGGTGCAGGTTCTACTTTTACTATTGATATTCTTGAGGAATCGTCGTCAGGCGGTTGGATTTGTTGCGATGGTAGACGACAGCGTGCACTTCCACAAGGATCGCGTATTCAAGTGCGACAATCTAAAGATGAATTATTGTTAGCGCGTCTTTCTGGAGCGCCATTCACTCAGCGTTTAGTTACAAAATTTGATTTACCGGTAGTAGGATGGCGCGAACAGCGAAATAGCAATGTATTGCGTCAGCAGTAGTTGACTGAATAAACGACAGTACTTTTAATGGCAGTAATACACAAGTGAGGTGTGGTGTGCTTGAAGAATTAGAATTACGTAATCTTGGTCCAATCGTGCATGCGCTTATTACACCTTCGGCGCATATGACTGCGATTACTGGCGAAACTGGTGCTGGAAAGTCAATGCTTCTTAGTGCTATAAAACTTATTTCTGGTGCAAAGGCAGATGTTGCGCGCATATCGCCAGACGCTAAAGAAGCATGGGTTCAAGGTGTATTTAGCGTACCAAAATCGAGTGAAGTGGCAACACTAGTTCATCAAGCTAATATCGAACTTGAATCCTCAGAAAATGATTGCACGAAATCAGATATGTATATTGCTAGAACAGTACCGCAAACGGGAAGATCTAGAGCGACGCTGTCAGGATTTGCAGTACCGAAAACACTGTTAGAAGAAATTTGTTCTCATATCATTACTATTCATGGGCAAAGTGATCAGTTGCGTATAGCAACAAGCGTAAAACAGCGTGAGCTCCTTGATGCTGTAGCAAATAATAGTGAATTATTGCAACAATATATGCAAGCTTATCGCCTTTGGATAAGCGCTCAGGAAACGTGTAATCGCCTAGCAAATCAAGCATCTTCAGCACGTCAACGTGCGGATTATCTTCGAGAATCTTTGGCGCGAATACGGGATGTAAATCCACAGCCGCATGAAGATGAAGAATTGCATTCGAGAAGAGATCGTATTGAGCACGCTGCTCAAATTATTCACGCAGTGAGCACAGCCTTATCGTCTCTTGACATGAGTCAGCTAGATTATAGTGCTTCATCATCATCTTTGGATGCAAGAGGACTTATCGATCAAGCTGCTCAAGCATTACGAAGCATTCGAGTTGATAATTCATTGAATCAAGTAGCTCAACAACTTGACGATATTCATGCGCAGCTTGACGATATAGTCATGCAACTTGCGCAACAACTCGATATTGATTCCAGTGATGAAGACTTAGATGCTTTAAATGCTAGGATCCATGATATTACTGAGCTGACGCGCAGATGGGGGCCTACTTTAGATGATGTTCTTGATTGGGCAGAAAAAGCACAATTTGAGCTTGAAGATTTGGATGATTCGCCAGAAGCTATTAAGCGTGCGCGCGAAACTTGCAACCAACGCTATGCTGAAGCTCTTGAGATTGCTCAACAATTGCATGATGTTCGCGTAAAAGCTGGCGAAAAACTCAGCAATGATGTGAGTGAAGAATTAGCTTCACTTGCAATGAGTGGAGCGCAATTACATGTTCAGGTGAATTCGCGTGAAGAGAGCGGTGGAGAAACTACGTGGCTTGATGCTCATGGCTTTGACGAAGTTGAGTTTTTGTTCCAACCTTTCCCATCTTCTCCTGATTTACCTATGGGTAAAAGTGCTTCTGGAGGCGAGCTTAGTAGGCTTATGCTCGCAATGGAACTTGTGGTTGCAAAGTTAAGTAAGCATGACAATGCAATGATGACATTTATTTTTGATGAAGTTGATGCTGGTGTAGGTGGTGTTGCTGCAGTAGAACTTGGTAAACGTTTAGCTCAACTTGCTCAACATGCGCAGGTTATTGTGGTTACCCATTTGCCTCAAGTTGCGTCGTTCGCGGATGTTCAGTTTGCCGTTCAAAAGAAAGCAGTTATGGGTAAAGTGATCGATGCGAATAGCGCGTGCATTCAAAGCGTAGCTACAACTGTTACCAAACTCGAAGGTGCTGTTCGGGAGCAAGAGATTGCGCGAATGCTTGCTGGTAGTGAATCGCAAACATCTTTAGAACATGCGCATGAGTTGCTTACAAACAGTAGGAAGATGCTAGATGGTCTTGCGTAATATTGCGTCGGTAAATGCTGACACTATACGTGCAGCAATTTTTGATTTTGATGGTACGTTACTTGATTCTCTCGGCGTATGGGATGATATTGACAAACGGAGTTTTGCAAAACGAGGCATGAGTGTCCCCTCAATTTTTGCAGATACTACTGCTGCTATGAATCCTCATCAAATCGCAGATTATGTTATTGAACATTGTGGGTTTACTGATTCTCCTGAAACTTTAATGCAAGAATGGTCAGATATGGCTTTTGATGCATATGCTCACCAGCTTCCTCTTAAAAAAGGAGCGTACGATTATGTGCATTATTTGCATGCCAACAAAGTAAAGCTACTGCTTGTAACAACACTTTCTCAACGTTTATGTTTGCCTGCTTTAACAAGAGTTGGTATTGCAGATTGTTTTGACTTTTTACAATGTGGGGAAGATTTACCAGAAGCCGGCAAACATAGTTCACGAATTTATCTTGATTTAGCAAGTCAATTTCATATTGCTCCGAATAATTTCGCAGTATTTGAAGATTCTCATGTCGCTTTACGCTCAGCGCAGCAAGCTGGGATGCAAACATATGGGGTAGTAGATGACATCAATGCTGAAATTAGTGAAGATTCGCCTTTGCAAAAGTGCGTGTCAATATTTTCAGATTTTGCATTTGCACCCAAAATTTTTAATGCGAATATTGCAAATAGTTGAGTTAGTGAGGTTTCACATACCCCGGGTTTTGTCGCATGTATGGATACATGCGGATGACCATCCATCTCGATTTGACGTTGCCGCCAAACTCTAGCAGTCTACCCGAAGACTTGGGCGAGCAACCCTTATCGTCTTCTGCTTGACCTTGCTCCCAATGAGGCTTGCCATGCGACTAACTGTTACCAGAAGTCCGGTGGTCTCTTACACCGCCGTTTCACCCTTACCTGAACGAAACGTTCAGGCGGTCTATTCTCTGCTGCGCTATCTCTCAGGTCGCCCTGGGCGGACGTTATCCGCCATTGTGCTCTGTGGAGCCCGGAAGTTCCTCAGTCACTCCGAATGAACATTGTGACCGCGGTCATCGTGAAACCTCAACCTTCCTGATTATAGCAGATATTCTTCATTTCGTAAAAAATTCGTTGTTATGCGAAAAATTTTGTAATAAATATGAATTTTTTTATTTAAATTTGATAAGTTGCTAGGTTCTTATTGCTTTAGCGGATATAATAGAACTACCGACGGCATCGTGGCAGTCGGATGATACAAATCGAACTTAGTTCGAGTCTATACGGGGAGGTTTCGCATGGAAATCGTCATTACTGGTCGTCATACGCAAATTAATCAAAGGTTCCGTGACGTTGTAGAAAGTAAGATGAATCGTGTGACCGCCATTGCACCTGATGCGCAACGTGTGCAAATTGTGTTGACGCATGAAGGTAATCCAAGGCAGGCAGATACTGCAAAACGTGTTGAAATTACGGTTGTTGCTGGAAGTACGGTAATTCGTGCAGAAGCTTCTAGCACAGATCAATATAGTGCTTTGGATATGGCACTTGATAAGTTAACACTTCGCTTGCGTCGTACACGTGATCGCCGCAAGGATCATCGCCGTGGCTATAGTGAGATGGTTCCGGTAGATATGGGTGTTGTGGAGCCAGAAGTAGAAACCACTGTTGAGGAACCAGAAGAAGCTGAATCTAATAGTGCCGATGCTGCTGTTGCTTCAGATCTTGGTCCAGGTGAATCTGTGGAAGTAAGTGTTGGTGACACGCCTATTGTGATTCGCCGTAAGTTGCATATTGCAGAACCAATGAGTATTGATGAGGCTTTATACGAGATGGAGCTTATTGGTCACGATTTCTTCTTGTTTGTCAATAAAGAAACTATGCGACCATCGGTTGTATATCGTAGGCATGGTTGGAGTTATGGCGTGTTTGAGATTGATACTCCTGAAAATGTCGCCAAAAAAAGTAAATAAAATTAAAGTTATAGAATGAAGTATATGCCCGTCTGGCGTAATGTCAGGCGGGCGTTTTTGAGATTTCAGACTCGCGTGCTTACAAAAATCGCAGCCGTCGCGTAATATAGGCACAGTTTACGTCTATGTTGGCTAGGCCGTCGTCATAGACATGACCTAAGGGAGCAAAACGTGGTAGATATCGTCGATAAAGCCTTGCGTATGGGTGAAGGTCGTCAATTAAAGCGCCTTGAGAACGTAGCCAAGGCTGTGAATGCGCTGGAAGATGAAATTTCCGCGCTTTCCGATGAAGAATTGAAGGGTCAAACTGCTAAATTCAAGCAGCGTTTAGACAATGGTGCAAAGCTTGATGATTTGATGCCTGAAGCTTTCGCTACTGTGCGAGAGGTTTCAAAGCGTACGCTTGGCCAGCGTCATTTCGATGTGCAGCTTATGGGTGGTGCTGCGTTGCATTGGGGCAATATTGCAGAAATGAAGACTGGTGAAGGTAAAACATTGGTTGCGACTTTGCCAAGTTATTTGAACGCTTTGGAAGGCAAAGGCGTACATGTTGTTACAGTCAACGATTACCTCGCCAGCTACCAGAGCGAGCTTATGGGTCGTATTTATAGATTCCTTGGTATGAGCGTTGGATGTATTATTACTGATCAGCAGTCGCCAGAACGCCGTAAGCAATACAATGCTGATATTACATACGGCACTAATAATGAGTTTGGTTTCGACTATCTGCGCGATAATATGGCTTGGGAAAAGAGTGAACTCGTACAAAGAGGTCATCATTACGCCATCGTCGATGAGGTTGATTCCATTCTTATTGATGAGGCTCGTACACCGTTGATTATTTCTGGCCCAGCAGAAGGCGATGTTACTCACTGGTATCGTGAATTCGCAAAGTTGGTTTTGAAGCTTACTCGTGATGTTGATTATGAGATCGACGAGAAGAGGAAGACTGCTGGTATTCTCGATGCTGGTATTGCTAAAATTGAGGATTACTTAGGCATTGATAACTTGTATGAGCCAGCAAATACTGCTCTTATTGGCTATCTGAACAATGCTTTGAAGGCTAAGGAACTTTTCCTTCTTGATCGTGATTATGTTGTTACTAACGGTGAAGTCTTAATTGTTGATGAGCATACTGGTCGTGTGCTCCCAGGACGTCGTTATAGTGAAGGTTTGCATCAAGCTATTGAAGCTAAGGAAAATGTGGAAGTAAAAGCTGAGAATCAAACTTTTGCTACTATTACGTTGCAAAACTACTTCCGTATGTATGACAAGCTTGCAGGTATGACTGGTACTGCAGAAACTGAAGCCGCAGAATTTATGGGTACTTATAAGCTTGGTGTTTTGCCAATTCCTTCTAACCGTCCAGTTATTCGTAAAGATAAGGATGATTTAATCTTCCGTACTAAGAAGGAAAAGCTTACTGCTATCGTGCGCGATGTTGCTGAGCGTCACGCAAAGGGTCAGCCAGTATTACTCGGTACTGCTTCTGTTGAATCTTCGGAGATTCTTTCTTCATTGCTTGATGTCGCTCGTATTCCTCATCAAGTTTTGAACGCTAAGCAGAACGCTAAGGAAGCTGGTGTGGTTGCTGTTGCAGGTCGTAAGGGTGCTGTGACTGTTGCTACTAATATGGCCGGTCGAGGTACTGATATTATGCTCGGCGGTAACGTTGAATTCTTAGCTGATGCAAAATTGAAAGCTGAAGGATATTCTCCAGACGATACCCCTGAAGAGTATGAGAAGCGTTGGCCAGGAGTCTTAGCTGAAGTTAAAGAACAAGTTAAAGATGAGCATGAAGAAGTAAAGATGCTCGGCGGCTTGTATGTGCTTGGTACTGAGCGTCATGAGTCACGTCGTATTGACAATCAGTTGCGTGGTCGTTCTGGACGTCAGGGCGATCCAGGTGAGTCTCGCTTCTATTTGAGCTTGGAAGATGATTTGATGCGTTTGTTTAACACGCAGCTTGTGGCTCGTGTTATGGCAAAAGGATTGCCAGAAGGTGAGCCAATCGAATCTAAGTATGTTTCTAACGGTGTTCGTACAGCACAGAAGACTGTTGAAGCGCGCAATTTTGAAATGCGTAAGAATGTGTTGAAATACGACGACGTTATGAATAAGCAGCGTACTGTTATTTATTCTGAACGTCAAATGGTTCTTAAGGGTGAAGACATTCATGAAGATATTTTGAAGTTCATGAGTGATACTGCTGAGAGTTATGTGCGCGGCGCAATGAACGGTTCGGATAAGCCAGCAAACTGGGATTTGGAGGGCTTGCATAAGGCACTTAACATGGTGATGCCAGTTGCGCTTGATTGGGATGAAGTTCACAAGACTATTGACAATCTTAAGGGCGAGAAAGCTGTTATTGCTTTGCGTGATTTGATTCTTGAAAGCGCAAAGTTAATTTATGGTTTGCTTGAAGCTGGCATCGGAAGTGACTCATTGCGTCAGATTGAACGTCGAGTCGTATTAGCTGTGCTTGATCGTAAGTGGCGAGAACACCTTTATGAGATGGACTACTTGAAGGATGGTATTGGCCTTCGTGGTATGGGTCAGCGCGATCCTCTGGTTGAATATCAGCGTGAAGGTTATCAGATGTACAATTCCATGATTGAAGCAATCAAGGAAGAAACTGTTCAGTTGCTCTTCCATATGGATGTTAATCAGGTTGCTTCAACTGATGATTCCGATGCTGCTATGGATGAGGATATTGCTCAAGTTTCTGCCACAGTGGATGCTGAAGAAGAGTCAGCAGGTATTGTTGGCCCTGCTCCTTTGAGCCATGCTGAAGGTGAAGTTCCGTTAAGCATGCGTCCGAAGAATGAAGAGTGGAAGACACCATGGTCTGATGGTCGTACTTTCCCTGGTACGAATAAAAATGATGAGTGCCCATGTGGTTCTGGTCGAAAGTACAAGCTTTGCCATGGTCAGAATGAGCCTAATAGTGAAGTTGAATAAATAAGAATAGGTGTTAGCTGAGCTTTATATGAGGAGTTCTGTTGACACCTACTTCGTGCTAAGAGTACCGAATAGAAGGCTGATGCATCGAAATGTATCAGCCTTCTATTGTTTAAAATTATGGAAAAATAGAACAGAAATAAATCATATAGCAGAGCGATTATACTCGCGCTCCATCACCATAATCAGTGTAATCTTCATGGTAAAGATCATGTTTTTTACGTCGCATAAGTAACCCTGCACCGCCAAGAAGAATAAGTAACCCGCTTGCGATGCCTATGATACTCGCTAATAATGGTAAGAAAGCGCAAAGAATAACGCCAACAATACCAGCAACAAACATCAGCCAAAGTAGTACTGTAATGAGTGAAACATTGTCAAAGTGAGGATTTGGTGGTACAAAATCCTCACCATAATCTTCCATAGTATTATCTAAATCCAACCAACTGCTGCGAATATTATCACGCGGCCCATGAGGGGTAACGAACTGAATATGTGAATCTTGCATACGTTGAGGAATAATATACGATTTTTGACTGCTTAAATTTTTAAGCGAAAAATTATTTTTTGGCGCATTGTTAGTATGTTCATAAGCTGATCTAACAGCAGTCTCGCGCTTTTCTTGCTCTTTTAACTCTTTTTGCACATGTTTTTCAAAACTTTTCGCAATACGCGAGCGTAAAACATCATTTAAATCATCAGCATATTCTGACATAAAAGCTGACCAATCATGATCTAAATCAGCGTCAATGTTATGATGCTCGTGTTGATGCGACGCAGGCTCGTCCTCACGGCGAGGGGCGTTGGTATTCTTAGAAGAAGTCATGAACTATACTGTAGCAAGTCTGCCTGATAGTTTGCACGCGGAAGTTGCGAAAATAGGCGTTACAGAAAGGAATCGTATGTTGTATTGGTTCTTCGTGAAGGGACTTGGGGGTATTGCCCGCATGAGGATTCATCCATCAGCACAAGGTGTTCAAAATATTCCTAAAGAAGGTGGCGCTATTATTGCAGCAAATCATCTTGCTGTTATAGATGATGCGCTTTTGCCTTTGACATGCCCTCGAATGATTCACTTTATGGGTAAAGCAGAATATTTTGAAGGCAAAGGTTTAAAAGGGCGTTTTAAAAAATGGTGGTTTACTTCTGTTGGAGTATTCCCAGTAGATCGTTCTGGCGGTTCTAAGTCACTCGGCGCTTTGAACCATGCTCGAGAAATATTGGAAAAAGGGCAACTTTTTGGTATTCATATCGAAGGAACGAGAAGCCCTGATGGTCGTTTATATCGTGGTCATACTGGCGCTGCGCGACTTGCTCTTGAAACTGGTTGCCCAATTATTCCCGTGGCTATTATTGGCACAAGAGAGCTACAAGTTCAAGGACAAATTATTCCAGCAAAAGGAAAAACGCAAGCTATTTATGGAGAACCCATTTACGTTGAGCGTGTTCATGATTCTAGTGAAATTACGCATGAGCGTTTACGAGAAATTACTGATCAGGTAACCCAAGCAATTAAGCATATGAGCGGTCAAGAATACGTTGATGAGTATGCGCAAATTGTCAAAGAACGCATGCGTCAAGAGCGTCAAAAAAATTAAACATAACACAATAATGCTATTGGTTACTACTTGAGTTGTTCATGTAGTAACATTGATATGCATGTTGCTCCATAGTCTACAGTGGCGGAAGCTATAATGATTCCGCCACTGTATTTCACGAGCTTGTTGAAAAGAATTATTAAATTACAGTAAGCGTGATAGTTGAAGGATTACCATGTGAATCCTTCAAAGGTATCTCACTGCCAGCACCAGGAGATTGGAAGCGCACTACGTGCATATAGTCGCCGAGTGGTGCAGATACTCGTACTTGCAGTCCAAGAGCTTCAAGAATCTTACGAGCTTCAGTAGTATTTTTCCCACACACATTTGGTAAAGTGACTGTTTTTGGTCCTTTAGAAACAGTTACTTTCACGCTATCTCCCCAATGTAATTGGGTTCCGGCGTCAACAGACGAACGGATAATCTTACCTTTTTCCACAGTATCGCTATTTTCTTCATCGTAGGTAACATCGAGTTTAATATCTCGAAGAGCGGTATCAGCTTCAGCCTTAGTACGATGAACAATATCCGGCATTTGCACAGGCATAGGACCTTTAGAAAGTAGTATGCTCACTTCCTCATTATGGTTCATTCGAGTGCCAGGCTTTGGATTAATATCAATAACACTACCAGCTGGCACTTCAAGAGAATACACGTCTGATGATGCATGATGCACAATATGAGTGAATCCAGCTTTATGGAGTGCTTGCAATGGTTTTTTGCCGTTACTAGTCTTTGCGTCTGCAATATCGTCCGGAATAGTAGCTTTACGAATACCTAGCGATAGTACAACATGAAGACGGTTATTGCTATGCTTAGCAATATGCCCGCCGACAATATCTGGATCAGTAGTCAGTATTTTACCAGCAGGAATGGTGTCACTATAGTCTTGTGATACATCATAAGGAATTCCAGCTACTTTTAGTGTGCGTTCATATTGTTTCCAATTAACATCAGTAATCTTGCAAATATGTTGTTTTGCGCATTGGAGATCATCAGGTTTTGGTAACGACCAATAGCTACCAGGGCCGAGTAAATACCAGAAACTTCCAATAGCAGCGAGTGCTAATACGCCAAAGCTGCAGCATCCTGCGATAATGAATGCTCGTTTATGCGAAGAATGTGAAGATTTTTTGCTTGGCTTATTATCAGAAACAGGCGATTTTAGTGATGATGTATCATGCTGATTATTGTTAAAATTGTGCGCATTGATAGCTATTGTCGGCATATTGCTATCATCAAACTCTGACAGTGGATTATCTTGGGTGTCATTAACGGCGCTCTTTGGATCTACAGGAGACCATGGCATAGCTTGTGTTTTTTGTTGAAGCGTATCAACAGCAAAATCGTCATTTAATAAAACAGTATTGTTCATGCTGTCGTTACGAGTTTCATTATCAGAAATCCTATTGTTAGCTGTTTCTTTTAATGTACTCACATTTTCAACATGGGGTATCGCAAGAGTTTCATCGTGAAAAGATTCATCTACAAAATCAGTATTATGTTGTGTAGCATAGTCAGGTGCAGTATGTATTGCTTGTGTCATATCTGCATCATGTGTAGCGTTCTCCTGCTTGTCATAATTTAGTGCGGATGGTGCGCGCAAATTATTGAGTGGAGTTTCACTAAATATATTCTGATCGTTATGTTGTTCGTCTAACTTGTACTGCCAGTCTTCAGTGCTTAATTGCATTGAAAGAGCACGTAATTGTGTCAACGCTTCGCTTGCATTCTGCGGACGCTCATTCATATTGCGTGCAGTAAGTTTTGCTATAAATTGCGCTACTTTTTCGTTGATACCTGGGCAAGCTGTACTTATCGAAGGAGTATTTTCATGCACATGCTTAAAAACAAGCGTTACTGGATTATCGGCTACAAAAGGTACTTTTCCTGCTAACATTTCCCAAGACATCATGCCGGCAGAGTACAAGTCACCTTGCGGCGTTGCTAGATTATGCTCAATGAGTTCAGGAGCAAGATATGCTGCAGTTCCAAGCAGTAATCCTGTAGACGAAAGTGTTGCTTGAGAAATTGCGCGAGCTAAACCAAAATCAGTAATTTGCACATGACCGCGGTCATTAATTAAAATATTTTCCGGCTTAATATCGCGGTGTACAACGCCAGCTTGATGCGCCGAAGCAAGCCCATCTAATGTTTCCGCTAATAAACGCAACGTATCGCGTACACTAAATGTACCTTGCATATTCATTTCGTAACGCAAATTAACGCCATGAACATACTCCATCACAAGGTAATCAAGACCTTCATATTCGCCCGTATCATAAACCTGCACAATATGGGGGTTAGCTATTGCTGCGGCAGAAGTTGCTTCTTGGCGGAATCTTGCAACGAACTGTTCGCGGTGCACTCCTTGAGCGAGCTGAGTATGCATGATTTTAATAGCTACAGTACGATTAAGACGCTCATCTTGCGCTTGATAGACAGTTGCCATACCGCCTTGAGCTATTTTGCGCACAATGCGATAGCGATTTTCAATGCACATGCCTAGCTGCACCTGTGTAGCTTCATCCATTGTCACAATCCTTACACGCGTAAAACCCTACTTGCCGCTTATGAGTGTACAAGCAACATAACAAAGAAAGATAGTTTTTGAGCGCTCTTTCATATTCTATTGTACATTACGCCATGCTTCAGGTATAAAGCGTTGGCTTATAGTATGTAAAATAGTTTTCCCATTGCTGTTTAGTGAACTAGCATCAATAGCATTTTGTGATTGTTTCCAAAGATTCATAATGCGTTGTTGAGAACGTTCAATTGCTCCAGAAGTATGGTAAATCTGTATAATACGTTGTACGTCATCTTCGCTGCGACTGTCGCTGGTATAAGCCTCTAGTAGTATATCTTGTTCATGCTTGTTACTGTGCTGTAGTGCGTCGGCAAGTAGTACTGCACGTTTGCCTTCACGAATATCGCCGCCAATAGGTTTACCAGTGTGCTTACTGTCGGAAACAATATCGAGCAAATCGTCTGCAAGCTGAAAAGCAATACCAAGAGGATCGCCAATATTGTGAGCAAGTTGATATGCTTCATGTGGTTCCATGGATGCTGCAAGAAGACCAAGCGTAAGCGGAGCAATAGTAGTATAACTTGCTGTTTTCCAACGGAACACATTTAAGGAAGATTCAGCAAGTTTTACGGGATCATCCAATTGCATCATTTCAATCGATAAATCTAACACTTGACCAATGCCAACGTTACGTTGCATAGATGCGAAAGCTGCTAATAACTCCTCATCATAAGCAAAATGCTTCGCAGCTCCGCGAGTAATATCAAAACTTTCCGTAGCGAGCAAGTCTCCGAGCATAAGACCAAGACCAGTTCCAATGTGTCGATTACTGCATGCACTGCTTAAAGCATAGTGTGCGCTCGGCTTACCGCGTCGCAAAGCAGATTCATCAATAATGTCATCATGAATTAATGCTGCGGTTTGGAATATTTCCAAAGCACACGCAATATCAAATATTGCTTGTTCCTGATTTTTTTGAATGGTATTTCCATCAGCTAGCGATTGGAATGCTGCGAGCATGAGTAATGCTCGGAGCCGTTTGCCGCCTTCGCTTGAGACAATAGCCTGCCGTATGACTTGTTGTAGCGTATGTGCACATGTTGAAGAAAGATGGTTATTTATGTTTACGTGCGTTTGAAATTGTTGAGAAATTAAAGACGCAATGCGTAATTCAATATCTTTGAGAGTGCAACTGCTATCTACGAATGTGCTCATAATATGAAAGTTATCCACAGGGCTGAACATTACAAAACGCAGTGATTCATACATTTTGCGACCTTTTCACCGCAGGAATCTTTTTCTATTGCATGCTTATGTGCATCTTGAGAAACTAGCATCATCAAGTTACCTGCTTGATGCAACTTATAAGCATGTCTATAGGGAGGAAATTGATATGGCAATAGCAAATGTTGATGTAAAAGATCAAGTACCACATAAATGTGTCGATGATTTTGATATTCAGGGTCTTATGAAAATTTATGGAGAAAGTGCTCATTCTTTTAATGGTTGTTTAGATTTTGTTGGTTTAGAAGATTTTAATGGGTTTGCGGGGAAAGAAATCTCGGATATTAAGGGGAAGATATATCCCTCAAAAGAATGTTGTTATTTTATGACATTCCCCAAAGAGTATATAGGTCTTCATTGTAGTCGTCATGAACAATGGATTGAAGGCTTACAATATTGGGTTCCTGTGGCAGCTGATGGTTTTCTTGAACATGTTACTGAATATGGTAAGCAATGCACTATTAATAATCTTGCTATTACAGCTCTTGGACGTTGGTACAACATGTTCTCAAACGATGGGAATCTTCTTGGTTCTGATTTCATAGCATTGCCTATGGCTATGTTGCATAACATCAATGTGCGAGACGCGATGCTTATTACTATTTTGGATGAAAACCAAGAATGGTATGATGAAAAAACCTTGGTAGATTTTGCATTTTGTCCACATACTCCAGAAATATCTCGTAATTTAAGGCATTGTTTGGAAGCTAAGTTTGCTCAGACAACTAAAAAACCAGATGTATCACGGGCAGTACATGCTTGCAAAGTATTGCAAGCTATGGCACTTGTGACACACAGTATCCCAGAGTTGACTGTGCAAATTTACGCGTTATTAGCTTATATTAGTTGGTGGTTCCATTTGGGAGATGTACAGCATTATACTCATCGTGCATTAAGTATTGATCCTGATTGTTCTATGGCAAAAATTGTTCTTGGCGCCGATGAACATCACCTTGAACCTGCATGGTGTGAGTGTTACGCCACGCCGCAAAATAGGAAGAGGGAATAATCGTCTTGCTTAAATGGTTTACTACTTAAGGTAAGACTTGCCCTTGCGTGAACTATGCCTATTTGCGCCACAAGGGGATACTACAGGAGGAAACAGTTTGACGAGCGAAGTTGAATCATTTGTCGATCAGCATGAAGCACAAGAAAATAAGAAACCTGTAAAAACTCGTAAAACAGCTACAACTAAGAAGGGTGCAACTCGAGCTTCGTCACCTGCTAGCAAGACGCGTAGTTCTCGTTTGAAAAAAGAAGAAAATCAGATTGATACTGAAACTAAGTCATCAGAGGTTGAACAAGATGAGCAGAAAGATAACATGGTTGCGCAATCTCGCACGTCATTATCTTTCGACGATGATTCATTAGATGATGCTCATCTTGACGATGAAGACGAGCAAATGAATTTGGATGATTTGGAAGATATTCAGCCAGAAGATATTACTGACGTTGATGATCTTAGTGATGTTGTTGATGATGATGTTGCCGATCTTGATGATGAACCAGATGATCTTGACGATATTGATGAGCATGATGAGCATAAGCATGATGTTCCTCAAGTTCCACAAGCTAAAGGCGCTTTTATTGTTCGCGATGATGACGACGACGATAATCTGACTCCATCTGGCAACCCAAAGCGACGCGTTATTGCTACTGGTGCTACTGCTGATCCTGTGAAGGATTATTTGAAGCAGATAGGCCGCGTAAGCTTGTTAAACGCAGAGCAGGAAGTTGATTTGTCTGAGCGCATTGAGGCTGGCTTGTATGCTCAGCATTTGCTTGATACACAAATTGACCAAATGGAGTTTAAGCGTAAGCGTGAGCTTAAGTGGGCTGCAGCAGATGGAAAGAAAGCTAAAGATCATCTTCTTGAAGCAAACTTGCGTCTTGTTGTTTCTCTTGCTAAGCGTTACACGGGTAGAGGCATGCTTTTCCTTGATTTGATTCAGGAAGGTAACCTTGGTTTAATTCGTGCAGTTGAAAAGTTCGATTGGAAGAAGGGCTTTAAGTTCTCGACCTACGCAACTTGGTGGATTCGTCAGGCTATTACTCGTGCTATGGCAGATCAGGCTCGTACAATTCGAGTTCCAGTGCATATGGTTGAAGTAATTAATAAGCTTTCTAGGGTTCAGCGCCAGATGCTTCAAGATTTAGGTCGTGAACCTACGCCAGATGAGCTTGCTCGCGAACTTGATATGCCTGTAGAAAAAGTGCAGGAAGTGCAAAAGTATGGCCGTGAACCTATTTCTTTGCATACGCCACTTGGTGAAGATGGTGACTCTGAATTTGGTGATTTAATTGAAGATACCGATGCAATTGCACCATCTGATGCTGTTGCGTTCTCGCTCCTTCAAGAACAGTTTAGGCAAGTTTTGGAAACTTTGGCCCCTAGAGAGGCTGGAGTTATTAAGATGCGCTATGGCTTGGAAGATGGTCAGCCAAAGACTTTAGACGATATTGGCCGCGTTTACGGTGTTACTCGTGAACGTATTCGTCAAATTGAGTCAAAAACCATGTCTAAATTACGTCATCCTTCACGTTCGCAAACGTTACGTGACTTCTTAGATCAGTGATTGCACAATATTAGCGTACTTAAAAAAGTGTCGTATTATTGCTGGTAGTAGTGCGGCACTTGTTGCATGTTCTCAGAAGTTTGCTACAAGGGGTAGAAGTGGTCTCTCATAAAGAGCAAGAACAGTATGATGCTGATAGTTTGACTGTGTTAGAGGGCTTGGATGCTGTGCGTAAGCGTCCTGGAATGTATATTGGCACTACTGACAGTCAAGGTTTGATGCATTGCCTTTGGGAGATTATTGATAATGCGGTTGACGAGGCTTTAGCTGGTGCCTGTGACCATATTATTGTTACTCTTCACGATGATGGTTCTATTGAAGTTGCAGATAACGGTCGTGGTATACCAGTAGACGTTGAGCCTAAGACGAAACTTACTGGCGTCGAAGTTGTTTTAACTAAGCTTCACGCTGGAGCTAAGTTTGGTAACGCTTCTTATAATGCTGCTGGCGGTTTGCATGGTGTTGGTTCCTCTGTTGTAAACGCTTTAAGTTTACGCTTGGATGTTGAAGTTGACAGAGATGGTAAAACGCATCATATGGCATTCCATCAAGGACACCCTGGTGTATATACTGACGTGGATCCATTGCATCCGTCTCCAGCATCACCTTTTAAGCGCACGCGTAAGAATAAGCCTACTGAGCTGGAAATTATTGGCACGGTTTCTCCAAAAACTACAGGTACGCGCGTACGGTATTGGGCTGATCCAGAAATTTTCAATACAACTGCGCATTTTAGTTACGAGCAGCTTATTGCTCGCGTTCGTCAAACAAGTTTCCTGGTTCCAGGCTTAAAAATTACTGTTATTGACGAGCATGTGCCTGAAGGTGAATTATCTAATATTGAAGAAATTGATACGCCGGAAGACAATGTTATATCAGGTAATCTTATTGATAACAGCTATGAAAATAGTGAAAAATCTGAGGCTGACTTAAAGACTGAATTAGAATCTGATGATGAGACTTATAGTGATTCTGACAGTGAAGTAGAAGATGAGATTGAGGATATCGCGACTGAAAATGCTGAATCTGAAGCATCAGCTGCACAATCTGTTATAAATGTTGCATCTGCTAACTCAATGCAAAATAAACATCATCCTCGTGTTGTTGAATTTTTGCATAATGGTGGCGTCAAAGATTTCGTTGATTTTCTTTCAAAGGGTGAAGCTGTTTCTGACATCTGGCGTATTTCTGGCGAAGATACATACGTTGAAGAAACTCAAGCGGTTGATGCTTCGGGTGAATTACATGCTCAGCAAGTGACTCGTACATGTGGAGTGGATATTGCTTTGCGCTGGGTAAACGGTTACGATTCTAACATTATTAGTTTCGTAAACGTGGTTGAAACTCCAGGCGGAGGTATGCATGTAGATGGCTTCTTGCAGGGTATTACTAAGCAAATACGAAAAGCAGTTGAGGATAACGCGCGCAAGCTAAAAGTAAATCTTAAAGATGCTAATACGAAAATTGAACGCGATGACATTATGGCAGGTCTTGTTGCTGTTATAACTGTTCGCATTGCTGAACCTCAATTCCAAGGTCAAACTAAGGATGTTCTTGGGACTGCTCAAGTTAAGCCGATTGTTACAAAAATGACGGACTCTCAATTTGGAGAGATGATTAGCGGATCTAAGCGAGGATTCAAAGAGCAGTCTGCTAGAGTTTTGGAAAAAATAGTTTCCGAAATGCATGCGCGTATTCAGGCGCGTAAAACTAAGGAAGTTACTCGCAGAAAGAACGCTCTTGAGTCTGCTTCTATGCCGCCAAAACTTTCTGACTGCCAGCCTGGAAACGACGATGTTGCAGAACTCTTCATCGTCGAGGGTGATTCTGCACTTGGTACTGCAAAAGCTGCTCGAAATTCTGCTTTCCAAGCGCTTCTTCCTATTCGCGGTAAGATTTTGAACGTGCAAAAAGCAAGTCTTGCGCAAATGCTTTCCAATAAAGAGTGCGCTGCAATTATTCAGGTTGTTGGAGCAGGATCTGGCGCAAGTTTCGATATTTCGCAAGCGCGTTATAACAAGATTGTTATGATGACCGATGCAGATGTTGACGGCGCGCACATTCGTATTTTGCTGCTAACGTTGTTCTATCGTTATATGCGTCCGCTTATTGAGCATGGTCATGTGTATGCTGCAGTGCCTCCGCTTCACAGAATTGCACTCACTGGAAAGCGCAAGGGCGAGTATATTTACACGTATTCCGACGATGAATTGGCTGGAAAGCTCAACGATTTGCAAGCTAAGGGCATTGATTTTAACAGTGATATTCAGCGATATAAGGGCTTGGGTGAGATGGATGCGGATCAGCTTGCAGATACAACCATGGATCCTAGAACTCGTATGCTTCGAAGGATTCGTATGGAAGATGCTCAGCAAGCGAGTGAAGTATTCGATTTGCTGATGGGCGATGATGTTCCTCCGCGCAAGCAGTTTATTGTTGATAATGCGGACGACTTTGATCGTTCCAAAATCGATACCTGATTTTGTTATATAAACACTTTGTTGATAAGTGAAACTGAATTATCAATTACGCGTAAATTACTTACACAAAATCCTCCTGTCTAGTGAATTGCTGCAGGAGGATTTTTATGTAACACAGTTATTTAGTTAGTTTATTTACTAGAAAACATGTCTTTTGCATACTGGTGAATGTCATCTGGATTTATCATATTGTATTTTTCTTTTATTTTCGTAAAGTATTCGCCGATCATATTTTTGCTGATTATTTTATCTGATGAATCATCAGCTTTTAGATTGCCGCGAGTAAGTATCCAAGGCTCCTCATGATGCGTAAATCGTTCAAGCTCTTTACCGCTGTAGCAGCAAAGATTATCAATCACACTATCGCATACTGCTTTTTCGGTAGCGGATAGTGTAGTTGTTAGTTCTGCTGTAAGTCTCGTGATTTCGCTTTTTTGATCGTATTTGTAATCAGCTAATTTTCCTGATGATTTAATTCCTGATATTTCTGTTGTTGAGGAATCGATTGGTGTAAAAGTGTAGTCTTTATAGCGTAAATAGACGTCTTTGTACACAGGTCCATGAACCCATGCTTGACAATCATCGGTAAATAAGAACGATTTATAGAACGCAAAGTAAAAACCTTGTATATAGTACAATGATTTTTGCAAAGCAAGGGGAGTAATGTCCTCGCATTTTACGAGCAAGTATTGTATTACATCGTTTATTTTGTTGCTTGAATCTGTGTTAATAAAGTCGTTATTGCTTGAAGAATTGTTGGACTTAAGCAATAGTTTTTGAGTTGCCTTGTAGCTTTTTTCGTAGCTAAGCGCGGATTTCAGATTATTCTTATTGCTGATTAATAATTGCAAGTAATATTCCGGGTTATTATAAATGCGTTGCAAAATGTCAGAATATTGTTTTGAGGGAATGTCTCCGTCTGTAAATCTAGAAAACGTTTGTTCACCCCAACCGAGCAGTAGTGATAGTGGTCGCTTACCTATTGCGTATTTAGCAGGTATTTCGTTGATTTCATCAAGCGGAATAATATTGTTTTCTTTACGATACTCGTCATACAATGCTCTAAGATTCGCGTCGATAATTTCTGGTACATATACGTCAGAACCGCATTCTTTACAGTGTGCTTCTGTGCCAGGGTAGGAATATTGTTTTCCTTTAATAGATGCAGTCATTGGAACGGATTTTGTTGAGTACTCAACATCATTCCTGCATTCTTCGCAAAATGTTTTATTATCTTTCATTATGAGCCTTTTGTTGAGAATTAGCAGATTTATTATTTTTGAGTTGTTTATTAGATTATTTAAATAAATAATCTATCTGTTTATTTGCTTTATGAAATGAAATAACAACTGTCCTATTTTGCTGAGAAATAGTAATGATATTAAACTTCGTGTAAATGTTTACCATCTCACATTTACCTACGTGTGATAGTTTTACTCGTGGCGCGAATACGTAAAGTGTTTCATACTCATAGCCTCTTTTTTGTTTTTTAACGAATGACAAAAATCTTCTACTTCAATGTTGAGAAGTATATTTTTCTGAATATCTGATCGTATGTTGTATTCTCGAATGAAGTTTATGTTTTCTTGACGATTTTCGTTTAATGAGATGGTAAAGCGGTCATTTTTTATGCAGTCTTTTATCTTTGCGAGTATTGCTGAAATTTCTTCTTTTGTGTAATTCTGATTATAGTTCTTGTTCATATACCACCTCCAGAAGTATGATACAAAAAATAAGTGCATTTATCAAGAAAAACGCATCAATTGATGCATAAATGATTGCGCATGTGTTCTAGAATAAAATTTATTAGCCTTATTAATGTGTTTGGCTTGTTTTTATGCTTTAAAATGATAAGCAAGAAGGCTTTGATAAATATAAGCTTGATTTTGCAATATTTTGTATTGAAAATGTTGCTAAGAAACTTAATAAAAACCCTCGTGATACGTATGATGCTTTGACTAAGAAAAGTAATATTCTTATGTCTTATATTGTTCCATCTTATGATGTTTTGCATACTCAAGGCAAAGAATATATTACGAACGATATTATTTCTTTCATGCACGAAAAAGGTGTGGCAAATATTTAGGGGAGTGAGGGATTTTGAAGGCGAATCCTGTTTTGTTGCAAAAGAAGTATGTGAGAGTTGTAAGTCTTCTGGCTGAGCGTGCTGGGTTGAGCTATGAGCAGGCTCTTGACGTGTTTTATCATTCTGTTACTTACGATTTAATGCGTAATGGTATTTCGGATATGCATTGTATGAGTGATGAGTATTTGGTTCAGGATTTGCTTGATGAGATACGTAAATCTAGTGAGAAAAACAATTTGTAAATGTTATATTGCTGGCGTTTTTTAATCCTACCTAAATCCTAATGTTAAAACATATAACTCGTTTGATGAATTGATGTGTGAATATGATTAACCTTCTTCTTGCTGTTATTTATCTTGCTTTTATTAGCTTAGGTTTGCCGGATGCTCTTCTTGGAGCTGCGTGGCCTACGATGAGTCACGATGTTGGTGCGCAAATTTCTTGGGCTGGCGGAATATCAATGGTTATTTCTGCAGGAACAATTGTTTCTGCGCTACTATCTAATAGGCTTACGCATAAGTTTGGCCCTGGAAAAGTTACGCTTATTTCAGTTTCCTTAACAGCTTTAGCGTTGCTGGGTTTTTCTTTTGCTCCGAATTATCTTGTGCTTATTTTTCTAGCTATACCATATGGTTTAGGCGCTGGAGGAGTGGACGCTGCTCTTAATAATTACGTTGCAATTCACTATGAAAGCTGGCATATGAGCTGGCTTCACTGCATGTGGGGAATTGGAGCTTCGGCAGGCCCTTACGTTATGGGTTTTGCGCTTTCTCACGGACAACGTTGGCCTGCAGGATACCAGTATATTGCCGTTATACAAATTGCTCTCACTCTTGTGTTATTCATAAGTTTGCCGCTGTGGAAAAATAATACAAGAAAAGAACCGCATAATCTTACTAAGGTAAAGAAACAATCTTCTGGGATGCTATCTTACGCAGAAGTTTTGCGCATTCCAGGAGCTAAAAATATTCTTATTATGTTCTTTTGCTATTGTGCTTTAGAACAAACTGCAGGATTATGGGCCAGCAGTTACATGGTTTTGCATGGAGGAGTTAGCCGAATTGTGGCGGCAGGTTGGGCAAGCTTGTTTTATGTTGGCATTACGGTTGGCCGTTTTGTAAGCGGATTTCTTACTATGCGTTTTAACGATGCAACCATGATTCGTATTGGACAATGCGTAATGATTGTTGGCATTTTAGTATTGCTGCTTCCTTTGCCGAATCATATTGAGCTTATTGCAGGATTTGTAATTATTGGACTAGGATGCGCTCCAGTTTACCCATGCATTATTCATTCAACGCCTCATTATTTTGGTGCAGATAAGTCGCAAGCTATTGTTGGCATGCAAATGGCAAGTGCATATATTGGATCTATGGTAATGCCTGCGATTTTTGGAATAATCGTGCAGAATGTTTCTATGGTGCTGCTTCCGGCTTATTTGCTTATTCTTCTCGCTGTAATGACTTTTATGCACGTGCGTCTGATGCGCGTTTGTGCATAATAATTTTTCGTCTATTGCAATAAAGTAAGTAATTTTCTAGAAATTGTTCGTAATGCTATCCAATATGTGCAATTGGGGAAACAAGCTCAGTTCCAGAAGCGTCCCTTCGCATATCTGGCTTAGGTAGTTCCACAAAGCTTCCGCCTTCAGTGACTGCTTGCAATGGGTAGTAGCCAACATAAGCATGAATAAGAGTATCTTGTCCTTTAAGAAAACGTTGTGAACGTACGCCGCCAGTTCCACGACCTTTTGTTGGATACATATCAAATGGAGTAATCTTTGCAGAGCCATTTTCTGTGCCAGGAAGTGCCTCGCTGTCGCCTGCTACAGTGAACACTACTGTGCCAGTAGCGGAGAACAAACCATTTTCACCCTCTTCATAATGCCAAGCAATAGCTTCTTTCGGCACTACTGCAAAAGTAGCGACAGTTGAGCCTTCTGATAAACGAATGCCAGCCATGCCTCCTGCTGTTCTTCCTTGAGGACGAACTTGTTTGGCTTCAAAAGTTAGCAATGAAGAATCTGTGCTAATAAACACGAGTCTATCATTGTCTCGTGCTGGTGAAGCAGCGACAACTGTGTCACCATTCTTTAGATCAATAACGCTCCACGAATCCATAGTTGTCGGAGCCTCAAAATTCCATCTTTTAACTACACCATTTCGTGTACCAATTGCAAGTGGTACAGCATTTTGTGATGCGTCAAATGCTATTGCTGCAGCTACGATTTCTCCTTTAACAGGCTCAGTGCTTTCCGTTGACATAAGCAGTTCTTTAGCTAGTACGCCATGAGTAAGTTTTACAGGTTTTTCTTCTTCATCATGTAGCTGAGGTAAATCAGCAGCATGTGCAAGCACTAAACGACCTGCAGTAGTAATTAGTGCATACGTTGCTCGAGTTGTAGTAGCAAACATAGTTGCGCAAGGAGTGTCAAATACCTTAGTATTGTGAGCTTTCCAACGTTCAAACATTGCCATGCTTGTTCGTGCTATACGACCAGAAGTACTCAACACTATTGCGCAAGGATCATCACTTAATTGTAATGCAGCAGAAGCTGCTTCTGTTTCGCCAGCTTTTATTGCTGCATTCGCTGCAGCAATATCCGCTTGTGCGGAAGTAAGCTGATTCGCTGATTGTACTGCTTGCATAGCGAGCTTTTCAGCATTGTCGTCTGCGTTGGTTGTTACTGGAGTAAAGCTTCCATCTTCCTGTTCATCAAGAAGAATTGTCCTACGAGGGGTATTCCACTGTTTTACAGCATCATCCATTTCTGTGATCACTACATGATCGAGTTTAGCTTCAGAACTCAAAATTTGAGTAAGATTCTCAATTTTTTTAAGCAAATCGTCACGTTCAGCCTCAAGCTCAATACGACTCATCTTAGTAAGTCTGCGTAAACGCAAGTCCAAAATGTATTGCGCTTGAATCTCGTCAAGATCAAAAACTTTTATTAATTTAGCTTTTGCTGTATCTGCATCTTCAGAAGATCGAATTACTTGTATTACTTCGTCAATATCAAGTAAAGCAAGAAGTAAACCATCTACTAAATGCAAACGTTCCTGTGCTTTCGTACGCCTAAATTCACTTCGTCTGCGTACAACTGTCCTACGATGTGCTATCCAGACATCTAACAGTTCTCGTAAGCCCATAGTGTGCGGTCTGCCGTCCACTAATGCCACGTTGTTAATGGTAAAGCTTTCTTGCAATGGTGTATGCCTGAAAAGCTGAGCTAATACGGCGTGAGGATCAAAACCAGTTTTAATTTCAATAACAAGGCGAGTGCCATTGTGTCTATCTGTTAAATCAATAGCTCCAGAAATACCATCGAGTTTGCGAGCCTTTACACCTTGTGAAATGCGTTCAAGAACACGCTCAGGACCAACCATAAACGGAAGCTCGGTAACAATAATTGCTTTTTTGCGAGCAGTAATATTTTCAATATGCGTTGTAGAGCGTGTTGTAAATGCGCCTCTGCCAGTCGCATAAGCTTCGCGAATACCGCTTCTTCCAATAATAATCCCGCCACCAGGCCAATCTGGTCCAGGTACAAGTTTCATAAGATCATCCAACGTTGCGTCAGGATGTTTCATCACGTATTTTGCGGCAGCAACTACTTCACCTAAATTATGCGTTGCCATATTAGTTGCCATACCGACCGCAATGCCAGATGCACCATTCACTAGCAGGTTCGGAATTGCAGCTGGTAATACTGTAGGCTCTTTGAGTTTATTATCATAATTTGGTGCAAAATCAACAGTATCTTCGTTAATATCAGCATTCATGCCAAGAGCTGCAGGAGCTAAGCGTGCTTCCGTGTAGCGGGATGCTGCAGGACCGTCGTCAAGAGAACCAAAATTACCATGACCATCAACAAGTGGAAGTCGTAGTGAAAATGGCTGAGCTAGGCGAACCATTGCTTCATAAATTGCAGAATCACCGTGAGGATGCAGCTTACCCATCACTTCACCAACTACACGAGCAGACTTCATATAAGCGTGATCCGGCGTTAAATTCATATTGCCCATCTGGTAAATAATGCGTCTTTGCACTGGTTTCATGCCATCTCTAGCATCTGGAAGAGCTCGAGCGTAAATAACAGAATAAGCATATTCAAGAAACGATTTACTCATTTCTTCGTTCAATGGAGTTTCGACAATACGCTCTTTTACTTTCCGTGGATCAAAAGTTTGCTGTGTTGCATGACGGCGTGAAGGCATATTGTAAACTCCTTGGATGATATTACGGCTCTCAATTCTATCAATTTCTATGCACAAATTGCGTTTATTCGTTGATTTTATGACCGTATAGCGAGTTTTGATATGTGTAAAATATGGATTTATTTTGCACTACGCTTTATCGGTGGTTCAATAGTGAGTATGAGTATTGATGTTCCGTCTAAAAAAGAGTTGTTGCAGTTTGTAAGTAATGTTGTTTATAACGATTCTGACGTAAGTTCTGTTGATGCTAATCTGCCCGGCGCTGCGAGTGTTGGGAAGAGAGGCGGAGCGTTACATCTTTCTTCAATTTTGCCAGCTTTGAGCGATGCGATAGATGCGCCTGTAAGCACTGCTGTACATCATAATCCCAAAGCTTTACGTGAAAGCCTTGGGATTCCTCAAGCGCATGCTGCAATTGTAGTGCTAGTTGATGGTTTGGGTTATTGGAATATTCTTATGCGACAAGGTCATGCACCATATTTGCGTTCGTTGTTTAACGAATCAACTAATCAACGCCCAATTAGTACTTGCCTGCCAAGCACTACGGTTGCTGCAATGGCGACATTTGGCACAGGCACATGTCCTGGTCTTACTTGTATGACTGCTTATACGCAGAAAAATGCGCAAACAGGAAAGCTTGCGCAGCTTATTCAATTTAAAGATGCTCCGAATCCTTTAGAACTACAGCAGCAGCCAACGGTATTTGAGAGCCTGGTTGCTCAAGGTGTGCGTGCAGATAGCGTGAGTTTGCCAAAATTTGAGCATTCTCCGCTCACTCAAGCTGCTTTTCGTGGGGCGAATTATATTACTGCAGGAACGCCTCGAGCGCGTATTATGAAAGCTGCAGCTACAACGCGCACTCCTGGAATAACATATTTGTATCTTAGAGATACAGATAAAGTAGGTCATAATTATGGTTGGGATTCTGAACAGTGGGTTGCAGCTTTTGAGCAGGTTGATGCACAACTGCGTTTATTGCAACAGAATTGTGTACCAGGAACAGTGATTATTGTCACTGCTGATCATGGAATGATTCAGACTGATCCACGCTTGTGCATTAATATTGCAGAACATGAAGAACTTATGCGGGGAGTATCTATGGTAGGTGGTGAGCCTCGCTCGCTTATGCTGTATGCTCAACAAAACAGTAGTACTGAAGATATTATTACTCGTTGGCAAAAAATACTTGGTGATCATGCTCTTATCCGTAGTAAACGACAAGCTATTGATGATGGCGTTTTTGGTCAAGTTGATACTAGGGCAGAAGCTGTTCTTGGAGATGTTTTAGTACAAGCACGTGATGCTTATACGATTGTTGATTCTCGTATACAAACAGAAAAAGCTATGAGCTTACCAAGTGTACATGGTTCGATGACTCGCATGGAAGTAGATATCCCGTGTCTTATTGATGTAGCGTAGCATTGTAGATTTGCCTACTAAGAATAAGGCAATATTAGAATATAAAAATGTGTGACACTCCATACCAGAGTGCCACACAGTATTGTTGGAATATGCTTGAAATATGCTACAGCGAAAGTAGAGACTACTTAAAAATTAACCTTCACCAAATAAAATTTCATCCCAGCTTGGTACAGCTGCTCTGCCACTGCGTCGCTTGTTATGATCTGCAGAAATTTTCTCTCCAGATTCATGTTCTTGGCTCTGCTCATCAACAGCCGTCTCATGAGCAAGCGTATTATTTTGTGACTGTGTGATCTCAGTATGAGCTGCTTCTACTTGGCGAACTTTCGCAGCTAATGATTGTTGTGCTGCTTGTGATTCTGCTACTTGAACTGATTGATTTTCAGTAACCTTAGTTGATTGCGTTTTAGGTGCCTGATTTGTGCCATTTTCTGCTGAATTTGCAGATACATCACCAGAAACGTTTACTGTACTACTGTTCATTGCTTGTTGAGCTGCATTTGATGCATTATCTTGTCTGCTTGCTGCTGTTTGAGAAGAAATCTCAGCCAGCTTATCGCTATTGCGAAGTTCCCATTGAGAAACTGCTCTCTCAATACGAGCCGAACGAATAGAATTACCAGGCAATTCCTCACTAGTAAATGGGAAATTAATACTTACTGTATCTCGATAATTACCGCCATATGGTGCTTGTTTAGCGGCATCAGCAACATTTATTTCTTCACCAAGTAGTAAGCGTGCCGAAGGATTAGCGCATGTTACTGAATTATCGTGCATGTTCCATGTCCACTCAGCTTTGATTGTGCGAGTAGCTGTTTTGAACGTAGCAGTAATAAGCCATGGTTCTAAACCTCGGCGTGTTGCACGCCATTGTATTGTTTCCATGCCAATATGTGCTTTAGCTAGTGTGCGTTCAATTAAATCAGCGAGCGTACGCATATTGCTTTGCTTTGGAGCAGGGACCAAAAGAAACTGCTCAATTGCATATTGTTTTTCTGTTTCAACGCCAGCGGAAAAACGACGAACTTGTGCTTCGCTCACATGATAGCGTTGTGCCACGTGCGAAGGATCAAGACCAGCACGAATCAAAGCCTGAATTTGTGAAATAGGCAAAGTCGCAGTATTTGACGAGGATACTAACCCAGCGTCTGCTGCGTTACTTTTATCGCTGTTTTTATTCATAATCTGGCGTGATTCAGCGATAGCGCGCTCCAGCGTGTCGTCCACTTGTACACATAACGGCGTGTTTTCGCAAATAAAAATTAAATTGCCGTCTGCGTCAACATGGTCGAAACTCGCCTCTTTTGGCGGATTTTCAAGCATTATGCACCACTTTCTTCGCTTTTAACAATACTATGTATATACTTTAGTCCATGCACTGCATTCTTTACTATGTTATGTAAAATAAAAAATGTGTAATATGCAGGGTAGCATTCCATGTATGCTATGCGCGTAGATATTCTTGATGATAAAACGAAAGGACCATAATGGCACAGGATTATGATTCTCCTCGTAGTAAAGATGAGGACGAAGAGTCGTTGGAAGCTTTGAGTAAAAGTTCTCAAAATACAAGCAACGATATTGATGATGATGAAAACGCTATTGCTGAAGACTATGAGTTACCGGGTGCTGATTTAAGCAATGAGGATGCTTCGGTAACTGTTATTCCTATGCAAGGTGATGAATTTATTTGTTCTGAATGTTTCCTAGTAAAGCATCGTAGTCAGTTGGCTGAAACTACTGCTGATGGTCAACCGATTTGTAAGGAGTGCGCAGCTTAAATGGCATACGACGAGACCTATACTGGCCCCGAACAGGTTGAGGTGTTAATACAATACCTCGATAATGAAGCGTCTCCATTGCCTCCGCTTTGTTACGCGCATGCCGGTGATGCTGGTGCTGATCTGCGTACTACGCAGGATGTTACACTGCGTCCTTTTGAGCGTGCACTTGTGCCAACTGGCGTAGCTATTGCGTTGCCTGCAGGATATGTTGCTTTAGTGCATCCTCGTTCTGGTTTAGCTGCAAAGCAGGGTGTTACTGTGTTGAACGCTCCTGGAACTGTTGATGCTGGTTATCGTGGTGAAATTAAAGTACCGCTTATTAATTTAGATGCTGAGCATACAGTGCAATTCCATCGTGGTGATCGTATTGCACAAATAGTTATTCAACGCTACGTAGAAGCTCAATTTATTCCAGCGGCACAATTGCCTAGCTCCGATCGTGCTAATAAAGGTTTTGGCTCAACAGGCGTGCAATAATCTCATCTCACAATCCGACCAGTTAGAAACTGTGTCGGATTTATTGTATGTATTTGTCAATTTTGTAGAGCAGAAGGCATATTGCAGGTAGGATAGTAAACAATACCAGGAGGTGTTGCAATGGGTGAACTTCAAGAAGATGTAAAAGGTGCTCATAGACTTGGATGTGAAATCAGTGTGGATTCTCGCAACCCGTTATTGCCAATATTAAGCATGTGCCAGTGGCATCATCCTGGTGAAGATATGAGTATTCTTCACAGGGCATATGTACGTGCAGTAAAGCAACATACTGGGCAGCGTCGTAAATCTGGCGAACCTTATATTATTCATCCTCTTGCAGTTGCGCAGATTCTTGCAGATCTTGGTATGGGTCCAATTGTTGTTGCTGCAGGCTTGCTACATGATACTGTCGAGGATACTGATTATACACTTGAAGAATGTCGTGCAGAGTTTGGTGACACGGTTGCTGGTCTCGTAGATGGTGTTACCAAAATATCAAAAATGGAATACGGTGAAAGCGCACAAGCTGAAACCATTCGCAAAATGGTAGTTGCAATGAGTAGAGATGTGCGTGTACTCGTAGTAAAACTTGCAGATCGTTTGCATAATGCAAGAACTTGGCGATACGTTAAACCAACGAGTTCACATAAAAAAGCGCGCGAAACGCTTGATGTGTATGCACCTCTTGCAAACCGTCTTGGTATGAATGCTATTAAAACTGAGCTTGAAGAGTTGAGCTTTAAAGTTTTGTATCCAAAAATTTATAACGAAATTGTGGTTTTAGTTGCTCGTAGAGCCGGTCAACGCGAAGTTTATTTACGGCAAATTCTTGAAGAAATTAATGCAGATCTTGCAGAACAACACGTTAAAGCATCAGTAAAAGGTAGACCAAAAGATTATTTCTCTATTTATCAAAAAATGATTGTTCGCGGTCATGATTTTGCCAATATTTATGACCTTGTGGGCGTTAGGATTATTGTTGATTCTATTCGCGACTGCTATGCAGCGTTAGGTGCTGTCCATGCGCGATGGAGTCCGGTACCAGGTCGTTTTAAGGACTATATTGCGACTCCTAAACTCAACATGTATCAGAGCTTGCATACTACTGTTGTTGGACCTGGTGGAAAGCCTGTAGAAATTCAAATTCGCACTTGGGATATGCATAGGCGAGCAGAATTTGGTATTGCTGCTCACTGGAAGTATAAGGCAAACGGACAAGCAGGTCGAGCTTTAAGCAAACCAGATAATGATGATCGTAAACGTGAAGGTGAGCTTGAAGAGCGCAAAGAGCTGAGTGAGGCAGACAACTTAAAGTGGATTCAACAGCTTGCTGATTGGACAAGTGAAACACCAGATTCTGATGAGTTTTTAGGCTCATTGAAGCAAGATCTTGGAGCTTCGGAAGTATATGTGTTTACGCCAAAGGGGAGTATTGTTGCTCTTCCGCAAGATGCTACTCCTGTTGACTTCGCATATTCTGTGCACACTGAGGTTGGGCACAGAATGATGGGTGCGCGAGTGAATGGTCGTTTGGTGCCGCTTGATACTAAGCTTGTTAACGGAGATACAGTCGAAGTACTTACGTCAAAATCTGATACGGCAGGGCCATCTCGTGATTGGTTAAGTTTTGTAAAATCTCCTCGTGCTCGAAATAAAATACGTCAATGGTTTAGCAAAGAACGCCGTTCTGAGGCGATTGAAGAGGGCAAAGACGAGCTAACTCGTGCTATGCGTAAACGTAACTTGCCTTTAACTACTTTGATGACTCAGCAGGCATTAATTGGCGTTGCTGATGAATTGAATTTGCCGACTAATGTTGACTCTCTATATGCAGCGATTGGTGAAGGTCAAGTTTCGACACAAAATGTTATTTCACGATTAGTGAAAGATGCTGGTGCTGATGAAGTTGCTGAGGAAGTAGAACAAGAAGCACTTCCACTTCGTCATGTAGAACGTAATCGTAAATCAAACGGTGCTTTAGGAGTATCAGTTAAGGGTGTTGGTGACGTTTGGGTAAAGCTTGCTAGATGCTGTATGCCAGTTCCTGGTGATACTATTATTGGCTTTATTACAAGAAATCAGGGCGTATCTGTGCACCGAACTGACTGTCAGAATATGATTGATTTACAAAAAACTCAATCTGAGCGCGTTATTCCTGTGCAGTGGACTAGCGATAAAGGTTTGTTCCTAGTTAAGGTTCAGGTTGAGGCTTTGGATAGGCAACATTTGTTATCAGATGTTACTCGAGTACTTTCAGATCATGGCGTAAATATTCTTTCTGGAACTATTGCAACTGGAGATGACCGCGTTGCAACTAGCCAATTTACGTTTGAAATGGCTGATCCTCAGCATTTGGCTACGTTACTTGCTGCTATTCGTAAGATTGAAGGCGTTTTTGACGTGTATCGTATTACGGGTGCAAAAGATAGTGCAGAACCTCGTTTACGTAAAATGGAACGTGGAGATATTTAGTTTTCTATTTTTTCTCTATATCACAGGCGTATGCGTAATAAACTGTAAGTATCTAGCTTATTAAAAGGTTTTTAAGTTTTTGCATACTTAATAGGATATTTGCATATACTGGCAGCATATGTTTTTAGAAGACGTCAGATTTGGCATATATATGTTTTGTAACATACGCGCATTTAATGTGAACTGATATCTCAACGAAAAGTAGATTTTATCAATATGTGATAAGTAGATGATGTATGAGCGGATGATGCAATTGATGAATAATATATAAAATCTCAAATATAAGAAGAAGGACAACTCAACTTTGGAATGTCCTTCTTCTTATATACACGTAATTTTTACGTATAACACCTAATTTCAGGCGGCAACAGCCTTCTTCAACAAAGAACCAGCAGAGATACGTACACCGTAAGAGGCTGGAATCTTAATGGTTTCACCGGTACGCGGGTTGCGGCCAGTGCGCTCAGCGCGCTTTACACGCTCTGCGGAGAACAGACCGGTAAGCTTCAAACCTTCACCGGACTGCAAAGCCTCAACGAACACATCCTGGAATGCGTTGACGGCGGCTTCGGCCTGTGCCTTGGTCAGGTTGGACTTCTGTGCGATCTTTGAAACGAGATCAGACTTGTTGTATGCCATGCAGCATCCTTTGTGTTAGGGGCCTTCCTCTTGTAAAGGCCACGTTCATACTTGATAATAGTACATTTTCCCTACAAATGTAGCCATTTTGCTTATTTTCTTCGCATTCTCTTAATATTTTTTCCCTATGCGTTACAAAAAACACTATAACTGACATCATAATGTGATATTTCGGCATGAATCATCAAGCGCAAGCAAACTGAACTATACTAATTCGTGGCTATTAAGCCAATTCATAGCTGCGGCACCCACTGGAATTCTTAGCCAATAGAACATAAGTCGATATAGTAATGTCGCAGATAATGCGATGGTAGGTGGAATACCCACAGAAGTAAAAGCAAAGGTAAGTGACGCTTCTACAGCACCTAAACCGCCTGGCGTAGGTACAGCAGAACCGGCAGTATTAGCAAGTAAGAATAACAGTATAGTTTCCCACGGATTCGTAAAATATCCGAACGCGAGTAAAGCAATCCAATAGCCCAAGCCAGTACAAGCAACTAGTATTAGTGCACCGAAAGAGCCAGCAATAAGCTGCGATGGGTGCGAAATAAGTTCTTTAATTTGACGACCATAGTCAGACAAGATCGGCAAATAATGTTTACGAAGAGCTCTACGAGTCGCAGGAATAGCCATAAGTGTACATACGATCAGCGTAATAATTCCAATAACAGTAATAAGCATATGAGTTGGAATCATACCTGAAAGCACATTCTTGCCAGTAAAAATGCCAATAATAATAAGAACGATAGAAGTTACTAGCGCCTGAATAAGCCATACTGCACTCGTAATAGCAGTAGCTTGTGTGGACGTATAGCCACTTTTCTTTAAGAGTTGCATATTAACAAATGCGGGACCAATGCCAGCAGGCATAGAAACCGCTGTAAACCCAGATGCTGCTTGCGAAGCAAAAAGAACGCGTGCTGAAGGTTTTTGATCATCCATAAACGACCCGAGAGTAATAGCAGAACCTGACCAAGCAAGCATGCTACAAACCATGCATAAAAGTACCATTATGCTATCAGCATGACGAAGTGCAGCAAATACTTCTTGTGGATGCCATTGTGTAACAATAACAGCAACAGCAACAATAGCTAATACAAGGCTCACAAAGAAACGAATATTAAAACGTGCTAAACGCACTGTATCATAATCTTCTTCATCAGTATGTAAAGCAACTGTTTGACCAAGTTTATCGCAAAGATGTTCAAAAACTTTCTTATTCCAAGAAGGCAATCCTCGTGTAGAAGCAGGAATGGCAGCTTTTTGCATAAATGGTAACATTTCGGCTAATTTATCTGCACCCCAAGTGTTCAATGCTGCTTCAATCGCAGTATCAATATCTGTGCATGCTGCAATAAGCGTAAGTAATTGCACTTTATCGAGAGCAATATTAGTTGAATCACTTGCAACATCGCCATTCTGCCATCCTGCAATCACAGGAGTTCCATCTTCTAATCTAGCTAAGGTTTCTGGAGTAATACGGCGGTGCGTAACACCACGCATATTAGCGGCATCAACATAGCGCATGAGTTTTTCAGCATCGTGAATAGTCAAGGTATTTAAATTGCAGGGTAGCAGAGCATTCGCAGCATGAAACACCATTATTGAAGATTTATCACTATCGCTTACTCCATAAACATTTGCAGTTGGCAAATGAAGATTACGAAGAACAAGCAGCATTGAAAGATGATGATGCACAGAATGTCGAGCTGAACGATCTCTACGCGTAGGAATATCAATTAAACGTACCCACTGCCAAAGCTGATTCAAATATCCAGGTAAGTGAACTTGATTATCTAATACAGAAATTACGTAACGCATTCCGTGAATATCAGTAGCATCATACAGCCTCGAATTTTCGATTAAATCATCGTCAAGACTTGAGCGAAGCACTCCAGTATGATCAGCTTGCTGAGTTCTGCGAGTAAGTTGCGTAAGATTGTCTATACCAATATTTTGTAGTGCGAGAACAATATCATCACCCCATGCGCCTTTGCTTCGAGTACCCTTTGCAAAACGTATAAGAGTTCCTATTGCCCTACCTACGCAACAAGAAATAAGCGCACCGGCGCAAGTATCCCAAGAAGAAAAGAGGAGTATTGCAGAAACAATGAACAGCGCATTCCAGCCCCACTTGACATACTTATATTCTCTTTTAGGCCCACTTACAGTGAGGAATGCAACCATCACTGCATACATATCGGGAAGTAATTCTGTTAACGATGCATTCGTCTGATAGTGCAATGAAGTCAAGAGCGGAATATTGTGTGTTGCTGACAGTAGTCCAGACAACAACCATATTGCTCCATAGCTTATAAACAAGGTAATAACAGAAATTGCTGTATCAACCCAATGTTTTGCAGCAGCTTTATATGCAATTACGGTAGCTACTACAATAAGTGTAAGAGCTTGTTGAATGAGTGCATAAGGAATACCAGTAACTGTTAATCCAATAATCTTACTAGCACTGCGAGCATCAATTTCTACACCAGCTGTTGTTGCTGACAGCCACATAGTTGATAAAACAGTAAGCACACCGACAATAATTGCCGACAATGCATACAGCAAATCAGCCCAATTGCGCACTAAACTTGGTTGCGTATCTTCAATAATGAGATTTGGGTTTATGTGAGATTGCATAACGCTACCGTCTACTTATTGAACAAAATCCACCAATCGTGAAGCAAAGCCAGTGTAAGAAGCCGGAGTCATTGCTTGCAATCTAGCTGAAGTGGTTGCATCAAAAGCGCGAGAAGCAATGAAGGATTCTACATCTTGCTGCGAAATATGATGTCCCCGCATCAACTCTTTCACTTGTTCGTATGGTCGTTCCATGCCGGGTACACCAGCAATTTCTTCAGCGCGCATAGCAGTCTGAATTGGTTCGCCAAGAACTTCCCAATTAGCATCCAACTCCTGAGCCATAAAATCAGTATTAGGGTGAATAGATTGCAATCCACCTAAGAGATTGTTTAAAGCAAGAAGCGCATAACCGAATGCAGAACCAACATTACGTTGCGTAGTCGAGTCTGTTAGATCACGCTGCCAGCGGCTTTCTGTAAGTGTTGCACACAAAGTGTCGAATAGTGAACACGAAATTTCAAGATTAGCTTCGGCGTTCTCGAAACGAATAGGATTAACTTTATGCGGCATGGTAGAAGAACCAGTAGCACCTTTTACAGGAACTTGCACAAAAATGCCACGAGAAATATACATCCACACGTCAACTGCAAGATTATGCAAGATATGGTTTATGTGACTTACTGTGCTATACAATTCTGCTTGCCAATCGTGGCTTTCAATTTGTGTAGTTAAAGGATTCCATTGAAGACCCATACGTTTCTCAACAAATTCTTGAGAAACACTAATCCAATCAACTTCTGGGAAAGCTGCTAGGTGTGCACCAAAAGTACCAGTAGCACCATTAAGTTTGCCTAAATACTCTTGATTGTCGAGATGATGAAGTTGACGCTTCAAACGGTATGCGAATACTGCGAGTTCTTTACCTAAAGTCGTTGGTGTAGCCGGCTGACCATGAGTTAAAGAAAGCATAGGTAAGTCACGATACTGTTGTGCATGTTCCACTAGATAATGAACAATCGCTTCTAGATTTGGACGATACACATGAGCTACAGCATCTTTCACGCAGCGAGCAATAGAAAGATTATTAATATCTTCACTTGTACAAGAGAAATGTACTAGTGTCTTCAAAGATGATAGCTGGGTGCTATGTCCTAACTTATGTTCCGCATCATCTAATGCATCATCGATATAGTATTCTACTGCTTTTACGTCATGATGTGTTACTGCTTCATGCGCAGCGTGACGAGCAATACCATCAGCATCAAAATTCTCAGGGATAGCACGGAGATACTTGCACTCTTCATCCGTGAGCGGCTGAACACCTTTAACAATCGGCTGCCATTGATTCGCCTCATAACCATTAGTGAGAAGAATCATCCACTCAACTTCAACGCGCATGCGTTCACGATTAAGCGCAGGTTCGCTTAAATACTCGACGAGTGCTGAAGTTTGATGATGATAACGACCATCAAGAGGAGTCAGAGCTATTGCAGGAGAAATATCAGTAAGCTTCATACTTGCAAGGTTACATCATGCTGCGAATGAGTAGGATTTTGGTGCAATTGCGTAGCTTTACTGCATTACTCCTTGCCATAGTGTCGTACTTTGTAATTCGCCATCAATAATCTTCTGAAAATGTTGATCTTGTCTACGGACACTTTGAGAACCTAATTGTAATGCGTCCTCGTAAGCTGCAGTATGGTAATGAAGATCATGAGTTAATGTGCCTTCTTCGGGAACATCATTGACCAGAATACCGGTATTATCAAATTTTCGTCGCGAATACATGCTCCCAGAAAATCGTGTCACTCCAGGAGGTAAAGGTCGTTGAGTTTTTCGAACATGTGACGCGCGTCCATGAATAGTAACCCAATTGTTCCTACGAGGATTTTCTTTCCCATCAAGAGAAGGTACTAGCTCATCTTCCATTTCTATACTCGTAACCCAAGTATGTTGGGGAATAGGATGATTAGCAATAGGAGAGCCTGCAGTAACAACATGTTGAATGTTATACTGTTTTGCGTAATCGCTTGCAATACTCGCTGCCACAATGCCTCCTTGTGAATGTCCAACTAGAGCTACTGGGTCTTTGCGCTGGATGCCAGAACGTTTCATCGCTTCAAGAACCATACGGGTACTATCGGCTTGTTTCCTAGTAAGAGGTGAGTGACTCATAACTTCGGCGTTCTGTTCCCAACCAAATGGTGAATGTGCTTTACCATCAGTTCCAGGTATAATAACTAACCATGAAGTACGTCCATCAGCTCGTTTAAAGCGCTGAATGGCAATAGTTGCAGCATCTGGATTAGCAAGAGGAGGGCGAACTCCTAAATGACCACTGCCCAATTCCGTTAAATTGTCAAGAGTCTCACGAAGATTGCGACCTTTTCTAGGCAACACGAAAGCAGGTTTTCTCCAAGGCTGGCTTATGCGATGAACACGTAAAGTATTGCCTTGCATGTGATTATTTATTGGTGCAGAGATTAAACTAAATGCACTTGAAACAAACGGTACTGGTGATTGGAAATGATGTGTCATAGAGCGCAAAAAATTAGTATGAACCTTATTAAATCTACCTTTTGTTGAAGAATGATGGTTGCGGCTACTTTGTATGACACCTAAAGCAAATATTGGTAAACCAGTAACAGGATTAAGCATCATATGTTGAGCTAACCCACGAATAGTTCCTTGTTGTACTGATTGAGTTGCACGTGACCATTGAGCAACATGTTCAAATCCAGTATGCTGTTTTGCATCATCCAGAGCAGCGAGTGCAGCTCCAGCAAAAAATGGTATAGATGTAAAAGGCATAACTGAAGTCAGTAATGCAATTTGATTGTCAAAATTTTCTTTTGCGCGTAATTCGGCATCTCCATATAAACTGTTTGCTCTTACGATAAGTGAAGCAAGTTCCTGTAAACGCTGCGACAAATGCTGACATTTTCGAGCATAGTGCGTACACATGTTTGAGGTTAATGCACATCGACTAGCTTGTTTTGCAAAAGGTGAAGATTCATATTGCCAAACTGTTTTATTAGCAGATCGCTGAAAAACAGATGTTTGTTGAGCAATAATCATTGCTGCATGCTGCCAAGATGCACCAAGCGAAGAAAATTCATTAGCAAGAGAACAAAGTTTTCTCGCTTCACTACTGTACGCTTGACTTTTTGCTACACTCAGCGATCTACCGCCGACAATTGATGATTGAACTTTCCAAGGCATACTATATTCCTCCACGAACGTCGTAAAGTGCGTATGCTTGTTGAGCAAGATCAACCATATTTTGTCGAAAATACTCAGCAGCCAGCCCCTGCCAATCTTCTAATCTTGATGCTGCAGACTCAGCGAGAATGCAGCGAGCGCACTGTTGCGTGCGCTGTATGAGCCATTGCCATTCATAATATGTTTGCATAATACGTATTACACACGTTTATTGCAGCAAAGTCACTACAGAACAAGCAATGTGGTTAAAAGCTATTACCAGGGCTTATTGCTGTTATCGCCGGTAGTCGTACGTTTGGTTGTTTTTTCTTGTTCTTGCTGATCTTGAGAAGATTGTGAGTTAACGTGATTATTTTGTTGCAGTAGGTTTTCTACTTTATTGCGTTGAGTAGTATTTAGCTGTGGTTTTGTTGGCTCGGATTGATTATTGTTCTTCGAGTTAGCGTGATTTTGTGATTTGCTTTTCTTCGCTGGAGAAGAAGTGGGCTTATTACGTACTTTTTTCTTTAATGTTTCAGTGAATTGATGCGATATTTCTGCATTATGGTTAATGCTATTTCGGAGTTGAGGAAGTAAAATAGCGTATTGCGAGCGCGCGTCGTTGAATTGAGCGTCTGTTTGCTGCTGTTGAGTGAGTAATATATTTTTATCACTATCAATACTATTTGCTGCTTTCATATTTGCAATAAGACTATTTGTTGCAGCGTTGTATGAGTATTCTGAACGCCAGTTAGTAATAGTGCAGTATGCAATTGCAATGGCAGCAAGCAAGCAAATTATGGTAACAATACGTGTTGTTTTTTTGGTAATTATGTGCTTCATACTAATTTCCTTGATGTAATGAACCAAGCCATTAATTCCCAGATAAGTAGTATTGCAGCGATAAGTGCGAATGGCCAGATGATTGGTTCTGGGCGTAAACGTGGTTTAGCTGTTTCGTTCATACGCCATTGATGGGAAAGAATTGGTTTTGCTTCTGCTCCAAAAGTCTTATGTAATGTTGCGTGCATATATTTGCCGCTCAGTTCATCGGCTATATTGCGCAAATTTTTTTCATCGAGTTTGGAAATACCAGGCTTGCCGGTAGCAGGATCAATAACCCATTTTGTCGAGGAACTATTTTTTAAATTTTCGTCGATTTCTAATTGAGTGAGTTCCAATGGTATGCGCGCGCCTTGTGCTGAGCCGATACCTATAACAAAAGCGTGGGTAATATAAGCTCTCAGAGATGAGAATGTGCGTCGTTTGCGTTGCGTAGTTTCTTCGCCGTCACTAAGAATATATAAAACTGTTGTGTCATCTGGGTGAGCGTCATGGATAGCTTTTGCTGTCAGTAAAGTTTGATCTATTGGAGCGTCAAGACTAGTTCCTGTGGCAATACTTGTTGGTTCTGTTCGTAAAGTGTCAATCCAATTGGTCACTGCTCTTGCATCTGGTGTTAATGGAACGTCAACTGAAGTTGACGTTCCAAACGAGAGAGCAGCAAAACTTGCGTGAGCATACGATTGTGTGATGTTATGAATAATATTTTGTGCTGCTTCTATTCTTTTTATTTTTTCTTTCTGTGCATAGTTAGCATCTTCAGCACGCATAGAGCCTGTGATATCAAGTGCAATAATCACGTTTGTTGCATTCACTGCACGCTGTAAAGTAGCGCGCATAATACTCGGGGAGAGTATGCAAATTATGAGTATAAAACATATGCCAATACGACGTAATCTCATACCAATAGTTTCATCGGTGTATGTAGAATTTTTATGCAAAGGAACAATTTCCAAAACCATTGCTATAAGCACAATTACTACAGCAATAGCTGCAACAATCCATCCGTAAGAAGGAGCAAACACAAGCTGACCTGCTTGAGAAGTATCAGCAGCAATAATCTTGCCAAATGCTGACAGTAGGGTAGAAGAACATAGTTGAGAAATCATCGCTTCATCCTCTTCGCAAGAGCTAACCATATGACAACGCTTACTGTTGTAAGAAGAACCCACAGGCCTGGGTCATCGCTAAATGCAGATTGCGCAGTATTTTGTGGTGTAATAGTGTGACGTTGCTCAATTTCTTTAACGAGATTAAGTACAGAATCAGTATCATGCTGTGCAAGAAACATTCCACCATGTGATTCAATCAGCTGTTTCATCTCAAGCGTAGTATCATCATGTTCATTCTGAGGAGCTCCTGAATATAATCCGTCAACACTGATTCGTGCTTGCTTTGTTAAATCCAATGCTTGTTTGAGTGAATATGTTTGTTTCCCAGAAACCACATTATCGGTTGCTAATACAATCGAAGCGCTTCTATTAAAACGATTCGGTGCCTTATGAGTGTTGTGTGCAGCTCCATAAATAAAGCCCGGGAGCATTGCAGCACAACTTACTAAACCATCTCCAATAAGAGAAGTTGCATTTTTGCGATTTTGTGTACCCTCAAGCCAGTCTGAAATCTCTTGATATTGGCGTTGCTGTAAATGATCAATACGATTTTGCGATTGCACTCCGCCCAGCAAATTAGCAGCATACTGTAACTGTTTTTTAGCTAAGCGGTAATCGTCTGTAAGTGGAAAAACAGTTCTGGAAGTCGAATTAAAAATACTTAAACCAATTCGCTCGCCTTGAAAATGCTCAATAAAATTAAGATACGCTTGAAGCACTTCGCGATCGTACGGCAAAGCAGAACCAGAAACGTCTAAACACAACACAATATCTCTGGAGCTTACTTGCTCGTTAGCATTAAATACTCGAGATGGTCTAGCAGCAACAGCCAGTGAACCCAATATTGAAAACACGAGTGCTGATGCAGCAAACCGGTTTAACATACGCCACATATACCATGAATGACTAGCGACTGCACCTTGTAAATCATCATCTAACGTAAAAGTATAAAATTTTTGCGTTACAGTATGATGAAGATTCTGGTATTGTTTTTTCAACATATGCTGACGAATACTATCAACAATAAGCACAACAACTAGGATTGTGACGCAAGTAAGTACACCCAAGGCAAAAAGTAAAGGCCATTGCCATCTCCAAGGCCATACTGTTTCCCACACGTTCCTACTCATACGCGTTGTCCCTTCGTTTGCCACCCCTCAAGCAATACTAAAACCCATTCTGCAGCTTGTTCAACACTCGTATTACGCGCTTGTTCATTGTCTTTGTAATCAGCAAACTCAGGAGGATATAACGCGGCAATTGTTTGACGCAACATGTCGGCGCCCTTTTTATTGCGCCATGTTAAGCGTAAAGAAGTTATGTCACCCAAAGTATGTGTTTGAATATTTTCACCGCTCATACGTGAAACATAGGTTCTTGCTACGGCTGCTAATTTTGCACACGCTTGATCTTGAGTGAGTTTATGTTGATGATATTGTTCAACAATTTTGTCAATATCCTTACGCCATGCTTGCTTATTTGCACGTTGTACATGCGCAGGATCAATCGCATTTCGCGTATTTACTGATGAAGTTTTTGCGCGCTTATAAGAAAAGTACAGCACGATGCCAGCAATAAGCAGTACGATGCAAGCAATGCCAAGCATGCTCGCATACAAGGTATCGTTATGTAATTGCTGTTGAACATCTTCCATTCTCATTACTGGGCATCCTCCTGAGGCAATGAAGAGGCAAGATGACCGGCACCGCTTACTGTTTTTGCTGCAGTATGGAAAAGTTCTTGACTTGAAGATCCTCGAATAAGTGAAACTTGCACACCATGTAGCATATCGTATAACGCATGAATGCGTAAATCTCTGCGAGCTTCGACCTCCTGCATAACAAATTGATTGCGTAAAAATGCTGGAATTTTTCGTAAGGTAACGCCATCACTTATTGCCATATTTCGCTCGCTGTCAAAAGAATTTATTGGCGAAATAGTAATAACTATGAGTTTGTGATGTTGAGTAATTTTACGCAAAGATTCAGTATGATGTGCCTGTAAAGCGTAATCATCAGTAATAAGCACTATAAGACTGTTACTATCCGTAATCTTTTTTATTGCAGTGATGAGTGGATCAATATCGCGCATGTGATGCCGAGTGTGAAGCAAAGTACTATCAAGTTTACGTTCAAAATCAGAAAGATTACGCGCAGTAGGCACAGTAGTGATATTGTTACCATCTCCGAATAGTAACGAAACCGCATCATGCCGCTTCAAACTTAGTGATGCGAAAAAACAGGCAACATTTGCAGCAACTTCATATAAACTTTCTTCACTATTGCAGGAACCATTCATATGGATACTTGCGTCGCAAACAATCCAAGTATGAGAAGATGAAGTACGTTCGCGTGAAGAAACCATAGGCTGCCCTGTTCGAGCACTAGCAGACCAATTCATCATGCGCGCTTCATCGCCTGGCTGCCAAGCATGAACATCAATAACATCACCAGTGCCAAAACGACGATGCGAAGGATGTTCGCCTTCTAGAAGTCCTAATGCTCTACGGGCAATAGGTAAATCAATTCGCTGATCAAGGAACTCTATTTTACGACGAACTTCTTGCGCAGGTTTGGACAGGAGTAAGCGTACTGGCTTCGATGCTGAAACTGATCGCTTGTAAGTATTAGCACGAGCATCTACTGCCTTAGATAGCAGTTTTACATGATTCTCAAACATGACTGCAGTATGTTCCTGAGGCAAACGCTTTTGCTTTGGTGCAGTTTGTTTTCGACTCATACGTATCATGGCACAGGAACCGTCTTTACTAATGCGTCAATTACTTGATCTGCAGTAATAGCGTCAGCCAAGGCTTCAAACGTCAAAAGAATACGATGTCTTAATACGTCATGCACAAAGAGCTTTACATCTTCTGGAATCACATAATCGCGTCCCGAAAGTAAAGCGTGAGCTTGCGCAATACGAATAAGTGCAATAGAAGCGCGAGGACTAGCACCCATGCGTACGAGTGAATTAATAGTTGGTAACGGGTGAGTGCCTGCTCCTCGAGAAGTAGCAACGAGATCAACGGCATATTTCATCACAGCTTCAGAAACGTGAATATGGCGAGCTGCAGTACGCAAAAATACAACATCTTGCAAACTAATACGCTGCATATTTAATGTTGCAGGATCCACAACATCTGAGCCGCGTTGAGTAAGTAATTGCAGCATACGAACTTCCTCATCTGGATGAGGGTATGTCATAACTGCTTTTACCATAAAACGATCCATTTGTGCTTCAGGAAGATTAAATGTTCCTTCTTCTTCAATTGGATTTTGCGTTGCAATAACCATAAAAGGTTGAGGTAAAGCAATACGTTCGCCGCCTATAGTGGTTGCTCCTTCAGCCATTGCTTCAAGCATTGCAGACTGGGTTTTTGCGTTTGAACGATTAATTTCATCAAGTAGAATAATATTTGCGTGAATCGGTCCAATTTGTGTAGTAAAACGTTGCGACGCAAAATCAAAAACCTGTGTACCAACTAAATCTGCAGGCATTAAATCAGGCGTACATTGCACACGGCGAAAACTTCCAGACATAGCAGTTGCAAGTGTCTGTGCAGCAGTAGTTTTTGCGAGTCCTGGCACTGATTCAATAAGAATATGCCCTCCAGCAATAAGTGTAAGAATAAGTGACTCACGCAAAGAATCTTGCCCGACTAATGTTTGAGCAAAACGTGCACGCAAAATATTTGCAATTTTTTGGCAACGCTGTATGTCTTCTCCTGAAATGCTTGTTGCTGCTTGTGAAGTAGCTGATACCGGAGGAACTGGTTGAGAGGATACTGAACCAGCATGAGACGGGGATGCCATGGCTGATTGAGCGTTGAGTGGTTGTTTCTTTGGTTGCGGTGGGAATAATGCCATAGTTACTATGGTAACCGATATGCAGTACCGATGAGCGTAAAATCAGCATTTTACTTTGCGTAATGCATGTAGCATGACAATCTGAACATCATACAGCTTGTGTGCGCAACGACCAGTCAATAGGAGAAGCGCCTTGTTCTATAAGCGCTTGATTTGCTCGGGAGAAAGGATGTGATCCGAAGAAACCGCGCATTGCTGAAAGAGGGCTTGGGTGTGCAGAAGTAATGAGTGTAGCGTTCGTAAGTAACGGAGCTAAACTTTGAGCGTTTCGTCCCCACAAGATGCCTACCAAAGGTAAGGGATGCCCGTTACTATCGGTTCGACTATTTAAAGCACGAATAGCAGCATCAGTTACTATTTCCCAACCTTTACCTTGGTGACTATTTGCTTTGCCTGCTTCAACTGTTAAACAACGATTAAGTAACATGACGCCCTGACGTGTCCACGGCGTTAGATCACCGCTTTGTGGGACATCAACTCCAAGATCGTCAACTAATTCTTTATAGATATTGATAAGACTTTTTGGTAACGGACGTACTTCAGGAGCAGTGCAAAAACTAAGCCCAACAGGATGACCTGGAGTAGGGTAAGGATCCTGCCCAACAATCAAAACCTTTATACTCATAAGGGGTATACTAAAAGCGCGTAAAATATTATGACTTGCGGGCAAAATATGGTGTCCTTGCTTCATTTGCTCGCGTAAAAACTCTCCCATTGCTCTAATTTGTGGTTCAACAGGCGTAAGCGCTTTTGCCCAATCCGGATCCATAAGTTCATCTAAAGGTTTAACATGTTGAGAATTCATATGGCTACTGTATGACAAGGTGTAGCATAAAAGTTTCTGCCATACTGAATTTGTGGTTTGTGCTCAGCATTAGATAGTATGGATGCATATTATTTGGATGAACGTGTTGGAGGAATGCAATTATGGCGCGAAATAATCGGAGCGTGTCGTATACGCCTGATGCTTTTGATGAACCACCAGAAGGTCCTGTAGGTGTGCATCGTGGAAATCCTGCTTGGTATGCCATAATACTTCCTTATGTTGTGACGTTGGTTATCGCTGTATTAGCCGGTCTTTTGGTATGGGCATTTGCTTCTGGTGAAATTTCGCATCTTTCATTCCCATGGAACCATTCTCAGCAGAGTTCTCAATCTAAGGTAGTGGCGAAGAAGTCTGATACTACAAAACCTAAATCCGATGATGAAGACGATTCCTCTGATGATTCCGAAAAAACTGAAGCAGATAGCACCAATGCTGAAGATACTAAGGATACTAAAACAGATGAATCCAGCAATAATAATGCAAAAAACACTGATACTACTACACAATCTCAAGCTGCGGTTGACAAAACAGTTGCCGTAAAAGTGATTAATGCTACCGATATCAATGGTCATGCAGCACAAACAGCAAACACCTTAAAACAAGCGGGTTATGCAAATGTAACAGCAGGTAATCCGACTGGTAAAGTGCCAAATACTTCTGTTGTTTGGTATAAGGATGATACTCAGAAAGCTGCCGCAGAAGATATTGCAAAAACTTTAGGTATTGCCGCAGTTGAAAATGAAAAAGGAATTGTTTCTCAAATTGTAGTGGTGCTGTGTAAATAACATACGCATATGCGTTTGTAATGCTGGTTAGATTTGCTTTTCTAACCAGCATTTTTCTTATAAACGCCAAAAAGTTGGCACTCGGGGGCATAGAGTGCTAATCTTCAATTAGCACTCAAGTCTTGAGAGTGATAATAAGCAGCTGACGGCTTATTGCTTAAGACTTTGGTGAATAGTCCATGAATAACGTATGCGGAGGAATAATGGCAAAGATTATTGCCTATGAAGAGGACGCCCGTCAGGGTATGCTCGCAGGTCTCGATAAGCTTGCAGACACTGTCAAGGTAACCCTTGGACCAAAAGGTCGCAATGTTGTGCTTGATAAAGCTTATGGTGCTCCAACTATCACTAACGATGGTGTTTCTATCGCTAAGGAAATCGATCTTGAGGATCCATATGAGCGTATTGGCGCTGAACTCGTTAAGGAAGTAGCTAAGAAGACTGATGACGTTGCAGGCGACGGTACTACAACCGCTACTGTTTTGGCACAATCTTTAGTGCATGAAGGTTTGAAGAATGTTGTTGCAGGAAGCAACCCAATTGCTCTTCGCCGTGGCATCGAGAAAGCTGCTGAAGCAATCGTTAAGGAATTGCTTGCTTCCGCTAAGGATGTAGAAACTAAAGAGCAAATTGCTGCAACTGCTACTATTTCTGCAGCAGATCCTGAAGTTGGCGAAAAGATCGCTGAAGCCTTGGATAAGGTTGGTCAGGATGGTGTAGTCACCGTTGAAGATAACAACAAGTTCGGTTTGGACTTGGACTTCACTGAAGGTATGCGCTTCGATAAGGGTTATATTTCCCCTTACTTCGTCACTAATGCTGACGATCAGACAGCTGTGCTCGAAGATCCATACATTTTGCTCACTTCTGGTAAGGTTTCCAGCCAGCAGGATATCGTCCACATCGCTGAACTTGTTATGAAGTCTGGCAAGCCATTGCTGATTATTGCTGAAGATGTTGATGGTGAAGCACTGCCAACATTGGTGCTTAACAAGATTCGTGGTACTTTCAATACGGTTGCTGTAAAGGCTCCAGGCTTTGGCGATCGTCGTAAGGCAATGCTTCAGGACATGGCTATTTTGACCGGCGCACAGGTTGTTTCTGATGACCTCGGCTTGAAGCTTGATTCCATCGATGCTTCTGTATTTGGTCATGCAGCTAAGGTAATTGTTTCTAAGGATGAAACAACTATTGTTTCCGGAGCTGGTTCTAAGGAAGATGTCGATGCTCGTGTTGCTCAGATTCGTGCAGAAATTGAAAACACTGATTCTGATTACGATCGCGAAAAGCTTCAGGAGCGTCTTGCTAAGCTCGCTGGCGGTGTAGCTGTTATTAAGGTTGGCGCCGCTACTGAAGTTGAAGCTAAGGAACGCAAGCATCGTATTGAAGATGCTGTTCGTAATGCTAAGGCTGCTATTGAGGAAGGCTTACTTCCAGGTGGTGGTGTCGCTTTGGTTCAGGCTGCTGCAAAGATTGAAAAGACTCCAGCTATCACAGAACTTAAGGGTGAGGAAGCTACGGGTGCTGCCATTGTGTTCCGTGCTGTAGAAGCCCCTATTAAGCAGATTGCTCAAAATAGCGGTGTTTCTGGTGACGTTGTACTCAATAAGGTGCGTGAGCTTCCAGAAGGTGAAGGCTTCAATGCTGCAACCAACACTTATGAAGATTTGATGGCTGCAGGCGTTACTGATCCTGTGAAGGTGACTCGTTCTGCTCTACAGAATGCTGCTTCTATTGCAGGCTTGTTCTTAACTACTGAAGCTGTTGTTGCTAACAAACCTGAAAAGCCAGCTGCTGCACCTCAGGCAGGCGCAGAAATGGGCTACTAAAGAGTAGTTTAGTTACGCAAAATCTTAACTTGTTAGATCATAATAATAGGAAACAAGTTCGCTAACAGTATTGGCGGTATGCTCTACAACATACCGCCAATACTTTGTTTAATTGCTAAATTATCTCATGCCAAATAGGGAAGTAGCTTGAGTTTCTGCATCAAGATACAAGCCTGAAGCATGCTGCATCGCTTGCTGAATTGCTTCCAACGATTGCTCCATTTGTTGTTGTGCTGCACGCCATTGTTGTGCAGTCGACGCAAATTGGGTAGCAGCAGGTCCAGTCCATACGCTTTGCAGTTGCTGCAGGTTAGCATACATGCCGTTAACAGCGCTTCTAATTGCATTAACTGATGAACCTACAGCTGCTGCAGATTGTTGAATATGTTCTGAATCAACTCGAAATTGTGGCATAATCCCCTCCGTACTGTCGCCACGTTTTTTCAACGTGATGGTTGATAAATTCATAAATTTTGCGAAACACCATACCTAGTTTCATTGAGCAATAACCCCAAATGCATAATTTATGTAGCGTGTTGTGTTGAGTTGTGTGGTGTAACGCTATGATAAATATATGCCTTCAAAAAATTATGTGAAAGCTTTGTGCTTGCGTGTGGTTAAAAGCCTGCCACTTATCCACATTTCAGCTTATTTCTCCCAAAACTTGTGCACAGTACGGGTATTTGTACGACGTATAACATCTTCTTTGCTGGCATTACTTTTGAGTATTTCATGTATGATGGCAATAATAACTGCTGCTCTGCTTGTACCTTCGCCGTTCAGCATCATTCAACCAACTTCAGCATATGCTGCCGATAATGTAAAAGATTTAGGTATTGTAGCCACTGATTCAATAACAGACACTGAGAATTTACTGGGCGACTCCGTTACTAAAGTTTCAGACGCTATCGTAGCTACTAAAAAGCGCACAGGCGTAAATGTAAAACTTCTATATTTAGCTACATTTGGTAATACAAAAAATCCGTCAAAATGGGCGAGCGATTTGCTTATTAGCACAATGCCAGCGCGCAATACAGTACTACTTGCTGTAGCTACCCATGATGGAAGACTTATTGTTGCAGTTTCACCTAATTCCGACGAGTGGCTTAAGAGTAAGAACACAGTGGACGCGCTATCTGATGCTGCATATCGACCGTTAGTTACTACTTCAGGAAGTCATTGGGGGCAATCCGCAATGATGATGATGCAACAGATTGCACGTTCAAAACGAACTTCCACAAGTACATCTGCAAGTTTAGTATCCACACTTGTTATGTTGGTTGTTTTGCTAGCGGTATGTGCAATAGTAACCGCTATTTTACTGCGTCGACGTTATGTTCAGCGTCAAATACGTGCAGGATTGCGTAAAGCTCATAGACGTCATGCTCGCACTCGACGATAATCCAAAAATAATCGAGCAACTTGTTTGATTTTCAGTATTTATTCAGGAAATATTCAGCTTTATAGGTGATGCTAATCAGTATGAGCAAGAATGTTGAAGCGTCTGTAGTTGTGGTCGACGATGAACCATCAATTCGTGAACTTTTGGTTGCATCGTTGCATTTTGCTGGTTTTGATGTTGAAACCGCTGCATCTGGGTCAGAGGCCATTGAAGTCATAGAACAAGTAAAACCTGATCTTATTGTTATGGATGTTATGCTTCCGGATATTGATGGTTTTACTGTTACAAGGCGTATTCGTCAAAATGGAGTTAAGGTTCCGGTTCTATTCCTTACAGCAAGAGACGATACGCAAGATAAAATCATGGGCTTGACAGTTGGCGGTGACGATTATGTCACTAAGCCATTCAGTTTGGAAGAAGTAGTAGCAAGGATTCGTGCTATTCTGCGTCGAACACGAGAACAAGAAGAAGAAACTCCTATTATTCGAGTAGCCGATCTAGAAATCAATGAAGATTCACATGATGTTACTCGCAGCGGCGTAGCGATTGAGCTTAGTCCAACTGAGTATAAGTTGCTGCATTATTTGATGGATAATGAAGGTCGCGTATTGTCAAAAAGCCAAATTCTGAATCATGTGTGGCAATATGATTGGGGTGGCGATGCGGCTATTGTTGAGTCCTATATCTCTTATTTGCGAAAAAAAATAGACGGTATTGAAGTTACTGATGCTGATGGAAATCAGCAAAAAGTTGTTCCTCTTATTGAGACTAAACGTGGCATCGGCTATATGATTCGTGAACCAAAGGCAGGTCAAGCCTGATTATGCAGCCGAGTAATCATAGCGACGAAAAGCAGGAAACGCAACGCAGTATCAGCACGACTGCCGACGGTAAAAATGCTACAACTTCTACTGACATAGGCAAAAGCGTGGCAATAGTGCCAAGCGTAGGCGCTAATGCAGATTTGAAACCGCGTAGAATTTGTTGGTTGCGTCGTCGTGTAAGCGCAATACCGTTAAGTACACGCTTATTAGCTTGCACGTTAGCTGTGCTTACTATAGCTGCATTTTGTATTTCGTTATCAATTCGTCAGCTAGTTGGAGGTTATCTGCTAGAAAAAACAGATATTCAGTTAGCAGATCAGGCTCAACTTATTTATGACAATATTGATTTATTGCGTAGGAAAGATGCTAATCAATCAACTGCTGGTCCAAATGATTATTTTATGCAGATTAGAGATACGCATAATAAAATCATAACTACACCATTGGTGCCGAAACTGAGAGGCAACTTTGTTTCTATGCCTAAGTTGCCGGCGGATGGTTCTGCTAGTAAGCACATTGCAATTCATAAGCCGTATACATCTCCTGCAATTATTCAAGGTAATGTTAGCGATAGTGATGACACTACTGTAAAAGCAGCAAAAGCGCCTTGGCGTGTACTAGTGTTGACTTGGGGTCAAAGAAACCGCTACGACTCAAGTATGAGCATGCGAGGGTATGTGTATATTGCTTTATCTTTAAGCGATCAGCTTGATACTGTTAATACGCTTACTCGTTACTGCATTATGGTAAGTATTGCTGTTATTTTGTTTGGAGCAGTATTTGCCGCTATTATTATTCGCACTACATTACGGCCTTTAAAGCGTATTGAAAAAACGGCTTCAAAAATTGCTTCTGGTGATTTAAGTAGGCGAGTTCCTTCAGCGCCAGAAAACACAGAGGTTGGTTCTTTAGCTGCTTCTTTAAATTCGATGCTCGCTCGTATCGAACGTGGATTTAATGAACAAGAAGCTATGACAGAAAAAATGAAGCGTTTCGTTTCAGATGCAAGTCATGAATTACGCACTCCTCTTGCAGCAATTCATGGCTATGCTGAATTGTATACCATGTGGCGCAACTCGCCGGGTGGACAAAAACAGGCAGATGATTCAATTGCGCATATTAAAGCTTCTAGTGAACGCATGACTGAACTTGTAGAGGATTTGCTTTCGCTCGCACGATTTGATGAAGGTCGTGGTATTGATACTTCGCAAATTGTAAAACTGGCACCAATACTTTCTGATGCTGCTAATGATTTGCATGCGCTTGATCCTGCTCGCTTAGTGCAGCAAGGCTCACTTTCACTTTCTGACGAATGGAAATTAATGAATTGTACTCGCTGTAATTTTGAGCATAAGTTGCAGTTCAATAGTGGTAAACTTCCTGACGTTACTTTGCTCGGTGATGGTGCGCGTTTACGTCAAGTTATGACTAATATCGTAGGTAATATTCACCGTTATACTCCCACTGATTCGCCTGTTGAAATTGCTGTAGGTGTTATGAAAGCTTCTATTACGCCAGATAAGCTTTCACAATTGCCTTCTGTAAGTGAGTCATTGAAAGAATTCTTAGAAGCTGCTGAAGTAAGCCAATCGACTAATACTGGTAACACTTATGCAGTTATTCGTGTTGTTGATCATGGGCCTGGCGTGCCAGAAGAGTCACTTTCTCGTATTTTTGAACGTTTCTACATTGCTGATCCTTCTCGTGCCCGCGAGAAAGGTGGTACTGGTTTAGGTATGGCTATTGCCCAATCTGTTGTGAAAGCACACCACGGTTTTATTTGTGCAACTACTTCCACACCATTAACTGTTGTTGATTCTACAGCAGAACATCTCGATGACACTATGAATACATCTCGACCGCTTGATGTTCAAGCTCATGGGTTAACACTTACTGTTGTACTTCCAATAAAAGAAATAGAAGATGTTTCGTAGCAAACGGTTACTTATTAAGTATGTGAAAGTACATGTGTAAGATTATTTACTTGCTTATAAGTTAGTCCGTGTATTTGCCCGCGTGTATGCGCTACAATATAAAAAATAATACAAGTAGTAAGAATATTTGGTACACTGTCTATAGACCTTTCGCATACAATAGTGTGCTGTGCTTTGTGGCAGTTTGTTATGCGATATTGAATGATTATTTGAGTGAGGTGTGTTATGCCCAATGGGCGCGTGCGTTGGTATGATTCGCAGAAGGGGTATGGCTTTATTGCTAGCGATGATGGTAAGGATGTTTTCTTGCCAGCTGCAGCATTGCCTGCTACCGTAAAAACTTTGCATAAGGGTACACGTGTTGAATTTTCTGTCATTGATGGTCGTAAAGGTCCACAAGCGATGGGACTTAATGTGATTGTGGCAGCGCCATCATTAGTGAAAGCAACTCGCCCAAAGGCAGAAGACATGGCAGCAATTGTAGAAGATCTTATTAAATTGCTTGACTCTGCCGGTAATGGTTTAAGACATCGTCATTATCCTTCAACAGCTGAAAGCAAGAAACTAGCTACATTATTGCGTGCAGTAGCTGATAATTTTGACGTTCAGGAGTAGTGCAGGATTAGTGTATATGACTGATGAAGTGGTGAATCCACAAGAGCTTGCTCGTAGCGTAGCTGTGGAAGCTTCAGAGCGCTTGGATGCTGTAGGTGACTTTGTGTCTTCTACGGAAATTGGTGACAATGTTACTGATTTCCGTTTTGTAAGCACATTAGTCGGCTATGAAGGCTGGCAGTGGTCTGTAACGTTGTATCACGATGAAGAAACTCAGCGTTGGACTGTAAATGAGTCAACGCTTGTTCCTACAGATGAATCGTTACTGCCACCTGCTTGGATTCCGTGGAAAGATCGCTTAAAACCAAGTGATCTTTCTGTAACGGATTCTATTGGCACTGATGAGCACGATGCGCGTCTTGAAGATGGGTTCCGACCAGTTCATCATCATGCTGGTGATGAATCAAAGGTTGCGTGTGATGTTACTCAGTCGGCTGAGAATAGTGAAGGTGCAGCTGACACTATGAGTGCTACTAGTACAGTCGATACGACTGAACAGCAGCAAGAGCAGCAACGAGATCAAAGTCAGCAACTTTCTGATTCATCTCAAGATGAGTATCCTGTAAACGATGATCTTGAGGAAGCTGTATCTACATTGCGATTGTCGCGTAGACGCGTAATGACTGCTGAAGCGCTTTCACAAACAGCAAAACGTTGGTACGCGGGACAGCACGGACCAAAATCACTGTCTACAAAGATTGCTGATGGCAAAGCATGCTCTACTTGCGGATTCTTGATTCCATTAGCAGGAAGCTTAGGCTCCATGTTTGGCGTATGTGCCAACATGTGGAGTCCTGATGATGGGCGAGTAGTTTCGCTTGATCACGCATGTGGAGAGCATTCAGATATTGAACCTCCTCAGCCATCGCAACTGTGGGTACAATCTGCTCCGGCGTACGATGACTATCATATTGATATTTTGCAACAAGCTCCTCGTGAAGAACGAGCTGATGTTGAGCTTATTGAAGAAGCAATTGAAGATAGCAAGAAGCATCGCCGTAAGCGTCGCAAACTTAGCAATACTCAAGAAGTTGATAGCGCTGATTCATCGTTGCAAAATAAAGAAACCAATGACTCACAATCTCAAACTCAAGAGCAGTTAGATCAAGTAGTAGCGGAAGCTCAAGTTGAAAACGAACAGCTCACGCAGCCTGTAGCTGAGTCAGAGCATGTTGAACAGGCTGATGCTAGTGAACATGTAGACCATGTACAAGCTTTTGCTGAAGTGAAGAACGAGGATAACGCAGTAGAGTTGAGTGTACAAGATAATACCATACAAAAAGATGAAGGCACTGTTGAGAATGTAGAAAATGTTGAGAAAGTTACAGAAACAGTAGCATCTCAAACGAAAAAATATGCTCAACGTGCAACTTCTACGGCAATGCGTTTATATAAGAGAAAGTCACGTAGACAACATAAATAAATAATCAACAAAGAATACTTATAGTTCTCGCAATATTAATTATGTTATGCAGAACAATACATGTATGAAGTATTCGTAAGCAACGTAAGATTCCGCGTCATGGCAACTCGCTACCATGGAATGAAAGAAAAGAACGGAAGGCAGTTATGTTTGAACGGTTCACTGATCGCGCGCGACGCGTGATTGTGCTAGCTCAGGAAGAGGCTCGCTCACTTCAGCATAATTATATTGGTACTGAGCATATTCTGCTTGGTCTGATTCGTGAAGGTGAGGGTATTGCCGCCAAAGCGCTGAGCGCAAAAGGCGTAGACTTAGATGGTACTCGCAAACAAGTTGAAGAAATGATTGGTAAGGGCACAGTTTCCCCGAGTGGTCATATTCCTTTTACGCCTCATGCTAAGCAAGTGCTGGAGTTAAGTTTGCGTGAAGCTCTTCAGCTTGGTCACAGTTATATTGGTACTGAGCATATTCTGCTTGGTCTGATTCGTGAAGGTGAGGGCATTGGTACGCAAGTGCTTATCAAGATGGAAGTTGATCTTGGTGATTTGCGTAGCACAACTGTTGATCTCATTCGTGGAGATAATGTTCCAAGCAGCGATAGTGAAAAAGGTGAGTTAGCTAACGCGGGTAGTGTACAAGATAAGCGTACTCAGTCTGGCTCTGCTTTACTTGATCAATTTGGTCGCAATCTTACCCTTGAAGCTCAAGAAGGAAAGCTTGACCCTGTTATAGGTCGCTCCGAAGAAATTGAACGCGTTATGGTTGTGCTTAGCCGACGTACGAAGAATAATCCTGTGCTTATTGGCGAGCCTGGAGTTGGTAAGACTGCAGTTGTAGAAGGTCTTGCACAGAAAATTGTTGAAGGTGATGTGCCAGAAACGTTGAAGGATAAGCAAGTGTATTCGCTTGATTTGGGTTCAATGATTGCTGGTTCACGTTATCGTGGTGATTTTGAGGAACGTTTGAAAAAAGTTCTGAAAGAAATCAAAACACGTGGCGATATTGTGCTGTTTATTGATGAGATTCATACGATTGTTGGTGCAGGTTCTGCTGATGGTGCGCTTGGTGCGTCCGACATGCTGAAGCCGATGCTTGCGCGAGGCGAGCTACAGACTATTGGTGCTACTACAACCGATGAGTATCGTAAGTATATTGAAAAAGACGCAGCTTTGGAGCGCAGATTCCAGCCGATTCAGGTTCCAGAACCTACTATTGCTGAAACGATTGAGATTCTTAAGGGCTTGCGTTCTCGCTACGAGAATCACCATCATGTAACTATTACGGATGGCGCTTTACAATCTTCTGCTGAGCTTTCTGACCGCTATATTCAAGACCGTCACCTTCCAGATAAGGCGATTGATCTTATTGATGAAGCTGGTGCGCGCTTGCGCATTAAGCGTTTGACTCAGCCTCCTGAGCTGAAGGAACTGAACCACAAGATCGCAAATCTTTCTAAAAAGAAGGATGAAGCAATCAAGCAGCAAGACTTCGAAGAAGCTGCTAACCTTCGTGACAATCAGGAAAAGCTGGAAACTGAGGTTGCTGAGAAAGAAAAAGCTTGGCGCGAAGGTGAGTCTAACGTCAAAATGGTTGTTGACGAAGACATGATTGCTTCAGTTGTTTCAAGCACTACGGGTATTCCTGTGGTAAAGCTTACGCAAGCTGAATCTCAGAAGCTGCTTCAAATGGAAGCTGAACTTCATAAGCGCATTGTTGGTCAGGATGAAGCCGTATCCGCTTTGGCACGCTCAATTCGCCGTGCACGCGTTGGCTTGAAGGATCCTAAACGTCCATCTGGTTCGTTTATTTTTGCAGGCCCAACTGGTGTTGGTAAAACAGAGCTTGCTAAAGCATTGGCAAACTTCTTGTTTGATGACGACAACGCTTTGATTCGCGTTGATATGTCTGAGTTTGCTGAAAAGTACGCTGCTTCCAGACTTTTCGGCGCTCCTCCTGGATATGTTGGTTATGAAGAAGGCGGAGAACTGACTGAAAAGGTTCGTAGAAAGCCGTTCTCTGTAGTACTTTTCGATGAGATTGAGAAAGCTCATCCAGACATTTTTAACACCCTGCTGCAAGTGTTGGATGATGGTCATTTAACCGATGGCCAAGGTCGAAAAGTGGACTTCAAGAATACGATTATTATTCTTACCACTAACCTTGGTACGCGAGATATTGCAAAGGCTGCCAATACTGGCTTTACGCTTGGTAATAATTCAGATTCTACGTATCAGCGTATGAAAGATCAGGTTAATTCTGAGCTGAAACGTCAATTCCGCCCAGAGTTCTTGAATCGTTTGGACGATACGATTGTGTTCCGTCAACTTACTGAACCGGAAGTTCGTCAGATTGTTGACATGGATGTAAGACTGTTGAACGACAGGCTCTTTGATCGTCACATGTCGCTGGAACTTACGGATGCTGCTAAGAATCTGCTTGCTCAGAAGGGCTTCGATCCATTGCTGGGTGCGCGACCATTGCGTCGAGTAATTCAGCGTGATATTGAAGATACTATTTCCGAGAAGATTCTGCTTGGTGAGCTTGTTGATGGCGAACGCATTAAGGTGGATGCCGAAGGTGAAGGCTTGCTGGGAGAGTTCACTTTTAAGAGTGAAAAGTTTGAGACAATAGACACAACTGCTGTTGTTGCTACTGAAAATAGTAAATCTGAGGAAAACAAATCTGAAGATAGCGCAGCTAAAGAAGATAGCGACAAAAGTAAGTAAAGTTACTTAAATAACTAAACCTAAATACACTAAAGCCCGGCGAGTAAATCTCGTCGGGCTTTTGTTTGAATAAATTTTATAAAGACGTATAAATTACTTAGCAGCTGTGTCAGAAGCCATGCACATTACATTGGCAGCTGATCCAGTTGCGCTCTTATGTGAAACCTGCTTACCGTCGACAGTAATTGAGCATTCAACTTTATAATTGTCTGGCGTTGGATTATTAACATCAAGCTTTGGAGTAGCCATAATCATCCAATCCTTTTGAGCATCCTTACCAGTCAAAACTTTTTCCCAAACACCATTGTCAGAACTTTCATTGCTGCTTGAGCCAGCAACCGTTAAGTTGATATCTGTAGGAGCAGTTCCTTTAACTTCAAGCTTCATTTCTTTGGCGTTATCATTAGCAATACCTTTTGCCATGTTATCCATCTTTTTACTTGCTTTATTCATAGACTCTGTGGCTTTATCCAAAGAGGCGCTGAAACTAGCTTGCATTGCCAAAGTAATCACTATAGAAAGAATGCCAAGGATAAGTCCTGCAATCACCATTCCGCGACCGCGTTTCTTTCCCTTTTTACCTGTTGCACGGAACGAGCAGCCAGAAAATATAATGGACAATACGCCAAGAACAAGGCATAAATTGTTTATAATTGGCACAAACGAAAATACTATGCTAATAATACTCAATACAAGTGCAGACACTCCAAGCCCACTCAAATGCTTGTACTCATTATGTTGATTATTTACTGGAGGCATGACCATATTCTCTTCGTTCAACTTTCTTCCTTTCTTAATCGATTTGAAAATTATGCAAAATCAGAGGTAACCCCAAAATTCGCACACGTCACAATTAAGCTTATTCACTTAAAAAAAAAGCAACATTTTTCCACGCAATTGTGGATAAAAGTTGATAGGAGATTCACAATTTAATTACGCACCGTTTTAGAGAGTTAAATTATGCTAGAGGGTCACACAAAATTGGTGACCCTCTGCTAACAGCAATCAACACTTCCTATAGTGAAGTGAGCTTGCCGTACGTATATCGGGAAACAGCAGCGGAGTCTCAAGAAGAGTTTCATATACCAGAAAACTATATGAATCATGATGAATTGTTTTGTATGTTATTTTGTGTAGTAGTATTCAATTTATATTAGTTTTTTAAGCAGCCAATAGGAACCACGTAAACGCCGTCTTTGCGGCAATACGCAAAGTCGCATGTTCCAGTTAAAACCATAAGGAAAGATGGCTCGTTCATTTTACTGGTGTCGATTTTTTCTTTCATCGCTTTAAGGCTTTTTACTCCTTCTTCAATGAGCTTTTCGCCTCCGAGTTTAATTTCAATAAGACCGTATTTACCGTTTCTTAAATGAATAACCGCATCGCATTCCTGTCCGTCTTTATCTCTGTAGTGGTAAACTTCGCCGCCTAGAGAATCTGCAAAAATTCGCAGATCTCTGATGCAAAGTGTTTCAAATAGAAAACCGAAAGTATTTAAGTCGTTTATCAAGTCGTTTGGTCCAATTCCCAAAGCCGCTGCAGCAATAGATGGGTCAATATAATAACGCGTATCGGATGAACGAATGGCAGTTTTTGATCTTAGATTTGGATTCCAAGCAGGCATATCTTCTACAACAAATATTTTGCGAAGCGCATCAACATACGACGCAACGGTTTCCTCGCTAATTGTCTTATCTTCATTAGCAGAAATATCTCGCGAAAGCACAGTATTTGGTACTTGTGCTCCTTGATTCCTTGCGTATGAGCGCATAAGACGCTTAACTTTTTCAGCATCTTTTTTTACGTCATCGGCACGATTAATGTCGGAGTGTACAATAGCATCGTAGTAATCAAAAGCTTGATCTAAAGCAATTTCATCACGCATATCCACCGATTGTGGCCATCCTCCACGGCATACAAGAAAAGCTAGGCGGTCAATACTTAAGTTTGAATCACCCTCAATACTTTTAGTTCCCGCAAAAAGGTTTTCCAAGCTAGCTTCGCCCGTGGAATCACCGGATTCATATAAGCTCATTGGTCTCATTGTTAGCCACGTGAAGCGCCCAGTACCAGAGTGAGTAATTTCTGTAGTGTTTGCAGGAACAGCAGAACCAGTTAGTATAAATTGCCCAAGCTCACTACGATGATCAACCTCAAACCGTATTGCATCCCAAAGTTTTGGAGCAAGCTGCCATTCGTCAATTAATCTTGGGGTAGCTCCCTTCAGTAATCGCTTTGGGCTTAGTTCCGACATAGCGATATTCTGTTCTTTCTTTTCGGGGTTGTCCATATATAAAACGCTTGCTGCAAATTGTTCTGCAGTAGTGGTTTTCCCACACCATTTCGGCCCTTCAATCAGTACCGCGCCTTTGCCTTCTAGCTTTCTTTTCAAAATATCGTCGGCAATTCTTTTCCTATATTTTTTCAACTCTGTCACCCTGTTTTTTTAATTAAGTCTGCTCGTATTTTCTGCTGATAATATGAATTCTATCATCATTTTCCGACGATTGTCGGAATTCTGTCCCGACGATTGGCGAATTTTCATTCCGACGATTGGCGAACTTTTGTTCCGATGATTGGCGAACTTTCATTCCGACGATTGGCGAAATTCTGTTCCGATGTTTGGCGTCATCAGTGAAGATGATTGGAAAGCGCGGTGCGTAAAATACATGTCATCAAATCATAAAAGGCAAAATATTTAGTGCGCGGTGATAAGTTGCGTTTTCGTTCTGACATTTGTTTGTGTTTGTGAATGTGATTGTAAGACTAAATAATCTTGTTAGAAAGAAAAAATTTGTGTTAGTTTGCTAAAATACTCACTTTGGTGTAGCATGTGCAGACAACAGTACCCGACGTGCATCTTAACAATGCGGATCAATTCTGGTCTTTTGATTTTGGCCTATAATCCGATATTTAACAAGGGAGTTGTTCAAGTGGCGAATAGTAGGAAGTTTGTAGCAAAAACGAAAGATGTTAGCTTAACTGTGAGAAGGGCTGAGTCTTTTTAGTATTAGTTATGTTAATTGTGAGAAAGAAAAGTATGGATATAAGAGAAGTGAGGAATGGATACTATGACAAAAAAGAAGAGAAACAAAGAAAAAATCAGTGGTTGATAGTGGTGTGCGTAACGCAGGTCTGCTGTCTGATGGTTGCAATCCAGAACTTGTTAAAGATGCTGAGTTTGATGGTATTTTTGAAATTCCAATAATTAAAAAACCCAAGAATCTTATTATCCCAAATAAACTTGTGCCATTCAGCAAGATTGGCAAGACTGACAGAAAAACGTTTGCTGTCTGTGAATATGAGAATGATACGGAATTCAGTGATTTGCTTGCTCATCCAAATGAATATGTTGAAATTTTAAAGCAGTATGAGGGATTTATTTCTCCTGATTGTTCTATATATCGAGATATGCCTTTATCGCTTCAGATTACTAATATTTATAGAAACAGAGCAATTGGATATTGCTTTCAAAAGCATGGTGTTTATGTAATACCATGTGTTAGATGGGGTGATGATAGGACATATACTACAAAATTTTTGCCTGAAAAGATTGCGTTCTTAGGTGTTGAGAGGCACTCAATTGTTTCTGTTGGTAGTTATGGTCAATTGAAGAACAGAGTTAACAGATACTATTTTGAAGCTGGTATGGACTCTATGATGGAAGAATTGGAGCCTGAAGTAGTTCTTGTGTATAGTAAAATGCCAGATGAAATTAAAGAGAAATATTTGAAAACTCAATTTGTTGAATATGAAGATTGGACTAGCATAGTGAGAAAAAACTAATGGGGGCAGGACAGAGCGATTTATATAAGGGAACGTATGGCGATAATCCTGATAATATTCCAGATGAATTTAAGGGAAGGATAAAGTTGCCTGAGAATGATTCCCAGATAAAACATATCTTTGAAGAAAGAGAAGGACACCTACCAGATACGCCAGAAAATAGGAAGATGCTAACTGAATTGGCAAACGATGAGCATTTTCATGTTGGTAAAGACATGTATGGTAACGATTGGCATACTAGGATTAACGTAGATGGTACTCAGGATTGGGTTCGACATCAGAACCAAGTGATAAATGAGGGTGGGAAAAATAGTATTCCAAGACAATGGCATGATAGGACAGGATTAAATAATGATCCGTGGGAGGAATAGTTGTGAATAAGTTTGAATTGTTTTCTATGATTTATTACGCGTTAAATCATTATTGGAAAGAAAATAAAAGTGAAGAATTGACTTCATTTTTAAGTGATATGAATCCTTTTCTTTTTGATGATATTGGCTCTGCTGTTCCTTCTGTGTATGCAAAGTATAGTTTGCTAGTAAATGAAGAGATTAGCATTGATAATAGTTTTAATATTGCTTGTAAGTATGTTAAAAGTTTAGGTTTGCAGGCTGTAACGGATGCGTTTGCTTGCGTTCGTGAAGATGATTGGAAAGCGCGGTGCGTGAAATACATGTCATCAAGTCATAAAGGGCAATATATTTAGTGTACGGAGCAATTCTTTTTCTGTGTGTCTTTTACGTGTAAAAAGCAAGTTGACCATTTTGGGCGTAATTTTTAAGTTGAACTTGAAATCTACGCCCATTATTAGAACACCACGGCTTCCAGCCAACAATCTAATATTGCATGGACATGGTGTGAGGAGAATGGATATCTTGCCTAAAATCAAGCTATTAAGCCAATCTTAAACCTTTTAACGATAGCTTTTTTAATAATCGTTAGCATAATAATGATAGTTATTAGGAATAGTTATTCCAGTAGTGCGTCAATATTTCGTTTTGAATATAGAAGTCTGCGCACTTCCATAGTGTCGTCGATGACAACGTAAAAAACAGAAAAGTTGCGTACGC
>NZ_KQ956869.1:21835-46019 GCF_001546485.1 Gardnerella vaginalis | reverse complement strand
GCGTACGCAACTTTTCTGTTTTTTACGTTGTCTTGGGCGACACTATGGAAGTGCGCAGACTTCTATACTCAAAACGAAATATTGACGCACTACTGGAATAACTATTCCTAATAACTATCATTATTATGCTAACGATTATTAAAAAAGCTATCGTTAAAAGGTTTAAGATTGGCTTAATAGCTTGATTTTTGAGTATAAAAACAGCCTAGAGAGGATTCACCACCTAGGCTGACTTTTGTAACATTTCAAATGCTAACATTCTTTTGGCTTTTACGATGCCCTTTCAATTTACGATGCCCTTTCAATATCCACACTAATCTCTGATTTAAAAGTTATACTGAACCTGTCCTCGTAAACTTTTATTTTCTTGATGTACTTTCTTACCAGCTTCTCGTCATACTCACTAATATCGTGACGCTCACTTTTCAGAAAATCTTCCATTTCTCTGATTCGTCTTTTAGCATCTTCTTGACCTGCTTTTTCTATAAGAAGCTGCTGTTTCTTAACTTTAAGCTCATCAATCTCGTTGGCAGTTTTCGTGTAGTCTTTTTTAGCTTTAAGCAAGGTTAGTAGTATCGCTTGTTTATCTGCGATTTTTTTATCAACCGTTTCAAGCTCACTTAAGTTGTTGCCCGCGATAATTTCTCTAATATTATTCTTCAACGTATCCAATACTTCATCCGATTACCCTAACCGATCACCGGCTAAACAGGACGGACATTGAGCCTGACTTTAAGATTCATAAAAAGAAGTGGCTATTACTGACAGAGATCAGTAATAGCCACCCAACGTGAGATATTCAACTATTGACTTGAACCAAACAAAATTCAATCAGTCTTTCGAAGTACAGTCTTAAGCGAGATCACTGTGACACCAATAACAAAAGAGGTAAAACCAATTCTAATAGCAAGTGTGCCATCCCATATTAAGGCAACCAGCATCGCGATTAAGGCAACCGTCAAGCCGAACATCGCCACTTCACGGCAAAAACGAACGAGCTTGTCCATTATCCTTAAACACCTCCTCGTACACATACTAATAATCAGGCCTCATTTTAACTCTTAAGCTATATTTTACCACTTCACACCCTGGGTGCAAAGTGGCGAATCGACTTGCATGGGCGCTTTGACAGAGCTTGAAATTGCATAACGCATTTCAAGCTCCTTCAAAGCGTGATTTGGCTCAAATGTAAAGTCCAGTGGACTTTATGTGCCAAATCAGCCGAACGGCTACTAATAGCCGTGCGTTCCGACCTGCCTTTTCGCTTAGAGCGTAGCGCGAAAAGGTAATTCGGAGCGCTGAGCCGCTCAAGGCAGAAGCACTGCTTCTGCGCGGCGAAGACGTGAGCGCGCTTAGACCGCGCGAACGACATGACCTGCCTTTTCACTTAAAGCGTAGCGCGAAAAAGCACCCCAATTCGCTGAGCTTGCTCAAAGTTGAAAGCACACTGTGCTTTCAACGCAAGCGAAGTACGTTAACATCCTGTGCACTCAACCCTAGAGCGTAGACATATTCCCTCAAACAGCCAAACTTGAATTTATATATCTACTGTTTTAATAAGTTTGATTGCCCTTGATGATACTAACTCGTCTTGGCTCATTTCCAAAAGGCTCTTTTTATCTACCCACTTATAATTAACCGTTTCTCCTTTTTGAAGAGCAATTGCATTTTTCTTACAATCGGTTACGCATAGATATTCAACATAAAGAGAGTGGTAAACATCCTGCACAAATCTTCCGATCTCCATAATTTTTGAAGCTTCAATACCTGTTTCTTCTTTTAATTCTCTTACTGCACATTCTAATGGTGTTTCATATTGCAATGCAGAACCACCTGCTGTCAACTCCCACATTCCACCGAATTTCTTTTCAAAATCTCTTTGCATAATAAGGTAAGTACCATCTATATGTTTAACAATTACTTCGCCCACCAAATGATACATGCCGTCAGGAATTGGTTCTCCTCTCACTAATGTAATATTCTTTAATTTATTAAATTCTTTATCATACGCATCCCAAATCTCAGCCATAAAACCCTCCATAAGGCCTGATTGTCAATTTCATTAAATATGAATTTTATCTTTCTCCAGTGGATACAAAGCCATTGTTCACTTCTACATAAAGCTCACCAATCTCAATATCCGTGATGAGCACTTGATTAGAATCAGATTCAACCTCACAAACTTCCACATCATGTGGCAAACTCACAACAATTTCAGGCATACCCTGAGTAAACCACCTCAGCCAATTCGAAGCTGAAACTTTTTTAGTTTGAATAAGCCTTATAACATTTTGCGCTTCCTCAACCCTCAATATATCTTGTTCACAGTTAAAAACTCACACCAAAGGTATCAGCACGTTTCACCGTTAAACGAACATCTTTCGTCTCTGCGATAAACTTCTTATTATCCATTACTTACGTTAATTAGATAAATAAATACATAAATTACAATTGAACTAGTATAGAAACATTCTATTTTTCATATAATATAGTAAAAGTAGTGAATAAAGTACGAGGAGGTGTTTTGTGAAGAAAAGATATATGTTGAGAAATATTTTTAAAACCAAATATAATTTCCATAATATTGTTTTAATCGTTTTCATTGGACTATTAGCAGGTTTCTTATCAGGATTGTTCGGTGTAGGTGGAGGAATGGTGATAGTTCCTGCATTAACTGTTTTTATGAAATTTGATCAGCGTCATGCTACTGCTACTTCTCTTGTTGCCATAATTATAACGTCGCTTTGTGGAAGCATTGTTTACGGTTTAAACGGCAAAGTGTCATTTTTATCAGCATTTTTTCTAATAATAGGTTCAGTTTTCGGATCACAAATTGGGGTATATTTTTCACATATTTTGCCTAAAAAAATATTTCCTTGGTGTTTTACACTTTTTGTATTACTAGTTATATGTTCTAGTCAAGTTTGGATTCCGCTAAGAAATGTAGATTTTAATGTTAGTTTTTTAAAAGCTATATGTCTTATATTTATAGGCGTTGTTTCTGGTATTTTTTCAGGTATTTTAGGCGTTGGTGGCGGAGGAATTATAGTGCCATGCGTGCAACTTTTGCTCGGCATGGGAGACCTTATGGCAAGAGGAACTGCTTTGCTTGTCACGCTTCCTACAGCTATAAGTGGTAGTGTTGCTAATGCTCGTTACCATTATACTCATTTTACTGAAGGAATTATTATCGGTATTTTTGCGACATTTACTGTAAACTTAGGCGCAATAATTGCGCGCAGTATTTCACCTTTTATATGCAATATATTGTTTTGTATTTTTTTGTTCAGTGTATGCTTACAAATGATATTAAAAACAGGTATTTTAGCTAAGAATAAGCATTAAATATGTAAAGTCTTTGACTTTTATTTATTTGAAAAAATAGTTTTGAATATAAAAAGTGGGGCTTAGATTTAAGCCCCACGATATAGGAGAATGTTATAAAGTAACTTTTTACAATTATGCCATTTGAGTAACATCTCTTTTTGCTTGTATAAATTTTATTATCATGTTTTTTGCATGATAAATAATTACACAAACTATACTGTATATCCTCACTTCACAGGGTGGGTGCAAAGTGTGTGCACTTTTTAACGTTAACATCCTGTGCACTCGACCCTAGAGCGTTGATATCTTCCCTCACACAGCCAAACTGCACTCAAAAATCGCAAGAACCCAGCCTAAAGCAGCCACACGCTAAACCTTTTAACGATAGCCCTCACTAAGCCTTGCTACACAAGGACTAAAATGCACCCACCTAATCAGCCTCCTGCATCAGATAGTACGATCAAGCGCCATGATGGTGGAGAAGCACCACTTATTTTTCTCGTTTGAGTTTGAACATAAAAATAACAGATAAAGGGAAGGAAATGAATTTACACCACTTTTAGGACTTGACCTATGAAATAATTAATAGTTCCATTTTCAATCAATATATAGAGACCGAGTCCAATAAACACGACAGGTACAATTACTTTTTCGTACTTTTCCACAGTCTCTCCGATAGCAGAAATTGAGGCGAGATTTTGAGATAATTTGCATAGAATCAAAATCCCTAAGGCAAATATTACTAAACTTATACCAATCTCAATCAAACTCTTTCCTGTAAAATAGGGGATATAAATTCCTAAATTATCTCCACCCATTGCCACTGTTAAACTTGTAAATGCTAAGATTTTTGATCCATTTCCGGTAATTTTCCCCTCGATATCTTCTTCATCAATATCTTCGTCCACAAAAATTGCTCTTATACCAAGACCTAGCGGAATTAGACCAAGGAGTCCGATAATCCAATCTTGTGGAATAAAATTTAAAAAGTAAGCGGCAATAAGACTAGCCAGTACAAGCAGTCCTGTACCTAAATACTGCCCTACATAAATTGATTTCAAACCTTTCTTTCCTTGACTAGCGAATAAAATAGTCAAAACAACTAAGTAGTCAATGGATGTAGAAACAAAAACTAATAAAGCGGATACTATTGTTTCCATTATTCCTCCTTTCAAAATGTTTAATTTTTTAGACAAGGGGGTGCAAAGTGTGTGCACTTTTTAATGTTAACATCCTGTGCACTCGACCCCAGAGCGTAGACATGTTCCCTCATACAGCCAAACTGCGCTCAAAAATCACGAGAACCCAGCTTAAAGCCGCCACGCATTAAACCTTTTAACGATAGCCCTCGCAAACCCCTGCTACACAAGGGCAAAAATACACCCACCTATTAAGCCCTTGACATCAATACGACACTCTCGACGTGAGGTTGTTAGGCTATTTTCAGAAATTGGTCTAACCCTTTAGTTTTTCCTGTATTACTACGGTTATCACTGCTTTGCTTTTTCAGTTATTTCAATTCTCGATTAGGCAATTTTCCAGTTCTCAAAGCGACAGTAACAAACTCAACCTCTTGCAAGCACTTCTCGCAAAGTTCATAACCCTCATTAAAGTTCACTCTTGACTTAAATGTGCTAGCAATGAATTCGCATGGTGAGGCGATCCTTTCAACTACACCGCACCGTTCGCACTCAGCATACACATTCCCATCCTTAATCGGAATAAACATGCCACGGTCTTTCTCATTTCCCATGACACTAACATCTTCGAAATCATCAAATTTTACATAGAGCATATACGGCTTCCTCCTTTATTGGTATGTCTATATACGCTCTAACACCAGATAATATCAAGTTTTATTATTAGCTACTCTACCTGTATTTATATCTACCAGGTTTTTACAAGCAAAACCTATTTTTTAGCAAACGCATAAAAACGTACGAAAAAACGTCTCCCCCCCCTAGACTTTTTCCCATGTTAAAGAGAGCATCACTATACGTAACTATTCTCATAACATGGTTACTACTATTCTTAATCTTTACACCATTCGCTATTAGAGAATACGTTTTTTCTGGAACAAGAAACACTACGCTAGATATTCTCATAGCATTAAACGCAATCTTCATAATCTACTTCTGGCTAAACGGCACTAAAGATATCATCTACGTACTATGGTTCTACCTGCATAAAAAATCCATTACACAATACGTTCAAAAAGTCTCTTGCATGCCAATACCAGCAAACAAGCGTATCGTAATGCTCTACTGTACTTGCAACGATTTTGAAGGCGACTCACTCACTCAATGCTTAAAACAAAAGTACGCCGGATCAGTCAAAACAGTCATCCTCGATGATTCTAGTGACCCTAATTACAAAAACAAGGTAGACGAATATGCTAAAGAACATAATGTAGAAGTAGTACGCCGCGAAAATAGAAAAGGATTCAAAGCGGGAAATCTCAACAACTATTTACACGGACGAACCGACTACGATTACTTTGTTATTCTCGACAGTGATGAAATCATACCTCCAGATTTTATTATTCGATGCTTACAATACTTCCAATACTTTAAAAACGCTGGAATCGTACAATGCAATCACGTAGCAACACGTAACATTAACCGCTTTATGCACCTACTACACATTGGAGTGAACAGCCACTGGCCTGTGTACCAAACAATGAAACATCACTATGGTTTCATGTCTCTACTAGGACATGGCGCGATGGTAAGCCGCGAATGCTACGAAGCAGTAGATGGATTACCAGAAGTTGTTGCTGAAGACTTATGCTTATCAATTGAAGCACGCAGCAAAGGATACTATGTTGCTTTCGCACCGAACATAACATGCGAGGAACAATATCCGATTGACTATCTAGCTTTTAAGAAACGACATAGTAAATGGACTCAAGGTAATTTCGAGTTCATGAAATGCTACACTAAACGCATTTTTACATCTAAAATGCGATGGTTTGAAAAACTAGATATTTTCTTATTCACCTACAACCTACCATTAACATCACTTTTCACATGCTATGTAGCGATGAATATCATATTCTTCCCAGCGCTGCACTACGATTTACATTATCCAGCATGGCTACTTTTACCAACCTTAATATTCTTCATGGCACCTATGCTAAACGACGTATTCTTCTGGCTTGGTAAAGTATCGCTCAAACATTTACTACTCTACATGCTTTTTACTTTCTGCTTGTACGGTTCCATGCTTTACGTGTCAATGAAATCATCATTCCTAGCACTTACAGGAAGAAAAGCCATATTTGTTGTAACACCAAAAACAACGCAACATATTACGCTAGTTGAATCATTACGAATGAACGTTCAAGAAATAATATTCTCAATAGTTCTTATCACTCTCTCATGCGCATTCAAAGGCGGAATACTACCAGTCATTCTCATAGTAGCACCAACGCTTTTCAGCATATATTTAACAATGTACTCGAACTCTAAAAAACCTATCGATACTCCACACCATGTTAGAAACAATTACAAAACAAGAAGACCACTCGCACACGCATACAGGTGATATAAACCCACAAAAAATAACAGGCATTACAGAAAATGGTAAAAAGACGAAATTAAGGCAACAACTCTACACACAGAAAGCAACAGTTTCAGAGTTCAGAAGGAAAAGTTTCATTGTATCCAAGAGTTAAGAAACTAGAACCAACCTTCACCACCCTGGGTGCAAAGTGTGTGCACTTTTTAACGTTAACATCCTGTGCACTCGACCCTAGAGCGTTGATATCTTCCCTCATACAGCCAAACTGCGCTCAAAAATCGCGAGAACACAGCTTAAAGCCATCGCATACTAAACCTTTTAACGATAGACCTCGCTAAACCCTGCTACACAAAGGCAAAAATGCACCCACCTAATCAGCCTTTGACATCAATACGACAGTCTCGACGTGATGAGTGTTGGGATATATATCGAACGCGCGCAAAGACTGAACGCTGTAGCCAAGCTCCTTAAACGTGCCAACATCGCGAGCAAGACTAGTAGGATCGCAAGCAACATACACAACAGCTCTTGCCCCAGACTTCGCAATCTGCTTACAAACTTGAGCTTTAGCACCAGCGCGCGGAGGATCCAATACAACAACATCTGGATGCGCAAATCGGCGCACAATCTTAGATGATTTACTCGCCTTAAACACCTGCGATTCAAGCGTTTGCGCAACATCACCTTCAAGCGCTTCAACAACATCCCTGCCAAGACCTGCGCGCCCAATGTTTCGCCTTGCATTCTTTACAGCAATCGGCGCACCCTCAATGCTAAGCACGCGAGCTGGCTCTGCAGCACCAAAAGCGCCAGCAGCACCAGAAGAATCTCCGCCAATATTAGCCAAAGTCGCAAGCGGAATCGTAAACAAACCTGATCCAGAATACAAATCCCACAAAACCGTATTCCTGCTACGCCCACCAAGCGCAGAACGAACTAATCCCAAAACGTAGTTCACCAAATGCTCTGGAGCTGCGCGATGAATCTGCCAAAAACCGCGCGCGTCAACATCGTAATCAAAAGTACGCGCACGCGATGAATCACCATCAACCGCAACGCGCACGCGCTCTCGCAACAAAGCCGATCCTGCAACCAACTCATCATTTACTATAAGCGCATAATTTTCGCCAATCGCACTAAGGAGCGCAGACTTATCATTAAAATCTAAACCATCAACCCGAGGCTCTGGAACAGCAAGGCGAATTTGCGAATTTGGATCAAACTTGCGATTCCACAAGTCCAAAGAATCCGCAACAGCCAAAACCGCGCGCGATGCAAGCGGCATAGTATCAATCGCAATGCGATCATGCGACTCGCGCTTTCGCATAGACAATCGCCCTTCATCATCCGCCACCAACTCCATACGCGTACGCCAATTAAATCCGTTAAGCTCCTCGTCCCCTGGAATGCGCTCAACACTAACATCGCTTTCCGCAACATCCATATGCGCTAAACGTTGGAATTGATTAGCAATTACGGAAGCCTTCCAACGAATCTGACCAGGCAAAGAAACGTGAATTAAATCCACTCCCCCAACTCCGCCGCCCTGAGCCAAAGGACCAGCGAGCTTCCAGCGAGGCTCCACACGATCCGCGCTAGGCTCCAAAACTTCCACAACTTCGCCAGTGAAAAAGTGCGCTTTTGCACGCATCGGCTCATCCATACGCACAACAACCAGCTCACCAGGCAACGCAAATCGCACGAATACAACGCGTCCGTCAAGATGACCTACGCATCTTCCTTGATCCGCATATCTCTCGATTCGCATCGTCACTTGCATAAACTACCCCTTATTTTTGCGTTTTGTTAAGATGATTTTCTAACACTGATTCTCTAACGCTGATTTTTGTTAAGCTGATTTTACTTCACTTGAATTTACATTGTTTTAATCTTCGTCAATCTGCTTTTCTTCATGATAATTGTCTTCGCGATTTTTATGATGAAGACGCATAAACGGCGTTGCAATAATCAAGTAAGAAACCCAAATTGCCAGCGCCCAGAACGGCAATCCCATAAGCAATCGAACTGTGCCAAGCCACACAACGTGATTCGTCAAATATAATGGCACTTGCAAAACGAGCCTCAGCGCAAAAACACCAATCCACAATCCAGTAACATACATGTATGCACGCTTAAGTGGCCTGTAATCAAGCCATTCGTGCAGCCACGAGCCAAAATTTTCCGTAGGCATTTTGCGAATTGACTCAATCACAAGACCTAAAGCAGGCACGCGAACAATCAGCGAAATAGCAAGAAGCGCACCGTATACAGCATTTGTAATAAAGCCCATCATGTAGTAGTCGCGCGCTTGATGACTCGTCCACACCCAAATAAGGCAGATTCCTACGGAAACCAATCCGCTTAATGCACCCATCAACGACTGCTTTTGAATAAGGCGCGCCACAACTTGCAAAACTGCAAGAGCTGCCGACGCAATAACTGTTGTTTGCACATTTCGTGTTACAACAAAACAAATAACAAACAGCAAGCCTGGCAGCATGGATTCGATTACGCCTCGAACACCGCCTATGGAATCAATCACAGAAAATGTCTTACTGTCGGATCCTATGGAAGCTAAAGACGCTAATCCTGAACGTTTTTTGTTTTGCCTAGAATTGTTATCTCGCATCCCTTGGAGCGATTTTTGTGTTTCTTCAGACAATTCCTGAGACTCCATTGCTTCCTGCGAACCCATACACTTACTTTCTGCTACTGGCAAATAATAGCTTTTGTTTTTATTATTTTCCCGTTTACTATCAGCTATTTACTTTGCTTATCTAACCTCAGAAAACATTGGTCCTCGAGTAAGCGTAGTTTTTACTTCCACCTGCTGATCATACCCCAATGGTTTATCTTCCTTCTGCAAGATATCGTTTTCTTCTCCTTGAGATACACCATCTTCTTCATTCTGGTTGTTCCCAATGCGACTTGCTGCTTCTTTTTCTTCTCGAGTTAAAGGATCATGCATAGGAATTAAATCACGAGGCACAAGAGGCTCTTCACCGCGGTTTACTACAATCCCCTTAAACCATTCCTCCAATTGTTTTGCTTCATTATTATTTTCTGCAAGCTCTGTTGCTGCAGGACCAGAAAATACGCCGCGAAGCATCCATCGAGGACCATCAACTCCTACAATACGAGTTGTAATACTCTTTCCTCCAACTTTTACTGGAAGCAAAAGTTCAGTACCAAATTCACCTTGTGCAGTGCAAGCTTGAATATTACCGTCAAGTAAATCTTTACATACATCCTGCCAAATACCAGTTGTCTTAGGTGCTGCAAATGCTTCAACTTCTACACTCGACGAACCGTACGTTACAGTCATCCCAAGAACTTGCCCTGTCTCACGCTGCTTTTTTACACGTAATTCAATACCTTGGAAATATGGAATATATATTGAACCAAAATCAAGATAGTCGCTGAAATCTGGCGCATTATCATCATTGAAATCCCATGGACCAGTTTTTACTTCTTCGACTTCATCTGAAACTTTTGAAGATTCTACCTTCTTATGTTGGCCAAATAACCAGCCCATTATTCCTCATTTCTTCAAACAACAAATCTACAATAACACGCTTGCTACTTGTTATGGCAACTTGCCTAACTCCACCAGAATACCACAAGCAAAGCACTGAAAATCTGCATATGCGTAAATGCGACTACTTTAACTATTACAACCTATGTAGATTGATAATCATATGGAATACTTTATAGACAAAGGCGCATGATCGGACCATCTTGTCTCATAGCTTGGCGCACGATCAATCACAAAACCACAAGCGCTTTCTGCAATTTCTGGCGTTGCAAACTGATAGTCTAATCTCCAGCCAACGTTATTGTCGAAGGCTTTGCCACGCTGACTCCACCAAGTGTATGGACCTTGAATGTCACCTGCAAGCATGCGCATAACGTCCACAAATTCATACTCGTTAATCCAGCGGTCAATATACGCGCGTTCCTCCGGCAAAAATCCTGCACTTTTTTCATTTGCTTTAGCGTTTTTAATATCTAACGGCGTATGCGCAATATTAAAATCACCGCACAAAATCGCTTGATTTCCGCCACTTGCAGCAATATCTCTAAGCTCGCCCAAGCGAATAAGCATTGTGTCTAAGAAGCGGAATTTTTGCTGCATTTTTTGCGGATCGTCCACGTTTCCAGCGTGAACATACACTGAAGCAATAGTAATTTCATACCCTTCAGGGGTACGGACGTCAGTTTCAACCCATCGCCCAGAATCAACATCTTCACTTAAACCCGGCAAACCGTAACGCTTTTCAACTACAGGAAGAGAGGTGACTAAAGCTACACCGGCTCGACCTTTTATGCGGCAAACTTCGTTTGCATAAGTAAAATTATCGTTTTCTACAGGATTTGCGATATTTTCAGACGCGCGATATCCCATTTCAATTTTTGTCATAATTGGGTCGATTGCATCCTGCGGAGCGCGCACTTCTTGCATACACCACACGTCAGGAGTGTGAGAATCGGACCAGTCAAGCATCCCCTTACGCTCGGCCGCACGAATACCATTTAAGTTTGAAGTAGTAATTGTAATCATATAATCCACTCTAATATGCGCGTTACACAAAACAAATATAAGGTGCAAGGTCGCATAAACCCCGCACCTTATATTATGAGATTCGATTAACACAAATATTATGAGATCACGTTATTCTCACTTAATCAAAATGCATTAATCCAAGCCAAGCTCCAAGTTTCCACCAGGAATGGCGTCGAGCAAGTCACGCGTGTACGCCTTCTGAGGATGTTCAAATACCTCGTCGGTTGTAGCATGCTCAACAAGTTTTCCGTGTTGCATAACAACAACCTCATCAGCAATCTGACGAACCACAGCCAAATCGTGCGTAATGAACAAGTAGCTCAAGCCGCGTTCTGCCTGCAAATCGTTAAGCAAGTGCAAAACCTGATCTTGCACAAGCACATCCAAAGCAGACACAGCTTCATCACAAACAATGACATCAGGATTTAAAGCCATAGCACGTGCAATAGCAATGCGCTGACGCTGACCACCAGAAAGCTCGTTTGGGAAACGAGTCATAACAGAGGCAGGCATACGAACCATGTCCAAAAGCTCACGCACACGATTTTGTCTACTCTTTTTATCACCAATCTTATGAATTCGCAAAGGTTCTTCAATAGAACGATAAATCGAATACATTGGGTCCAAAGAACCGTAAGGATTTTGGAATACTGGCTGTACGTGACGGCGGAAATCAAGCAAATCCGCACCCTTGAAATCAGCAATATTCTTACCTTCGTAAGTAACTGTTCCACTTGTTGGATTAAGCAAACGCAAAACCATATTTGCAACAGTAGACTTACCGGAACCTGATTCACCTACGATTGCCAATGTTGTTCCACGCTTAATAGAGAATGAAACGTCATCAACAGCTTTGAAAAGCTCCTTCTTGCGCGGAAGCTTAAACTCGCGAGTTAAGTGATCGACTGTAATAATATGCTCGCTCTTTTCAAGAGTTTGCTCACCTACTACGTGATGTTCAAGCAAATTATCCGCGTTACCACCATGCTCCTTAACGGAAATGATTCGTTGAGAAGCAAGGCTTGGAGCGGCAGCAACAAGTCGCTTAGTATAAGGATGCTGAGGATGCTGCAAAACGTCCAAAGATGGACCTGATTCCACTACACGACCCTTATACATAACAACAACGTGCTGTGCGCGAGCTGCAGCCAAACCTAAATCGTGTGTAATAAACAGCACAGAAGTTCCAAGCGAATCGGTAAGAGTATGCAAATGGTCGAGAATACGCTTTTGCACAGTGACGTCGAGTGCAGAAGTTGGCTCATCTGCAATCAGCAAATCTGGACGGCAAGCCAAGCCAATAGCAATCAATGCGCGCTGACGCATACCACCAGAAAACTCATGCGGGAATTGACGTGCACGAGTTGCAGCATCAGGCAAACCAGCTTCGTCAAGCAAGCCAGCGATACGATCTTCAACACTTGCACCAACAACATACTTTTTGGCAATTTCCCAAGCTTTGTCGTCGTTTACACCGTATTTGATTAAATCATCTGCAACGCGCCAGCGAGTTTCGGAGCCTGGAACCCATTCTTTTTTGTAGTAATCCATAGCTTCGTTGAACTTTTCAACATTATGTTGATTATCAAGCCCAACTTCTGCCAACTCTTTTGTGGCAGCGTCCATCAATTCCGGTAATTCTTGAGAACCAAGGAATGTTTCATCCTCATTGCCTTTTACTTGAACCGCATCTCCTGCAAGAGCTTCTGCAAGAGCAGAACGCTTCTCGTGACTTACGTCTACACCATTTGCAAGCAGTGCTTCCTTAACCTGCGTACCAATACGCCACACAGGGTTCAAATTACTCATAGGATCCTGCGGAACTAAGCCCATTGCCGTACCGCGCAAAGCAGCAAACTCTTTTGGTTTCAAGTTGCTAATTTCTTGACCCTTAAGTTTAATGGAACCACCAGTAACGTGCCCTGTTCCAGGAAGTAATCCCAAAACAGCCATTGCAGAAGTGGACTTACCAGAACCAGACTCACCTACAATTGCAACCCACTGACCAGGATAGACGCTAAAACTTGCGTCTCGAACAGCGTGAACAGCTTTCTTGGAATCTGTAGTGAAATCAACCTGAAGATTTTTCACTTCAAGCAATGGACCTTGCTCTCGTTGCATAGCGAGAGCGTCTACATTTTTGTGCGTTGTCATGCTCATAGTTACTATTCCTCCACGCTAACTTCACGCCTTACGGCTCTTTGGATCCAACGCATCCTTTACAGCATCGCCCATCATAATGAAAGCGAGAACGGTAATAGCAAGTGCAAAAGACGGGTAGAACAATACTTCTGGACTGTTATTGAAGTACCTACTGTAAGTAGCAATATCTCCACCCCAGCTCACAGTAGTAGTTGGCAAGCCAATACCCAAGAAGCTTAATGTTGCTTCTAACACAATGTAGGAACCAAGCGAAGTTGTTCCGACGACAATGATTGGAGCCAACGAATTTGGGATGATATGTCGGAAAAGATTACGTATAGGTCGCGATCCTAAGGCTGTAGAAGCTGTGTTAAACTCTAGATTCTTTGATTCCATAACAGCACTTCGTGCTATTCGAGCAACACTTACCCAGCCAAATAGAACCATAACTAGAATTATCTTCCACATTGATTTTGTGGTTCTAAACATTTGAAGAACAACTATAGCGCCAAGCAACATAGGCAAGGCTAGGAAGATATCGGTAATGCGGCTAAGTACAGCATCAACCCAGCCTCCGAAGAAGCCAGCAATTGCACCAATTAAAGAACCAACTAAAACAACCAAAACTGTAGCAATGATACCGATTGTTACAGAAGTACGAGTGCCATATATTACTCGAGCGTAAATATCGCATCCCTGCTTATCGAATCCAAGAGGATGACCAGAAGAACTTGGCATCAAAGAGTTATTGAGTACGCAATACATAGGATCTTGCTTAACAAGCAATCCTGGGAATAATGCAATAAAGAAAATTGCAATAATCAATATTGCGGAAATAATAAACAAAGGATTTCGTCTCAAAGTACGCCAAGCATCAGCCCACATGCTCGTAGCAGGAGCAGACTCGTCAACGGAATCAACTTCTTGTAAAGGAGTATCGTCCAAAGGCGCAACGTAACGTTCCTGTCCTGGAAGAGCAATATCTGCAGCAGTCAAATTTTCCTCAACTTTTTCTTGCATAATTATGCTTCTCCTTACGCGTAACGAATTCGCGGATCAAGAGCCGCGTACAAGATATCAACAAGTAAATTACTGACTACGAAAATCAGCATAAGCAAGGTAACTACAGAAACTACCAGGTTGCTTTCACCCTTCAAAATACCTTGATAAGTAAGGAAGCCAATACCATGAATATTAAATATTGTTTCTGTAATCATAGCGCCGCCCATAAGAGCGCCCAAATCCTGACCTAGGAACGTTACCACTGGAATTAAAGAATTCCTAAGAATGTGTCGAAGAATAACCGCGCTTTCTTTTAAGCCTTTAGCGCGAGCAGTTCTCACATAATCAAGTGCAATATTTGATGAAACTTCAGATCTTGTAAGTCGAATTACATATGCCATAGATACAGATCCAAGAACCATTGCCGGAGTGAGCATATCTAAGAATCCAGGATCATTACTTACATTAGGAGGAAGGATATGCCACTTAATACCAAGCAAATATTGCATAGCATAACCAGTTACGAAGGTTGGTACAGAAATAAGAAGCAGCGAAACAACAAGAATTACGCTGTCGTACCATTTACCTTTTTTAAGACCAGAAATAATACCAAAAGTTACACCAAACAAAGCTTCAAACGCGAATGCCATAATAGCAAGCTGAATGGTTACAGGGAATGCGCGCGAAATTTCGTCAATAACAGGCTGACCTGCAAATGTTTGGCCGAAATCAAGAGTAAGCGCATTCTTTAAGAAGAGTAAATATTGAATAATAAATGGTTTATCTAGATTATAATTAGCTCGTATTTGTGCTGCGACAGCAGGATTAACTGGTTTATCACCGAACATTGCAGTTACCGGATCGCCCGGCAAAGCAAATACTAAAGCATAAACCAATAACGTTGTGCCGAGAACAACAGGAATCATCTGCAAAATTCGACGCAGAATGTACTTACCCATCGACTTCTCCTTGGATTGTTAACAATTACTCGCAAAAACAACAAAGTGCCACTCCAGTTAGAAGAAATTTTTAATTAATTCTTTCAACTGGAGCAGCAATTTCGCTATGCGCGATATTAAATTATTGAGAGGTGATATCAGAATTAATTCTTCTGAATATCATGAAATCAATCTATACAACTCCATATAAAGTTTTAAATCTTACTTATGAAGCTGATAGTACAGTGGCATGTTCTGCCAATCCATTACGAATCCCTTCAAATTGTGATTCATAACAGCCTTAGCATTCATGTAAAGCAGTGGTACGGATGGAAGATCTTCAAGAAGGGTTTCGCCAGCTTGATGATAAAGCTTAGTTGCTTCGCTTGCATCGGAAGATGCAGTAGCCTTGGTAAGCAATTCATCAAACTTTGAATTCTTGTAATCGCCATCATTAGAACCGTTGCCATCAGCTGCAACAGAAGCGAACTGCTGAGTCAAGTAGTTTTCTGGGCTTGGGTAATCTGGCATCCAGCCTGCACGCCATGCGCCCTTGACCTTACGCTTGGTGCATGCATCGCGGAACTCCTGGAAAGTTGGGATTGGCGTGGTTTCTGCCTTAACACCCAAATTGTTCTTCACATAGTTCACAACAGCATCGAACACAGACTTAGCAACAGCGTTATCAGCATTGTAGGTGAAGGTAAGAGGACCATCATACTTGGAAAGAGCATCTGCCTTAGCCCACAATTCCTTAGCCTTCTTTGCATCGAACTTCAAATGCTCGCTACCCTTCAAATGAGGATCGTAGCCTGGGGTCTTTGGAGAAGTAAAGTCGTTAGCAGGAGCAGCAGTCTTGTTCAACACCTTTTCAGCAATTGCCTTACGGTCGATAGACATAGAAACTGCCTGACGACGCAAGCGGCCTTCTTCGGTAGTCACATCGAAGTGTGGTAAGTTGGAAGCAATGGTGAACTGAAGAATTACGGAACCAGGCTTGTTGTAAGCAGTGATTGTGCTATCAGTCTGGAAGTTGCTGGTTTCAGTATCTGGAATGTTATCGGTCATATCGAGGTTGCCGGACTGTACGTCACGGTAAGCAGCATTACCATCGGTGTAAATCTTGAAGGTAACACCATCATTCTGAGCCTTACGAGGACCTTCGTAAGCTGGGTTCTTTACAACCTCAATTTGCCTATTGTGATCCCAAGACTTGAACAAGTATGGACCGGAGGAAACAGGCTTTTCGCCATAAGCCTTTGGATCTTTGTAGAAGGATTCTGGAAGTGGAGCGAACGCCAAGTAACCAACCTTAATCGGGAACACAGAATCTGGCTGCTTCAAATCAACAGTAAAGGTGTTTTTATCAACAACCTTCAAACCGGAAAGCTGTTCATCACCCTTCAAGCCTTCCTTCTGCAATTCGTCATAACCCTTAATAGTCTGGAAGAAGGAAGCGCACTTCTGTGCATTCTTAGCGTTAGCAACAAAGCTCCAAGCCTTGGTGAAGCTTTCAGCGGTAACAGGAGTGCCATCGCTGAACTTCTTACCTTCCTTAAGCTTAACAGTGTACTGAGTAGCATCAGCGTTTGCAGTAACGCTCTTAGCATCCTCATTTACTGGGTTACCCTTTTCATCAAAAGTAACCAATGTGGAATTGACTAACATAGCAGGGCGTGCACCAGCGTTTTCGTTAATGTTGCCAGGCACTAATTCATTCTGTGGCTCAGAGTTATTGACAGTAATAATAACTTTTCCACCATTTGTCTGCGCAGTCTTTGAAGCAGAGGAGCCGCAGCCACCCAGTAACATGGCCAGCGAGCAGGCCGCAGCAGCAAAAGCTAAAGCCTTATTCTTCATATTTATTCTCCTAACGTCTGGTAGGCAGGATGCTATATCAATACAAAAAAGCCAAGTCATGAGCTCAAAGCATAAAACCTACCTATCCATATTGTCAGATAGATTTCTTCAAGCCAATGACAGGGCTTCTTCGTTGATTAAAATTCAATAGTACGTATTTTTGCAAACATTGCAAGAGCGTAGCTAAATCAGAAAATTTACTGTTTATTACCAATAAAACATCCATTAAAATGATATTATCAAAAATAAAAGCAAAATTTTTACTATTTTATCAATAATTTTTACTGTTTTTTACTAATTTGCATATATTACATATATGTAAATTATGTAATATATTTTGTAAAGGCTTTGTTAATTGCCTAACGTCTGAGCATTTAAAATACCTTGGATTAAGCACGCGGAAAAGCTTGAGAATACTTACATTTTAAAGATTCAATAGAAACATGAGTGTAGCGCTGAGTAGTATTAAGCGATGAATGACCTAATAGTTCTTGCACTTCGCGTAAATCTGCTCCTCCATTCAGCATATGTGTAGCAGCACTATGACGCAGTGCATGAGGAGAAATATCCGGAATATGCGCACTTTTAGCCTCGTCATGCACGATCTGTCTTACCAAACGCTGATCAATACGCTTTCCGCGAGCGCCAAGAAATACCGCCTCTTCAACAGAATTTCGCAATAAAATTTCTCGTCCATCTTTAGAAATCCAAGCAGATAAAGCTTTATAAGCAGGAATCCCAAACGGCACAATACGTTGTTTATTTCCTTTACCAGTAACTTTCACTGTATGCACATCAAAATTTACATCCTGAATATTTAAGCCTGTAAGTTCTCCTACGCGCATACCAGTTGCATATAAAAGTTCCAACATTGCAGCATCTCGCAGCTGAATCGCCTTCCGTTTACTAGAACATGAGGATTCATTCTTAACATGATTGTCAACACTATTCATCAACACTTCCGCTTGCGCTTCATCTAAAACAGTCGGCAGCATATTCATAATTTTCGGAGTCATGAGAATTTCTGCAGGATCACTACTTATAAGACCAACATGCTGGCACCATGCAAAAAATCCACGTACTGCAACAACTTTTCTAGCTAAGCTTGAGCGCGCATGATTGTAAGAAGTATTCGCCATCCAAGAACGCAAATCATCCGTAGTAAGCTGCGCAATATTATTAAATCCGTGCCGATTACACCATGCTAAACATTGCAAAATATCACTGGCATAAGCTTTCTGCGTGCGCTCACCCAAGCCCTTATTCGCACGAACATAATCAACATAATCATCTATTAAACTCATATATTCAGAAGGTAAGCCTAAGAAATTTTCAGAAACAGATTTATTGTTGATCATGCTTAACTCACCCTTCCATAAAAGTTTAAAACAAAACGTTTGCCATATACTTCAGTCACATGCATAATACAACAAGGAGCTTGTTTATGAACACACGTATAAAATCAACTACACTACCGCAACAAATACCTGCAGGCGCGCGCATAGTAGTAAGAACATACACAATTATAGAAGACAATAACGATGGTACACAAAAAATCGAGTACCATGATGCGATTGGACACGTACTCGAGTGGGATGGGATAATACTTCACTTACTTCGAGATCCTGCAGCAAACGGCACTAGAGCTGCCGAAGAAATGTTCATTGATGCCAACACTATTTACCGATTAAAACCAATTCCAGAACGCAAATTCCAAAAGGCACTCAAAATATAGACCTTAAAACTCGCCACATTAATACATAACGTGCATTACACATTGCTCAGGGAAGCATTTGAGCGCAATAGTAGTTGCGAAGATTCGTTGGTATTAAATCCGGAGATTTCAACAATAGACTCACCTAAACGAGCAGAATCCAGCAAATCTTTCTGCCAATCATTTCTGGAATCATACTTCCATAATCTGCTATTTACATCATCATTTTGATTCGTATGAGTTTTAGACTGGTTGCGCTGCTGGTATTTGTATTCTCGCCACGATTGAGCTTTAGCAAAAAACTCTTGCTCATTATCGTCAGCAGCTTGCGCATCTTGATCCAGCATATCCGCAGCAAAAGTTAGCTCAGAAATTACAGAACGCAATAATTTCGCAGTATTATGCCGATTTTCGCTTACCATTGCGCGCGTGCGTTGAGGATCTGTAAGAGCAACGCGAGTCATATCTCGCCAAGAGCCTGCAGATAGTTGTAAAGCAATAGCACGATTAGGCTGATCACATAATACATTTGCAAGAGAAGTCGCAACAACGTGAGGCATATGAGAAATAAGAGCTGCAGCATTATCATGCGTTGCATCGTCTAAAACTATTGCACGATTCCCACAAAGAGCAACAATCATTCGTAAAACATTTGCTACACGCCAAAACTCCGTACTGTTATTAACAGTTAATGCCCACAAAGCGTTTTCTAAAAGTTCTGCACTTGCAGCTTTCCAACCAGTAAATTCACTACCCGCCATAGGGTGCGCGCCAACGTAGCAATCTTGCAAACCTGCGTCTCTTACTTGCTCTCTAACTAAAGTTTTTACACTGCCAACATCGCTAATAGTTGTGCAAGATTTGTCAATATAAGGCGCAATTCCATGCAAAATACTTGGCATAGCAGCCAAAGCATTGCATAAAATCAACACATCTGGGCGAAGTTTTGCTAAATCTTGCACTTTTTCTACGCAAGTAATTCCTAAATTTTCAGCTTCTTCGTATGGATTATGATGACGATTCCACGCATAAACGCTACATTCAGGCAATTTTGCAAGTCTTTTTGCAAGAGATCCACCAATAAGACCAAGACCTACAATACCAACAGAAAAATTTTGCGAAAATTCAGCGTTTTCTACCATAATAATTCTCTTTCTGCCTGCATTACGTTCAAATTGCGCAAAGCATCAACTGAAGGTTCAATGCACACTCCTCCATTTGGCAGCATCCACTCGCTCATTACTGGATTATCACGCACACTCGAAGGATATACTGCTAAAACTCGAACCCAATCTCCATGCTCAACAACCTCTTGAATCATATCTTTACACATAGAATCCCAAGGAGCAGAATCAACAGTTGCAATAAAACTGTATAAACCATCCTGCCCTTTAATTGGCCTAGACATAAAAGAAGTCATATTAAGACCATGATCGCGCACAACGTCAAGCAAATTTGCTAACACGCCAGCGCCCGTGCAACGCGGAATAAAAGCAATAATTGATGAAAATGATGAAAAGTTTTCGCGCTGAATATTAACAAAATCTGAAGCCTCATCTCGAGGAGCTAATACTAAAAACTCTGTGCGAGCGCCAGAAAAATCTTCAACACCCTCGCTCACAATATGCCTATTATACAAATCCGCACAAATTTTAGGACCTAAAGCAACCTCACCAGGAAGTAAATCCCTACAAGCAGCAGCGTTTGACGAAGACGTTTTCTCTTTTAAACCATGCGCTTGAGCAAACTTACGGCATTGTGCCAACGCATGCGGGTGAGCAACAATTGTAGAACAGTTATCGATTGAATCTGATTTGCAAATAACGGCATCAAAACTAATATTAACGCCTACGCGAGCAATGCCAACCATATTTTTTGCACCAATGAGTAAATCTAAGTTCGGTATTACCACGCCTTCAATATTGTTTTCCCAAGCAATAACACCCCAATTATTGTGTTCTTCAATCTCATAAGCAATATCACTAATACGTTCACACGCAGTTGGCGTAATTTGTAAAGTATTCCAAAGCTGACACTGTTGCTGAACTTTCAAGGCTGCTTGATGAGTAAAAGAACCTTGAGGTCCTAAATAACATAATTTAAGTTCGCTTAAATTGTTCACACAAGCATTCATTATTATTCCTTAATAAGTTTCATCCGATAATGCTATTCTTGCACAAACATACAGCAAACTCACCCGTAAACTAACTTACGTTTATTGAGCACCAGAAATAACAAAGAATTTTTGAGGCATACAAAGCAAAACTACGTGAGCAACAAGAACGCCATAAAGCCACAAATATCCCACATATTGCGCACACCATGGCAATGGGATAGTGAAGCCAACAGGAACAAGCACAGCACTGCCGATAAAACCTAAAGCAAGAATCCAAGCAACCACAGTAAAAAGTATTGCATGAACAAATAAACCCAACCAACCACTACGAGAACGGGCACACCATGCAGAAAGCAAAAGTAACATAATCGCAATAGCAAAACCGTAAGGCATATTGTACATTGCTCCTGCACGATGCACAAAAGTGCCAATAAGTGCACATAATACGGCAGAAACACACGTGGTCGCACACCTACCCCACCAAGGTAAGCGATGCGACCACGGTTTTGCTGACATCATAAACCTAACGTTTCGTATTAATACAGCGATGTTGCGTAATAGTAAGTAATACTAGAAATTATCACGCAGCATTGTTGTTCTGACGGCGTTGCTTTGCACGCCACTTATACCATTCGTCACGGCTTAAAATAATCTTGCGCACGCGAATTGCTTCAGGAGTTACCTCTACGCACTCATCTTCGTTAGCAAAGTCAAGAGACTCTTCCAAGCTCATCTTGATTGGCGGAGTTAAAGTTTCGAGAACATCAGCGGTTGAAGAACGCATGTTCGTCATATGCTTAGCAAGCGTAATATTTACATCCAACTCGTCTGGCTTATTGTTAATACCAACGATTTGGCCTTCGTAAACTGGGCTTTGTGGATCAACGAAGAACACACCGCGAGCCTGCAAACGCTGCATAGCGTAAGGAGTTGCAACACCCTTACGATCGCAAACCATAGAACCGTTCTGGCGAGTCACAATCTGACCAGCCCATGGAGCATAACCGGCGGAAATAGAGCTTGCAATACCAGTTCCACGAGTAGCAGAAAGCAAAGCTGTACGGAAACCGATAAGACCACGAGAAGGAACAGTAAATTGCAAACGAACCCAACCGGAACCATGGTTACTCATAGAATCCATGCGACCCTTGCGATCAGCCATAAGCTGAGTGACGGTACCCATGTACTCTTCTGGAACGTCAATAGTTGTGCTTTCCATAGGCTCATTAATTTGACCATCAATAGTCTTGGTAACAACCTGAGGACGACCAACCGTAAGCTCGTAGCCTTCGCGGCGCATCTGCTCAGCCAAAACAGCCAAAGCAAGCTCGCCACGACCTTGAACTTCCCAAGCGTCTGGACGCTCAGTTGGAAGAACCTTAATAGAAACGTTACCAATAAGCTCACGATCCAAACGATCCTTAATCATGCGAGCAGTAAGCTTATGATCTTTGCCTTCAGTTCCAGCAAGAGGAGAATCGTTTACGCCGAAAGTCATGGAAATTGCAGGATCGTCAACGTGAATTAATGGAAGTGGCTTTGGATCGTTCTGATCAACAATCGTTTCACCAATCATAATGTCGTTGACGCCAGCAACAGCCACAATATCGCCAGGACCTGCAGAAGCTACAGGAGTACGCTCCAAACCTTGCGTGCGAAGAAGCTCAGAAACACGGAAGTTTTCAATAGAACCATCTACGCGGGAAAGACCGTAGGTCTTACCCTTTTCCAAAATGCCGTTATAGATACGCACCAAACCAAGACGACCCAAGAAGTCAGAGGAATCAATGTTTGCAACATGAGCCTGAAGAGGAGCACCTTCTTCGTATTCTGGAGCTGGAATGTTGGAAATAATAGAATCAAACAGTGGTTCCAAATTGTCGTTATCTGGCAAACCACCATTTTCTGGCTGATTTACAGAAGCATAGCCGGCTTTAGCAGCGCAATAAATTACTGGCAAATCAAGCAAAGCATCGAGATCAAGATCAATGCCTTCCTCAACAACATCTTGAGCCAAACCAAGAAGCAAATCTGTTGATTCACCAACAACTTCTTCAATGCGAGCATCTGGACGATCTACTTTGTTTACGCACAAAATAACAGGAAGCTTAGCTTCCAAAGCCTTACGGAGCACAAAACGAGTCTGCGGAAGAGGGCCTTCAGAAGCATCAACAAGCAGAACAACGCCGTCAACCATAGAAATACCGCGCTCAACCTCACCGCCGAAGTCGGCGTGGCCAGGTGTATCAATCACGTTAATAGTAATGCCTTCTGGATGACCGTATTTTTCAGCCAACGGACCGGTATATTGCACAGCCGTGTTCTTAGCAAGAATAGTAATGCCCTTTTCGCGTTCCAAATCATTGGAATCCATAACGCGATCAGGAACTTCTTCACGCTCAGAAAATACGTGCGACTGCTGAAGCATGGCGTTTACCAAAGTGGTCTTACCGTGGTCTACGTGCGCCACAATTGCCACATTTCTAATATCACCGCGAACAGTCATCACAAACCTCTTCCATTCTTCGCGTTTAAGTAATTATTTACAAGCAACTATCTTAAAGCTGAAGCCAATCAAATAGCTGCAATACGTTATTGGCAAAACCAAAACCGGCAAACTGCCAAACCTCACCGATTTTACTCGCGAGCTAAGACAGCATTACAAGAACACACTGAGTAAGAAGCTTTGCAGTAATGCTTTGCTAACGCTGCGTCGGAAGCTTTGCAGTAATGCTCTGCTGACGTTGCTTCTGTAGCTTTGCAGTCATACTCTGCTAACGTTGATTCTGTAGCTTTGCAGTCATGCTTTGCTAACGTTGAGTACTTGTTGATTCATGGAACTTTAACAGTATTGCTCTGCTGACTTTGAGTACTTATTGCCTAGAGAACGCTAACATTATTGCTGCTGCACACACCACACCAAACGCACCTACCACGCACCCACCCGAAGCTTAATTTTTCGACTTTAGTTGCACTGAGTAAACCACGCACTTACGCAA
>NZ_KQ956869.1:1880-21735 GCF_001546485.1 Gardnerella vaginalis | reverse complement strand
ATGCTGAAATTTCCTTGACCTCACAACACTAAGAAACCAAACACATTAGTCAAAACTCATAGACGAAACCCAAGAATAACGAAAAAATGCTGTGAAGCGCGAAAAATCGCGCAAATCAAGCCGTAAAAAACTTAAGCAACAACACCCTTAGCAATTAATTCGCGCGCAACTTCACGATACTCCTTCGCCGTCTTGTGTTCAGGAGCAAAAATAGTAATAGGTACTGCAGCAACTGTAGAATCTGGCAATTTAATAGAGCGCGAGATCACAGAATGCAAGACACGATCTTGGAAAGCTTCGTAAATGCGTTGTAATACCTCTTCACTATGTAAAGTACGCGTATACATAGTAACTAAAACGCCAAAAACTTTAAGATTAGGATTGATACGCGATTGAACTTTCTCAATAGATTGCATAAGAAGAGCCACACCACGAAGAGCAAAGAATTCTGCTGCTAGTGGAATAATCACGCCATCTGCAGCTGTTAGTGCGTTAACTGTAAGTAAGCCAAGCGAAGGCTGACAATCTATAATAATAACGTCATATTCGTCACGCACTTTACGTAACACACCTGCGAGAATCTGCTCACGACCAACTTCTGTAACCAACTGCACTTCCGCTGCAGACAAATCAATATTCGCCGGCATAATATCAATATTTTCCGTATCAGTATGACGAATCACATCATGAATATCTACTGATGAGTCAAATAACGCAGTATACACTGTGTTATCAAGTGCATTAGCGTTAATACCAAGTCCAACAGTTGCAGCACCTTGTGGATCGAAATCAACAATTAATACACGACGACCGTACTGGCTGAGCGCACCTGCAATATTAATAGAGCTTGTTGTTTTCCCAACACCACCCTTTTGATTGCACATAGCAATAATTCGCGCAGGACCGTGAGAAATTAGCGGTTCCGGCGCGTGAAAAGTCTCATATTCGCGTCCAAGTAAATCAGTAGGCATATTTCCCACTCTATCAACAGGTATACTCACGAAACTCTGTGTATAAAATCATCTAGCTCGAGGATGACTCATAACATATGCTTCAACTAAAGCATCTGGACTGATATGCGTATAAATTTGCGTTGTTGTTACAGAAGCATGACCAAGAAGCTCTTGTACTGTTCGCACATCAGCACCACCTGCGATTAAATGCGTAGCAAGAGAATGACGTAACGTATGTGGGTGAAGTTGTCTACCAAGTTTTGCACGCTCACCAGCTTGCGTTACTATTCCCCATGCAGATTGTCGAGATAACGCATCGCCACGTTTATTTAAGAAAATAGTATGCAATTCTCGTTTACTTTTTGCAGATAATATTGGGCGAGATTTTTCAATATACCTACGAATAGCCCTAATTGCGCAACCGCCAATGGGAACTAAACGCTGTTTCGCACCCTTACCTGTAAGTTTTACTACAAACTCATCTAAATCAAGATCTTCAAATTTTACTCCAACAGCTTCAGAAATTCGCGCTCCTGTAGCATATAAAAATTCAAGTAGTGCAGCATCTCTCAGAGAAATTGCGTCAGTGCTTCCAAAATTTCCAGCAGCTTCAATAACACGATTTACCTCATCTATACTCAGTACGTCCGGTAAATGATCCGCTTGTTTTGGAGCTTTTACTGAAGTTGAAACATCAATGTTAATATCTTCATGCGCCAACATAAAACGATGCCATTCATGAATACTTGCAAGTCTGCGCGCAACTGTTCTAGCACCCAAACCTGATTCGCTCAAGTAGCGCACATACGATTCGATATCTAGCTCAGTAATTGCTTTAATACTTCTTATTTTTCGTGCTGATTCTAGCCAAGACGTGTAATCTTTTAAATCAGATTCGTATGCAGATACCGTTTTTTTAGAAAGACCACGTTCAATATCAATATGCGCAATAAAGCCTTGAATATAAGGTGCAAATTCTTTAGGAATATTGGTTATAGTATTTGCAGAATCAAGATTTGGATGCATGTTGTAATTATAGCTGACTAAAACGTATTGTATAAATCTAGTTCCGCGTGTGAAATAAATATTTCTTGCTTGCATTAACAAACAACAGTAGAGAATCTAGACACAGAAAAGCTCCAAGTTTGAAGCAGAACACAAAAAGCCCGCCGAAATCGACGGGCTTCACATCAAACTCTATTGAAACAAAATCAGGCTTCAACTGGAGCGTTTACATCGGCTGGCAAAGCGGCCTTAGCAGCTTCTACAACAGCCTTAAAAGCTTCAATATCTGAAACTGCAAGTTCAGCAAGAGCACGACGATCCAATTCAATGCCAGCCAAGTGCAAGCCCTGAATGAAACGATTGTAAGTGATGCCCTCAGCGCGAACTGCAGCGTTGATGCGCTGAATCCACAACTTGCGGAAGTCGCCCTTGCGAGCCTTGCGGTCGCGGAAGTTATAAGTAAATGAGTGGAGCAGCTGCTCCTTTGCCTTGCGATAAAGACGGGAGCGCTGACCGCGATAGCCAGAAGCCCTCTCAAGAACAACGCGACGCTTCTTGTGAGCGTTAACTGCGCGCTTTACTCGTGCCATAAGTATTCCTCAGCTTTCTTAAAAATTTTCGATTGCGTATTCGTCTACAAGCAATTTCTACTTGTTTACTTACTTAACGAGCAAGCCCTTAAGCTTCTTGCTCTGCGCAGTTGCTAATACCTTATCTTCAGAAAGAGCACGACGCTTACGAGCCGACTTGTGCTCCAAGTTGTGGCGCATGGCGCTACCATCGTGCATCACCTTACCGGTACCGGTAAGACGAACGCGCTTGGACGCTGCGGAATTAGTTTTCATCTTCGGCATTGCTGCCCTCCTTGTGATGTTGATCGGATTGCATAGCATTTGCTGCAGCTGCAGCCTGCGCTTGCACTTCCTGCTTTGCAGCAAGACGCGCAGCTTGGCGAGCTTGACGCTCAGCACGCGATTCAGCGCCACGGCGACGCTGTTCAGACTGTGTATGAATCTTCTTGCCCTTTGGAGCGAGAGTCATGATAATATTGCGACCCTCTTGCTTCGGCGCAAACTCAACGATGCCACTTTCAGAGACTTCGTCTGCAAGTCGACGTAACAGTTCCACGCCACCAATCGGACGAGACTGCTCACGGCCACGCAACATAATAGTGACCTTGACTTTGTCGCCACCGTTCAAGAAACGAAGTACATGACCCTTCTTCACATCGAAATCATGATCATCAATCTTAAGACGGAAACGAATTTCCTTAACCTCAGCAGTGGTCTGATTACGGCGCGCCTCGCGAGCCTTAATTTTTTCATTGTACTTGTACTTGCCGTAGTCAATAAGCTTGGCTACTGGAGGCTTAGCAGTAGGCGCTACCTCGACAAGATCGAGGTTCGCTTCTCTTGCAAGGTTTAACGCGACCGAGGTTGCAATAACTCCCACCTGCTCGCCTTTTGGACCAATAAGGCGCACCTGAGAGACTCGAATCTCCTCGTTAATGCGTGGTTCGTCGCTAATGATGACTCCAATCCTTCTAAATATTGGTAAGATGCAATACACCAAGAAGTCCAAGAGTTGCGGAAATTCACACTTCACATCAACAAAGCGCTTTTCAATACAAACGCAACGGGCAGCACAAACAGCTACCCAAGTGACCGAAGTCATGAACCCGAAACCACAACAGGCTTCCAGGTGGGGACATCCCACTTTCTTGATTACTCAAGCCAAATATTCATTCTACTAGAAGCCTTGACAAAAAGGCAGCCAACACACCAAAAGTAGTGATGACTGCCCATAACTAAACTCAAAACTATGTGACTTTTATGCTAACTGCATTGGTTCAGGCTTTAACCCCTCATGGTTAAAGTACACATCATACCAAGTTAGGAATGTGTAAACTGTCCAAATCTTACGACGATCGTCATTTTTCTTTGCATAATTATCGTCAATCATATGAAGCAAAGCATCTTGATCGAAGAATTTGGCAGCATCATCACTTTCAAACGTTTTACGCACAATCTTATAAAAACGTTCTTCACGCAACCAATCCTTGACCGGCACTGGGAAACCAAGTTTCTCACGGTCATACCACGCTTTCGGCAAATGGCGAGCTGCTGCCTGGCGGAATGCAAATTTCGTATTTTCGTCAGTAATTAAGTATCTAGTAGGAACTTTTTCTGCAACATCCATAAGCACGCGATCCAGCAAAGGCACACGCAACTCTAACGAGTGAGCCATAGTCATCTTGTCTGCCTTAAGCAAAATATCTCCTGGCATCCATTGATGCATATCGAGATATTGCTTTTTCTTCACTTCTGAAAGACCTTTACCAGCAATCTTCTTATAAATAGCACCGACAATACTGTAGACACTCGGACCTTTACGATACTCAGGTTTCAAAAGCTTTACAGCATCTTCTTCATCGAATACTTTTGACTGTCCAATAAAATGTTCTTCCGCAGGAGCTAAATTGGCGTACAAATGCCAAGCACCGTGGAAATGTTTGCCTTTAACAGCGTGAGCAATAGCATAACGTAACTTTTTTGGCAACTTTGCGAGCATACGCGTCACAACTTTAATAAGCTTGGAACGCGTGTGAACACCGTAATCAATGTATCCTGCAAATAATTCATCTGCTCCCTCACCGCTTAACACAACGCGTAAATCTTGTGAAGCTAATTTTGCAAGGAAGAACAGTGGAACACAAGAGAAGTTAGAATCAGGCTCATCCAAATACCATTGAATCTGTGGGAAATAACGGAATGCGTCAGCAGCATCAATAATTTCAGATTTATTGTTCAATCCAATAATCTTTGCTAGCTCACCAGCCTGCTTAGACTCGTTGTAACGACCACCTGCGAAACCGATAGAGTATGTGTGCTCTGGACGAGCAACAGCTGCAACATAACTGGAATCTACACCGGAAGAAAGGAATGAACCAACTTCAACATCTGCAATCTGGTGAGCTTTAACGGAATCACAAACCGTCTTATCAATCGAATCAACTAGCTCATTCAAACGCTGTTTCGTTTCATGAAAATCAGGATCATAATACTGTTCAATCTTCATTTCGCCATTCTTATAGGTAAAACAATGGCCTTCACGCAATTTAAACACGCCTTTGAAGAAAGTTTCATTAATTGCAGGATATTGGAATGTCATAAACGGCTTAAGCGCATTTTCATTGAGTTCCTTCTTAAAATCAGGATGACGCAGTAATGATTTAATCTCGGAACCGTACATAAACGTACCGTTCATAAGCGCATAGTAAAAAGGCTTAATACCAAAATGATCGCGAGCGCCGAACAATTCTCGAGTACTCTTATTCCAGATAACAAAAGCAAACATGCCACGTAAACGACTAAGTAAACTCTTGCCCCACTCTTCATAACCATGCACTAATACTTCTGTATCACAATCAGTGTGGAAGGTATGACCAGCTTGAATAAGCTCTTCGCGAAGTGGCTTGTAATTGTAAATTTCTCCATTAAATGTGACCGCAAGATTGCCGTCTTCGTTATACATCGGCTGAGATCCACCGTGAAGATCAATAATGCTGAGACGACGGAATCCAAGTGCAGCATGCTCATCAATCATCGTGCCATATTCGTCAGGTCCACGATGAGCAATCACATCCGTCATGTCTTTGATAATTTGGCTTTTGACGTTAATTGGGGTGTCATTAATGAACCCAGCAATTCCGCACATTTATTTCTCCTCATAGGATACACAACACAGCACTACGCTGTCTACTAGCAAACATCGCAGAAAATCCATAATAGTTTGAAACTCTCATTGGAAAATCTAATTTGCTATGCAATATTACATCAAGCACTTTATGTAATCGAAATACTAATCCAAAAATTATTCGACGTGCCAGCGAAATAGTAACTGGTTTCAGGATTACACGAACTAGTTTTACGGGATTATATAAACGTATCAACAGCGTTACACCAATGGAGAGCAGAATCTACGCAAAATATAAATAGGAAACCTAACAAAATACTAATTAACATAGCACTTATAAACTCTTGTTGAAAGACTATAACAACAGTACCAATGCAGCGTTATTATGATGCTATGGAACCTTTGCAACGCTGCGTAGTATTGGCAGCAGGAGATTATTACGACCACACACGTGAGCATGTGCCAGATCGTGCTCTTACTATTGCTGCAGATGGCGGTTGGGATCACGCTTGTAAACTAGGTTTACATGTCGATGCGCTTATTGGCGACTTTGATTCCGTACGCTTAAAATTACCAACCGATGCAATTATTACGCGTTTGCCCGCTGAAAAAGATGATCCTGATTTGCTTTCTGCATTAAAAGTTGGTTGGTCTAAAGGATCTCGAGAGTTTCATATTTTCGGCGGCTTAGGCGGTCGCGTTGACCATACTATTTCTAATATACAGCTGATGGTTAGATTAGCTCGACGCGGCGGTATCGGTTTTCTGTACGGGGATGGGCAGGTTGTTACTGCTATTCATGATGGAGCGCTCGATTTTCCTGCATCAACCGGCAGCACTTCACGTATTGTATCGGTTTTTTCGCATACGCCTATTTCAAAAGATGTCAATGAGCGTGGCTTAAAGTATCAACTTCAGCATGCGATTATGCACGGAGATGCGGTTCAGGGTTTAAGCAACGAATTGTTAGATAATATTCCGGCACATATTGATGTTCATGAAGGTACACTTATTGTTACTTTCCCTATTAATGCACCTCTGCCCCAAGTCAGTTGGTTTAAACGACCAATTGGTGATTTAGGCGAAATTGACACTTCTGTATCCGAAGCTTTAGCTGTGCCATTGGAAAATGAAATAACTCCTACAGATTCCACTACTGCAGCAGCTGAATCTATGACATATAACGAATAAAAATGTAAGTAATTCCTCAATAAGGCTGACGAGTGTTTTACTAACATGTTCGCCAGCCTTATTTTGTACACATAACAAAATGAATGTTCAATCGAACAGCACGAATAAAGAAAAAAATACGACTATAAATTACCAAAAAATGCACAAAAAGACTCACAAAACACAGTATGTTAACGCTCACCCTTTATGCACTATGCTATAACAACAAAAGTGAGCTATGTTACAAATCTTCGTACATACCGCACACTAAAATGAACACCGTTAATTCAAATAACGATGACCACAATGCGTGAGTTTTCATCGCGAAAATAGCGCGGCTTAAAACGTTGCGCACGAGGTCTCACTCAAGGGAGAACCACATGACAGTCAAGATTGGTATTAATGGTTTCGGTCGCATCGGTCGTCTTGCATTCCGTCGCATCTTCGAGCTTCAAGCTCGTGGCGGTCAAGCCGGTGATATCGAAGTCGCAGCCATCAACGATCTGACCACTCCTTCAATGCTTGCCTACTTACTCAAGTACGACAGCACCCACGGCACCTTCCGTCACGATGACGGCACCCCAGTTGAGGTGACTTCCACCGAAGATGCAATCGTCGTAGATGGCAAGACCTACAAAGTGTACGCCGAGAAAGACGCTAACAACATTCCATGGGTTAAGAATGATGGCGTTGAGTTTGTGCTCGAATGCACCGGCTTCTACACTTCTGCTGAGAAGTCTCAAGCTCATTTGAACGCTGGCGCTAAGAAGGTGCTTATCTCTGCTCCTGCTAAGGACGAGACCACACCAACCGTCGTATTCGGCGTAAACCACGAAATCTTGAAGCCAACCGATAACATCGTTTCCGCTGGTTCTTGCACCACCAACTCCATGGCAGCCATGGTGAAGCTTTTGCAAGACAACTGGGGAATTAAGTCCGGCTTCATGACCACCATCCACGCTTACACCGGAACTCAGATGATTCTTGACGGTCCACGCGGCTCCAAGCCACGCAACAACCGTTCTGCAGCTTGCAACACCATTGAGCACTCCACCGGCGCTGCTAAGGCAATCGGCAAGGTTGTGCCAGAAGTGAACGGCAAGCTCCAGGGTCACGCACAGCGTATTCAGGTTCCAGATGGTTCCGTTACCGAGTTGACCACTGTTCTTGAGAAGCCAGCCACTACTGAAGAAATCAACGAAGCCTTCAAGAAGGCTTTTGAGAACTGCGAATACTTCGGCTACAATGCTGACAGCATCGTGTCTTCTGACATTATCGGCGACACCCACGGTGGCGTGTTCGATCCAACTCAGACCGATGTGAACACTGTTGACGGCGTAACTTTGGCTCGTACTGTTACCTTCTACGATAACGAGTGCGGCTTCACCGCTAACATGATTCGTACCCTTCTTTACTTCGCTGAAATCTCCGAGTGAGATTAGCTTAAATCTTAACTTAAGTTAAAACTAAGCTAATAGCGAATTATAATCCCCTTGTGCTGCTTTCTAAGCTACACAAGGGGATTATTGTTTAGATTTACATTAAGTCAATAGTCGGTATAGCATATCATGTAACACAAAATTGCTATCACAATACGCAACACTAAGGGGAACACAATGAGTAAAAAACATGCGACAACCGGAAAAGCAACACCAGCTATTGCGCAACTCGAAAACGCAGGAATCACCTTCCGCATAGCAGAGTACGAGCATGACGCAGATCATATGGACGACGGCTACGGAATTGAGGCTGCTGAGAAGCTAGGCGTAAGTGCAGCTCAAGTTTGCAAAACTCTTATGGTTGACACTGGTGAAAAGCGAGTAGTTGGAATTGTTCCAGTAAACGGACGTCTCAATATGAAAGCAATCGCCGGCGCAGTACACGCAAAGAAAGCAAGTATGACAAGTCCAGAAGTTGCACAACGCGAAAGCGGCTACGTAGTTGGAGGCATTTCACCATTCGGACAAAAAACGCATCATGAAACAGTGCTTGATAGTAGCGTTATGCAATTTAATGAGATTCTTGTTTCTGGAGGAAAACGCGGCTTGGATGTAGTGCTTAATCCTCAAGACATCGTAACATTATTAAATGCAACTGTAGCAGATATTGCAGCATAAGCAACATAAGCTTTATCACTGCAAATATTGCTACCAACAAGTGATTACTCACACAAGATTAGTACGTTGACAAATATAACGTCTTGGCAACGTGCGATAATCCCTAAGGTTGTTCATTAATCGTTAAGGAGTGCATTATGGGTATGCGTGGCCGCAAGCGCAAGGCGCGTCGTAAAAAAGCAGCGAATCACGGCAAAAGGCCAAATGCTTAAGCTATAAATTCGCTTATACATACTGTAAAGCCCACGTTCATCGTGGGCTTTTTGTTTTATTCACTGACATAATTAGCAAGTTCGCGCTTTAATTGCGTACGTGCTCGATTAAGTCGGCTCATAACTGTACCAATTTTTATGCCCTCTTCTTGAGCAATTTGCTTATACGATTTTCCATTAATGGCAGCTTCGATAAAAACTTTTCTACGGTCAGAAGGTAAAGCACATAAGGCTGACATAATTTCTTGAGGAGCAAATCTTTCTAAATACTCTTGTTCTGCAGAAAGTAAGCCCTGTGGGCAGTGATTAGAAGCTTCATAAATATCCCAATCGTCATATTCACCAGTGGCGTCATTAGCTCGCTGTGGGCGCCGTTTTGCTTGTGCGTATTGATTAAAATACAGATTTTTCTCAATCCTATTAATCCATGCTGCAAAATTCGTACCCTCTTGAAATGTTGCAAAAGATTTCAAAGCACGCTCAAAAGTATCTTGTACTAAATCTTGGGCATCTTGCGCATTATGAGTAAGTCGTACTGCTTGCGCATACAACGTATCTACGCAAGGAGTAACTAATTGTTCAAATTGTTTACGACGCTGACAAGAACCCATACCGCAATATTGAGGAGATATAATACGCGAACGTAGCGCAGCAATCGGCTTCTTCAAAGTATCCTGTTTTAGCGCACTATGTTTTTGAACAGACTGCTTACCTGTTCGTTGCTGCTTACTCATAAGCAATATCATACTCTTAAACGATGCTTATTTGCACAAGTTATAAGACAGCAATCACGCTTTTAATTATTACACTACACTTTTGCTAAGATGCGATGGCATTACTGAGCAACATGCCATCGCCATGTACCATAACATGACGTTGCGGTAATATTATGACTATGCCAACGAACATTAATGAATTGTTAGATGCTTTAAATGCAGCACCATTCCAAGAGGAAAACACTCCCCTTGCAGAGTCGTGGCTGCTTGGCTTCGATACTGAAACAACTGGAGCAAATATTGGCAAAGATGCCATCGCTTCTGCAACCCTCGTACTTCGCAATCCTGCATTAGGTCACAAAGGAGACACAGTATCTACTTGGCTGATTAATCCACATCAACCCATGAATCCTAAAGCAAGCGAAGTAAACGGATTTACCGACGAATATTTACAAAAACACGGTGGAGAGCCTGCAGAAGAACTTGAATTGCTAGCACTTGCAGTAAGTACTGCCCAAGCGAAAAATATTCCATTACTGGCTTACAATGCACCTTTTGACGTAGCAATGTTGCGTCATGATTTGCAACGCTGGGAACTTACTTCATTAGATCAACGCCCGGCTTGCTCAATATCCACACTGAATAACCATGATGTACTTACTGTCGATCCACTCGTTATTGATCGCGCTATTTCTAAGCGAACTGGTAAACGTACACTTACTGTTACTTCGCAATTTTACGGAGTTGAACCAATCGGCGATTTTCATGATGCTACTGCAGACACAGTTGCAGCTCTTGATTTAATTGAGCCAATGAGTCAACTTTACGAATGCGTGAGTAGTATGACATTAGCTACTATCATGGAGTGGCAACGATCCGCTTATCTTCAGTGGCGAGATAGTTTCAACCGGTGGTTGCAATCCCATGGACGTGAGCCGATTACTGGAACATGGTTATAAGTCTCTTGTAATATAACAAAATCTCATTTCGTAGTAGTTATTTTCTACGATGAAATCCTCATGTTTGGTGAAAAGAAGTAAAGTATGAGCATGCATAATACGTTGTCTTTAACAAGCGCAAGTGAACTTTTGCAACATTACGGTTTATTGCGCGAAATGATTCAACACTATAATTCAAATAATATTGCTACAAACAACGAAAATAGTGCAGATCCTACGCATGCACGAAATGAAATTTGGTCTTTAGACACATCTTGTTTTGCCAGTATTAATGCAAGTGAGCCCTTTGCTCACGCTACATACGATACACGCGATATTCAACCCGGAACTTTACTGTTTGTCAAAGGTAATTTTAAACCAGAGTATCTATTACATGCTGACAGTAAAGGCCTCACAGCATATGTTGCTGAACAAAGTTACGCTGATTACACTAATGCGGTTGGATTGATTGTTACTGATGCTCGTAAAGCAATGAGTGTACTCGCAGCAGCATTCTTTGGAAATCCACAAAAAGATCTTACAGTTGTTGGCATTACAGGAACTAAAGGCAAAACGACTACAGCTTACTTTACTCACGCTATTCTTAGTGCGCATTCTCATGGAAGAGCTGCACTATTTTCTTCGGTAGATAATTGCGTAGACGGAAAAAATTATGTTGAATCTCATTTAACTACTCCAGAAAGTTTCGACGCTTTCCAAATGATGCGTGAAGCGGTAGATAATGGCATGAAATACCTTGTTATGGAGGTTTCTTCGCAAGCATACAAAGTAAATCGTGTTTATGGTCTTAAATTTGATGTTGCTGCATTCCTGAATATCAGCCCAGACCACATTAGCCCTATTGAGCACCCAACTTTTGAAGATTACTTGTATTGCAAACGACAAATTATTGCAAATACTAAGCACTTAGTACTCAATTCTGATGCCGATCATGCAGATCTTCTTTTACAAGATGCCGAGCGCAATGATGTGCTTGTAACAACGTTTGCTCGCATTAAAAAAGATGAAATAGACAGCAACGCTTGCAAAAATGACAATTTCGATGATCTTGACGATGATCGCATACATTATTGCACATCTGTTAACGATGACGATTACACAGAATTACTTACTCCTGACTACATTGCAATGCCAGTAGAACATAGTGAATCACATTGCATCGCTATGCGAGACTCAAGCGAAGATGACGACTACGAAGATAGGGACTACGAAGAAGACGTGCACTACTGCCCTATTGACGAATTCGCATTGTCTATTGCAGGAGATTTTAATTACGAAAATGCGTTAGCTGCTATTGCTATTGCAGGAGAATTGGGCATTAATCAAGACACCGATCTACAAGCTTTACATGCTATTGAGAACGTAAAAATTTCTGGACGCATGGAAGTTTTTGAAGATACTCACTCAAATATGATTGCGGTTGTTGACTATGCGCACAATTATATTTCTACGAAATCAGTTCTTGATTTTGTAGAAGAACGCTATGGCCAATATAATCCACGAATAACGCTTATAACAGGCTCAACAGGAGACAAAGCTGTGGATCGTCGCAAAGAGATTGTTGAAGCCGCACAAAACCGTATAGAACAGTTTATTTTCACTACTGAAGACACTGATACTGAAGACGTAAGGCATATTTGTGACAGTATGCAAAGTTACGTCACTAATCCAAATGTTTTGTCACACATTATTATCGACAGAGCCGAAGCAATAGAATACGCTTACAACGATGCGGCAAACAGCGAACAAAAAAATGGAAGATTAAACATTCTTCTTGCTATTGGAAAAGGCGACGAACGTTGGATTAAAAGCAAACGACAGCATGTGCCGTATGAGGGTGATTCGTTTGTAATAAAACGTCTTTTCGGCTTGTAATATACTTATGCAAAAGTCTGAAAAATATACGAATAACATAAATACAATTACTACATAACTAAGTAACAAACTAAAAACAAACTAAGTAACAAACTAAAAAACAAATAAAGAAGACACAAATGAAGAATCAACGATTTCAACCTGTACTACTCGGCAGTGATATTAATGCTTACGGTATGGCTCGAGCATTCCATGAAGCATACGGTATTACTTCCATTGCTTTTGCACACTTCCAGCTTTCGCCTACAAAATTCAGTAAAATTGTCGATGTAAGAATTGTTCCTGGCTTCGGCGAACTTCCTACATTCCGCAGCACAATGCTTGATTTTGCTCACTCATGGCAGAATGAACATCCTCATATCAAGCTGCTGCTTATTCCTTGCGGCGATGTGTACGCGAATCTTTTAAGCCAATGCGGAGACGAATTGCATCAATATTTTGCTTTCCACACATTGCCAAATTCACTCAATCGCCAGCTTAGCCTTAAAAGCTCATTCTATAAAACTTGTGAACAATACAATCTTCCTCATCCAAAAACTAAAGTTGTAAACGCTGAAGAAGTAGCAGCTCATGCATATAAAGATTTGCCATTCGACTTCCCTATTGCTATGAAACCAGCGAATAGTACGCAATGGCTTGACGTTGATTTTGAGGGACGCAAAAAGGCGTTTATTATTGATAATCCAGAAGATCTTGATACACTTATTCAGCGCTCATATCAAGCCGGATACACTGGCGAAATGATTTTGCAGGACTTCATTCCTGGGGACGATAGCCGCATGCGTGTGCTCAATGCTTACGTTGACAGTGACCATCATGTACGCATGATGTTCCTCGGTCACCCTCTGCTTGAGGATCCAACTCCAGAAGCAATCGGTAATTATGCAGCCATTATTCCAGATTATAACGAGGAAGTTTTCCAAAATATTAAAGCATTTTTGGAAGATATACATTACGTTGGTGTAGCTAATTTCGATATGAAATACGATGAGCGCGACGGCAAGTATAAGCTTTTTGAAATCAACTTACGACAAGGACGTTCCAGTTATTTCGTCACTTTAAACGGATTTAATATTGCGCAATATTTTGTTGAGGATTTAATTGATCACAAGCCTTTTGACGGAAATACTGTATTTGGTCGTGGAGAAAAGTTGTGGATGGAAATTCCGCGATCCATCTTTTGCGATTATGTAGCAGAGGGCGATGAAAAAACGCGCGGTCTCCATATGATTCGTCAAGGCGATTGGGGCACTACGCTAGAATATAAGAAGGATATGAATCTGCTACGTTGGTTGATGATTCGCCACATGTTTTCAATTTACACAAAACGTTACGCAGAATTTTTCCGCAATAAAGCGTGAAAATTATTGCGTAACTTTGAAGGGAATATGAGACAATGAAACGTCCGTTTTTTGCTGTACTTGGCGGCATGGGAACTCTTGCAACAGAAAGCTATATTCGTTTACTGAACAAAGAAACACATGCGCATAATGATCAAGAATTTTTAGACTATGTAGTATTTAATGACGCTTCTGTGCCAGATAGAACAGCATATATTATTGGCAAATCAGCAGAGAACCCATTCCCTGTTCTTGCGGATGACATAGCTAAAGCAACAGCAATGGGGGCTGCTTTTATTGTACTTACGTGCAATACTGCACACTACTTTTATGACCAATTCCAAGCGCTTACTACTGTGCCGATTATGCATATGCCACGTGGTGCTGTAGCTGAAGTTGCTCAACGTTACCCAAAGTCTCAATGCAATCGTATTGGATTCCTAGGTACTGCAGGATCACGTAAAGCAGGCGTGTACCAACGCGCTATTGAAGAAGCAGGATACACGTTTGTAGCACCGGACGATAATTTACAAAATCGTATTACTTCACTTATTTATGACGACGTAAAAGGCACAGGAGACCTTGACTTGCACCGTTACGAATCGGTATTAAGCGAAATGCTCGACCCTGTAGGAAGCTTCCATTGTGACGCACTTATTTTGGGATGCACAGAGTTGAGCGTACTGAACGAAGCTTTCCCACTTCCACAAATTCCGCTAGTCGATGCGCAAGCAGTACTAGTAAAGAATACTGTAGAGAAAGCTCAATCTTTGCGTAAGTGAGTTAATAAACAAGTAACGTGACTCAGTAGCAAATTGCCCCTTTGATTATTTACATTCATAATCTTGGGGGCAATTCTTGTGGAGAATTTCAAATTGGGGCAATGCTTTGAATAGATGAACTATTTATTGCACTGTGTGATTTACAGACTTGTTTTCATTTACAGATTCGTCAATATTCGGATAAATTGCGTCGCGCTGATCTTTTGGTTTTTGTAAGTCCGGATTCACATGTTCAACAAGCATGGTGCGAGCGTCTCCTGCCGTAACAAAGCTACCACAAATAAGCACACCATGACCATAACCCACGCCAAGTTCATCGTCTTCATCAACCAGATTTACAGCCGTCTGAATAGCATCTGGAAGCTCATCGACACGAATCACGCGATCCCTACCAAATACGCCTACAGCAATCTTCTCAAGATCTTCTGGATCCATCACACGGTCGCGCCAAGAATTACGAGTCACAATAATCTTCGTCAAAATAGGCTCGAGCACACCCAAGTATTCTTCAACCTGCTTATCTGCCATCATTGCAACAACGCCAATAAGCTGCTCAAAATGATAGTTTTCTTCAATAGTTTCACGAAGAGACTCAGCAGCATTCACATTATGACCACCGTCAACAATAATCGTCGGCGAAGTACGAACCTGCTCAATACGACCCGGAACCTTAACCTGACTTAAAGCTTCCGCAACTAAATCACCGTCCAAAGCACCATTTATAGGAAGCACAACCTCTGCAGCAGCAAGCGCCGCCAAAGCATTATGCGCTTGATGTTTACCAAACTTATCAATTGGCACATCCTCATAAGTACCAAGAGGCGTGCGCAAAGTAACAACCTGGCCACCAACTGCAGGAGTACGAGACACAACTTCAAGCTCGCCGTCACCATAAGAAGAATCGCGCAATAATGTAGCATGATTACGCTCAGCAACTTCCTTAATAATCGGCAAAACTTCATCTTCATGTGGTTGAGGACCTAAAATTACAGTGCAATTTGGCTTAATAATGCCAGCTTTTGTGCGAGCAATCTCCTCAACAGTGTTTCCAAGCCACTGCATGTGGTCCATATCCACAGGCCCAATAATTGCAGCATCAGCATTCATAACATTCGTAGCATCCCATTCGCCACCCATGCCAACTTCCATAACAGCAACGTCAACAGGAGCATCCGCAAAAGCCCAAATCGCCATGGCCGTAAGCACTTCAAAAAAGCTCATTTTTGGCTTACCGTCAGCTTCCATGCGAGCATCAACCATGTCAATAATATCTTTCATTTGATCCCAAACGTCAATAAAATCGTCATCGCTGATTTCTTGGCCGTCAATCATAATACGCTCATTTATGCGCTCTAAATGCGGAGAGGTATAAAGCCCCGTGCGCAAACCGTATGCTCGGCACAACGACTCAGCCATGCGAGCAGTAGAACCCTTGCCATTCGTGCCAGTAATATGAATAACGTGCATAGACTTTTCAGGATGCCCAAGAATATCGAGAATTAAGCGCATCCTGTCTAGATCGAGATTAGTTTTATTATGCTCAGGAGCGCGGCTCATAATATTACGCTCAATATCAATAATTCGCTCATTGTTACGATTTGGATGTTCCATAGACATAACTACACTCCCCTTTTATAACGCTCGCTTACTCATTTTCCAACTATCTAGATTAGTTGATACTAACAACACACGCACACATGAATATACTGTGACAATATTCACATCATTCAAGCAAAAACAACTTGCTTTGTAAATTACATATAAAATCTTGCGCTTTCACAATGAAAAACTCGCATAAAATGGCAAATAAGACTATGTTAGTTTATATTGTCTCATGTATTGACTTTTTGCATGCGAAAAGAAGAGTTAAGGAGTCTCATAATGGCAGAATATACGCCAACAGAGCATGGCGAAGAATTAAAAGCTGATGGAACACAAAAAGCAGAAGATCGAGTAAATAATCGTTCTCTTCGTCCAAATAGTAATTCTTTTAAAGATTTTATGACAAGCAGCTGGGATAATCAGGAACCGGAAGTTAAACCACTTGAGTCCAGCAAATACATTCCAGCTCGCTTAGAAGCTCTTAGCAAACGTTTCCCAGGTGAACGCTTAGTTATTCCTGCAGGGCAACCAAAAGTACGTAATAACGACTGCGATTACGCTTTCCGTCCAGACACTACTTTCGCTTACTACACTGGATTAGGTCAAGATTATGAAGCTGGTGCCGTGCTAGTTATGGAGCCAGTCAGTGAAGGAAGCGAAGAAGCTAAGGCTGGAAAAACGCATGTTCCTGAACTTTTTGTGGCTCCACGTGCAGATAACAGCACTGCAGCTTTCTATAAGGATCCTCACTACGGCGAATACTGGGTTGGTCCTCGTGCAGGCTTAAAAGAGCTTAAAGCCATGACAGGCATTGAAACGCGCGATATTGCAGAACTTGATGATGCTCTTGCAAAGAATGTAAGCGACGATGCGAATGAAGAAGGCATACGCGTCCGCATTATTCGAGAAACAGACCCTGAGCTCACTGCAAAAGTTGAAGCAATGCGCGAAGCAAGCGGATTTACAGACGAAGATGCAAACACTTCTGCTGATGACAAATTGCACGAATTCGCTGCAGAAGCACGCATGCTTAAAGATGATTATGAAATTCGAGAAATGCGCAAAGCCATTGCCGCAACAAAGCTCGGTTTTGACCGCATGCTTACGAGATTACCTCAAGCGCTTGGAAAAGAACATTCCGAACGCATGATTGAGGGTGCTTTTAATTCTGTTGCTCGCGAAGAAGGAAACGAAGTCGGTTACGACACCATTGTTGCTTCCGGCAAGCATGCTCCAATTTTGCACTGGATGCGCAACACTGGTGTGGTTTCTAGCGGCGATTTGTTGCTTATTGATGCTGGCGTTGAAGTAAACAGTCTCTACACTGCCGATATTACACGTACTTTCCCAACGAATGGCAAATTTACTGATTTGCAAAAGAAACTGTACCAATGTGTACTTGATGCTCAACAAGCTGGTTTTGAGGCCGCTAAACCAGGCGCCACCTACTCCGATATTCACCACGCTTGCATGCGCGTATTAGCTGAACACTTGCATGAATGGGGAATTTTGAAAGTAAGCGTTGAGGAATCACTTTCACCAGAAGGTCAGCAGCATCGCCGCTGGCATGCTTGCGGCGTAGCTCACCATCTTGGCTTAGACGTACACGACTGCGCTCAAGCACGCTACGAGTCTTATCAAGGTGCAAAAATTACTCCAGGCATGATCTTTACAATTGAGCCAGGATTGTATTTTGCAGCTAACGATTTAATGTTGCCAGAAGAAATGCGCGGAATTGGAATTCGTATTGAAGACGATGTTCTGATGACTGAAAACGGTCCAGAATGGCTTTCTATTGACATTCCAAAGCAAATCGATGACGTAGAAGCATGGATGGCTGAGCAAGCTGGCAAAAACGACATTTTTAACCATTAAAATAATTACACAATAGAAAATATGCTACTCATGCAATCAGTGTCCTATTAGTGGAATCTGATAGTTTGCATGTTTAAGTAGTGCTTATGGTGCGTTCTCGTAAAACGTAACACGCATTATGCATGTTACTTATCGCAAGGGCGCACCATAATTGTTTATATAGCAATTTTATAAGCAAAATTTGCACGAAATGCTTTTATCAAGTTAGTAGCTCGTGTATTACGTTAGGCACGCACTACTTGCTGCACTGGCGCGCGCGAAAGGAATGTTATGTCTAAGCCAATTGTTCTTTCACTCGGCGAACTTTTATGGGATTTACTTCCACACGGAAAACGTGTTGGCGGAGCGCCAGCAAATTTTGCATATCATGCACAGTGCCACGGAGCACAAAGTTGCATGATTAGTGCTGTTGGTCAAGACCAACTCGGCGATGAGCTGATTGACAAAGTGAACAAAGCTGGAATCACTTCAATTATTCAACGCAACGCGTGGCCAACAAGCACTGTGGAAGTAACGCTAAAAAAGGGAATACCAGAGTACACTATTCTGCGAAATATAGCATGGGATCATATTCTTTACACTCGAGAACTCATTGATTTAGTAGAACGAGCAGATGCGGTATGCTTTGGCACTCTAAGCTTACGTTCTCAAGAAACTCACGACACAATTTTACAATTGTTAAAGCATACTAAGCCTGGAGCAATGAAGTTCTTCGACATAAACATTCGAAGCGACCATTACTCTAAGGATCTTATTGACACATTACTTCAAGAAGCCACAGTATTTAAGCTTAACGATTCGGAACTATTCTTATTGCGCGATATGTTCAATATTCGCGACACTTCAGACGAGGAAGCTTGCAAGTGGTTCCAAGCTCGTTACGGACTAGATTATGTGATTCTTACAGGCGGCTCTACTTTTAGTACGATTACTACTAGCACCGGAGAAAGCTCTACTATACCAACGCCACACGTTGAAGTTCTTGACACAGTTGGTGCTGGGGACTCGTTCTCAGGAACATTCGCAGCACATATTCTTAAAGGCGAAAGCTTGCAAGAGGCGCATCGAGCAGCCGTTAATACCGCTGCATTCGTATGCACTCAAGAAGGAGCATGGCCTAAGTATCCAAAGCAAATACCGGATTATTTAGCAAAAGCCGGAAAATAAAAATAAAATAAAAAATAAAATTTAACTCATAAAATCAATAACGCCACTCCATAAACTATGAAGTGGCGTTATTTAGTTCGTGGGGCCTCAGGGGCTTGAACCCTGGACCGACGGATTATGAGTCCGCTGCTCTAACCGACTGAGCTAAAGCCCCACGCTAACAAAGTTAGCAACGACTAGATTAGCACATACCCATAAACGTCGCCAACTCAGTGAGTCGAATTTTTAAGCTTGCTTAGAATTACTGAGCTTGAAATCCCAATGATTTCAAGCTCGGTCAAAACCCAAACAAACAAAAACAAAACCCACCACAAAACCACACCAACCAAAATCTGCCTCCGTCAATAACGACGGAGGCAGACCTCGCTTGCGTTGAAAGCACACCG
>NZ_KQ956869.1:0-1780 GCF_001546485.1 Gardnerella vaginalis | reverse complement strand
CTTGAAATCCCAATGATTTCAAGCTCGGTCAGAGCGTCCAGATGCGAAGTTATCAAGAGCACCAGTTGCTCGCAGCGCTAAGTACACAAACCACACAAGTACGCCAGAAAGCAAGAAACCACTTATAAGCTCCGTAATCATATGAATCGTAATATATGCAGGAGTCTTAGCCTGATACTTAGTAAACGTCAAGAACACACCATATTCAAGCGCTACAAGCAAACCAGAAATAATGCTCAAAGTAAGATTAAACTTACGCAAGCGGAAAATTAAGAACGGAATCTCTGCAAACACACCCTGCATCAATGCCGCAACAATTGTGCTATTAAACGAAAATGGTGAACCAAGCAACACTTGCACAAGTGCTCCAACAACATTCACATATACAGCAGAGCCAGGCTTACGAATCAAAAGTACTGCAAGAGTACCCGATAAATACCACACACCGTGAGTAATGCTAGCAAAACCAGGAAGAACAGCGGCATTCAAAGTACGAATTAATGGAATAAATACCAAACCATATCCGCATAGAATAACACCAAAAACAGCAGCAAGAGCAGATCCTAAAGCAATATCAGCAATACGCCAGCGCATATTAGTAACAACAGAAGGCTCAGTATTAGATAGTGCATCCGCCTTATCTGTTATAGGGGTAGATGATGGTAATGAATCGTTATCAATATTAGTGTTAAAAATATCACTCATAAGAAATCCTTATCTTACTGCCACGCATTGTACATTACTGAGATAGCACTCCCTGACCTGCGCAGCCCGGGCAGAAGCACCAACGAGTAAGTCTATCACTCATGTTAATTGCAACATACATTTTGTGATATTTATAATATTTACAAAACTTATAACAATCTATAAAAAACACAAAAGTTATAGGTCAAAATACAACATGCAACCCGGCGGCTGTAGGTTGAAAAGTGTGTAAGAAATCATGTCTTAGGCCTTGCGATACAAGCGTTTTGCGGTAATCGAATCTATTTTCTGCACATTCGTCACACGGACAAAACTGTGTAAAAATAGGCTCATAACCTTTATGACAGTAAGGCTTGCGATATATCGAATGTGGGCTATTTCGTATGCTAAGCAAGGCGCAAAGTAGGTATTAGCTGAATATTTAACAATAAATCGTCAAACTTTGTTACTAATGCAGATTACGTACTGCGCGAATAACGCTAAATCGCAATTATTCGTTACTAACGCAGATCAGCTACTGCGTAAGTAACATATGACCGTTACTTTCTCAGATACTTGACTGCGTTTTAACAGTGCTGAGGCTATGGTTTATGCCACAGAATATTCAGCAGCTTAGCTTTACACTTTTTGCCGCTTACCCCAGCTTGCCACCGATCCACAAATAAAAAAAAACGCCGCTGAAAAATCAACGGCGTAACAACTTGTACCCCCTAAGAGAGTCGAACTCTTGTTGTCAGATTGAAAGTCTGGTGTCCTAACCGTTAGACGAAGGGGGCTTCGAACCAAACCATATGATAATAACACTCTAAACAACGAAGTGCAACTCACGGCGTGTCGAGATTAAGTACAACTTAATTGCGTGTGTGTTTGTAGGATTAGCTTTATTTTTTCTTTCGATGTTCTTGCGTATTGTCTATGAGTTTGTTACGCAAAGTACGTGGTTTACTAAGTGCAACTAAAGTATCGCAATTAAGCTGCGGTGGTGTGCGTAGATAGGAGTGCTTGGCGTGCGCGACGACCTGCTTTCGCGCTCAAAGCGTAGCGCGCGCGAAAGCAATTCGGAGCGCCGAGCTTG
>NZ_KQ956868.1:4673-34560 GCF_001546485.1 Gardnerella vaginalis | reverse complement strand
ATTAACGCAGATTACGTACTGCGCGAGTAACATATGACCGTTACTTTCTTAAGATACTTGACTGAGTTTTAACAGTGTTGAGACTATGGCTTATGCCACAGAATATTCACAGCTTAGCTTTACACACTTTTGGGCCTATAAACCCTATTCACCAAGATTGAATAAAAAAAACGCGGTGCAAAAGCACCGCGACTACAAAGCGTGGCTCCGAGCGGGATCGATCCGCTGACCTAGCGATTTTCAGTCGCTCGCTCTACCAACTGAGCTACAGAGCCATGATGAATAAAAAACCCGGCGAACCGGGCCTTTACTAATCGCGACCCCGGCCGGACTTGAACCGGTGACCTCCGCCGTGACAGGGCGGCGCTCTAACCAACTGAGCTACGGGGCCGTGGCTTCGTTCTCTTGAACAGCCGAGTCACTATCTTACAGAATCCACGGCAAAATGCAAGCCCAACAGCCTGTTCGGCGTGTCGCCGCAGAATATCAGCGAAAATCACTCCAACTCGATTGCGCCAGTGCAAAGCTGATAATACTCGCCGCGCTTAGCTAATAACTCCTCGTGTGAACCTCGCTCAATAATTTTGCCGTGATCTAACACCATAATCACATCAGCATTACGAACAGTAGACAGCCTATGAGCAATCACGAATACTGTACGACCTTCCATCAGTGAATCCATACCATGTTGCACTAAAGCTTCAGTATGCGTATCAATCGAAGAAGTAGCTTCATCGAGAATCAGCACAGGTGGATTTTCTACAGCAGCACGAGCAATCGCAATAAGCTGCTTTTGACCTTGCGAAAGATCCTCACCATCAGCATCAATCTTTGTATTATACCCATCTGCAAGTTTAGTGATAAAAGTATCAGCGTGAGCTAATTTCGCAGCTTTCACACACTCTTCGTCACTAGCATCTAGGTTTCCGTAACGAATATTATCCATTATTGTGCCCGTAAATAGGTTCACATCTTGTAAAACCGTTCCAATAGCGTAACGCAAATCCGTTTTGCAAATATCACGCACATCAATTCCGTCGTACAAAATTTGACCGTCGTCAATATCATAAAAACGTGTAAGCAGGTTTGCAATAGTAGTCTTTCCAGCTCCAGTAGCACCCACAAGCGCAACCTTCTGCCCTGGCTTTGCAAACCAAGTAATATCATGCAACACCGGCTTTTCAGCATCGTATCCAAACACAACATCCGTAAAGCGCACGTCTCCTCGAAGCAAAGTGTAGCGACCATCCTGAGAAGTACGCGCATCGCGTTTAGCATGGCATACCACTTCTTGCGCCATCTTACTTAATTTCTGCGCACGCTGAGTAGCTTTTGTGCCATTATCTTGAGCATCACGCTTCCAAGCCCAATAAACGTTTACACCTTCTTCTTTTTCATCAACTTCTTCAAGAACATTAAATATTGCTTTATGAGAAAGCTGCTGCACTGATTCAGCAACACGAACTTTCACTAATCGAACTGTACCAGCATCTACCTCTGGCTGCTCATCAAGAAGCTCAAAAATTCTAGACGCTCCAGCCAGAGCCATCATAAGCGAATTTATTTGCATCGTAATTTCGCCAATAGGATTAATAAACGCTCGCGAAAGAGTAAGCAAAGATATAAGCGTGCCAAGTGTAAAAGCACCAGAACCAACAAGACCAAATGCTGGCAATCCAACTGAAACTGCCCACGCTCCAAGTAGCGCAATAAGCACATACAGTAAGTAACTTGCGTTACTAATTACCGGCATTACATTATTTGCGTAAGAATTGGCACTAGCAGAAATTTTTTGCACTTTTTCGACACAAATATCTAATTGTTCAATGGTTGCAGCTTCGTGGTTGAAAATTTTAATAACTTTACTGCCAGTTGCTGATTCTTCAACAAATTTATTCAACTCACCTAAAGCATCTTGAAATTGCTCGAAAAGCCTGCCAGAACGTTTCAACATAAAACGTACCACATAAAGAAGCAAAGCCGTAAACACAGCCACAAAAGCTGCTACCGAAAGCGAAAGCCACATAATTGAAACAAACGCAGCAACAATAGATATAAACGCAGAAAAAGAGTCAGGAAAAGCCCATGAAATTGCTTCACGGAGTACTTCTGTGTCATTCGTATAACGACTCATCACGTCGCCGTAGCTTTGAGAATCAAGGTAGCGGAGCGAAAGCTTTTGCTGATGCTGAAACATGGCATTACGCAAATCACGCATAACGCTTTCAGCAACATTTGCAACCAATCTACCCCACAGCCAGCAGCTAAACACGCCTACCGCATACACACTTGCCATAAGAATAATCATGCGCACAAGCGGCATCCAATCTGGATTATGCTTGCCAACAAGCGGAAGAATATACACGTCAACCAGTGATTGCAAGAACATTGAGCAAGCTGCTTGTACGATAGAAGCTACGATAATTGCGCATAGAATTACGAAAATTTTAGCGCGATAAACCAGCAAATAAGAAGCGAGACGTTTCAGCACCGGCCAGTTAATTGCCCTGCTTTTTTTCGAGGTTTTACTACTGCTTAAGGATTTTTCAGAAGGATTTGTAGAAGTATTTGCAGAAGTATTTGCAGAAGGGTCTGCAAGGGTATTTTGAGAAGATTGAGCCTTATTGTCGGTAGTCATTATGCAGCCCTTTCTTCTTCACTCGATACCTGACTTTTTGCCTGCGAAAGCGCCATATCTCGATATACTTCGCAAGATGCGATTAATTCATTATGCGTACCTTGAGCGAGTACGTGCCCATTTTGCAACACAACAATAATATTCGCATGCTCGATTGAAGATACACGCTGCGCCACAATAATTTGCGTAGAATCAGGCATAAACTTCTTTAAGCCTTCACGGATTGTACGATCCGTTTTCATATCAACAGCGCTCATAGAGTCATCAAGGATTAAAATTTTCGGCTTCCTCAAAAGCGCGCGAGCAATGCACAAACGTTGTCGTTGACCGCCTGAAATATTCTTACCACCCTGCTCGATATAAGTGTTATACGCATCCGGCAAATCGTTAATGAACTCGTCTGCTCGAGCAATTTTGCAAGCCTCACGCAAATCAGCATCACTTGCATCAGCTCTACCCCAACGAAGATTTTCTGCAATAGTGCCACTAAATAGAATATTTTTTTGCAAAACAACACCAACTTCTTCACGCAAACTTGCAGAATCATACTCGCGAATATCATGACCGCCGATAAAAAGCGTACCAGAAGTTACGTCATAAAGCCTTGCAATAAGCTGCACAAGACTTGATTTTCCAGAACCTGTTGCTCCCACAATACCAACAGTCGAACCAGAAGGAATCGTCAAATTTACATCCTGTAAAATTTCTTGTTCTGCTGGAGTGGATTCATCTGTGTTATCTGATTGAGGATATCGCAGCGAAACATGCTCAAAACGCACCGACGCATCAGAAAGCTGAGTAAGCGGATGCTCAGAAACATGCTCACTGTTGTGAGATTGCAAAACTTTCGCAATACGATGCATCGAAGCGCGCGCAGTTACAGTCATAACAAAAACTGCAACCAAATTCACCAAAGCAAATAAAATTTGCAGTGCATACACCACAAGCGCAGCAAGATTTCCTGTTGTTAGCCCAAACGCAGGATTATTACCGGATGCCACAATTTCATGCGAAGCCATCCATGCAAGCAGCAACATTCCTACATAAAAGCATAAGTTAAACAACGGAATACTGTAATTCAGCACATATTCCGCATGAAGAAAATGCTTATAAAGCTTATGAGAGATACGCATGAAACGACTATTTTCATAATCCTCACGCACATAAGACTTCACAACGCGAATATTATGCAAATTCTCACCGACATGATTATTTAACTCGTCAACTATGCGGTAAATTCGCATAAATTTAGGGGCAACAATCGCAGCACCCACTGCACCAATGACGCCAACAATTGGCACAAAGCTTAGAAAAACCCAAGAAATCGCATGGCTAATGAGAAATGTAAACCACCAAGCCGTAACAATAATCATAACGCTGCGAATACCAGAGCGAATAATCAGCTGATAAGCAAATTGCACATTAGACACATCGTTCGTCATGCGAGTCACAATCGTGCCTGTAGAAAATTTATCTAAATCAGGAAAACTTAAACTTTGTAAGCGCGCAAACATATTGTGCCGTAAATTTCTACCAAAACCGGCACTAGAATGCGCGCAACAAATTCCCGAAACAATGCCGAAAATCATTGCAATTGCAGCAAAAGTAAGCAGTTGTAAACCGTAATATTGCACCGCCTGTGGTGAGCCAGCCATAATGCCAAGATCAATAAGATGAGACATTACTGTTGGAATAGCGATTTGCATGGCAGCTTCAATAAGAATGGATACAGACGTTAACATTCCAAGAAAACGGTACTTTTTTAAAGATGACAGAATCGTACGCAATGCGCGAGGAGGATTATTGCTAATTTTTCGTGAATTGTTCTTCGGCTTCTCTGCCATTGCATCCCTTCCCCTACATAACGTCATGTGTAGGTTTAATAATATCACTTCTTCAAATACATATTTGAATTATTGCGCATAGCGCATTTCCGTATTGAGTTACTTCATTACCAAATGCATAAATAGATGAATCTTTGACATAGTAGTATACAGACAAATCACATACGAAAAAGTGCTTCTACACATTCAAATTATAAACAACGATTGATTTCATCTTATAAAAATTATATAGTGAAAGAATGTATATTCGCATGTATAAAGAGGTACTGTCATGAATATAAAAAAGCTATTAATAGAATACTTACTTGCTCAGTAGCATTATCCATATCTTTTTTACTATCATTGCAAGTTCAAGCCAACACCCAAGAAGAAACTTATGAGTAACACAAAGATACAACACAAAGATAGTTGGCGCTGTAGCACAGCAGAAAGGCATTCGTGTCGACTTGCAGTGAGAATTTCCAATTAATATCAACAATTATGTGAGGAACAATATGAACAGCAAACACGTAGTTCTACTGCCAATAACGCTGCTTTGTTATATTTCGTCAGCTATTTATTTCTTTAAACAATTGAAGGACTTAAAAGACGATAACACTTGTATTAATACTGTTAGTCTCACCATTCAAGCATTCGTCCTACTAATATTACTAATCTATCTTTTATATTTATGCAAAGAAAAGACATACCAAACTATCTATCGTTTAGTTACAGTATTTATGAGCATAGTTAGCATAATTCTTTTGACAGTTTGCAATACAGATGTTACGAGATTAATTATATTTACCGTAACATGTGTATATGTATGCATTCTTATAATCGTCCGCAAACATTGTTAAATATATCGTGTTAGCGGCAAATTCAATAGGATTATGAAGCGTCGCCTTCGCCTTGCGCACGGTCTTTTCCGTAAATTGACGGAATAAAACGCTCCTGATCATGAAGTTTGTCCCAGATTACAGGAGGATTTTGCGGATTTTCCAATGACTTTGGCACATCAATAATGCGCTGATTGCTAGAGCCGCGAAATTGCAGCAGTGAATCGTGCAAATTCTTCATATAGCGACCGTCAACAAGAATATCAATGTATTGCAGCAGCTCAAGCTTATCAGGCGTCTCACCCGGGCGCATAAGCTCTTCCCACGTGTAGCCGGTCCAACTCCAAATATCTTTCGTATGACCAAACTCTTTGCGAATACGCTTACACAGAGGCAGCAAAATACCTGTGTTAAGCAGTGGTTCGCCACCAAGAAGCGTTAGACCTTGCACATAAGGCTGTGCTAAATCTTCCATAATCTGATCTTCAAGCTTTTGCGTATAAGGGTGGCCAGCGCGAAAATCCCAAATCGACTCGTTATAGCACTCAACGCAATGGAACGGACAGCCGGAAACATACAGCGAACAGCGAATACCCTCGCCGTCGGTCATCAAAAAGCGCTTGTAATCAGCAATCATGCTTTTACTCATACGCTCGCTTGACCACTGCCCTGCGCGAGGATTATTAGAAAGTGAGGTAGGAATCCACGGCCCACGATTCACATCTGCAGGCGCAAAATCATGCAAAGTAATGCGCGCCATACCCCACCCCCTTATTACTCAAGAAACCATTAAAATCCAATAAGTACAAACATAAAATAAATCCAGCCACTAGAAAGTGCAATTATGAAACGTAATCAACACTTCCTAGCGGCCAGATTATTACCAAACAACAAACACAAAAAACGCTATTTATCTAACTAAATTATCTAGTCAACTTATGTTACTAAGTTTCAACATAATTCATTAGCTAAGTTTACTTAGTTTCCTCATACCATTCGCGAGATTCGCCATTATCCAGCGTCACATGACCAGTTTCGCCAGACATGTGCTTTACGCGGTGAGCAATTTCCTCGTGACGACCGTGAACCATTGGACGCTGAACAGGATTGCCCAAGTAGCCGCAAGTACGCTTCGTAACATTGCACTTATCTGGGTCGCTGTTGCCGCACTCAGGGCAACGGAAGCCTTCTTTAGTCGGCTCAAAATCGCCCTGGAATCCGCAAACGAAGCAATGATCGATTGGAGTATTCGTACCCAAGTAGCCAATGCCAATCTTATAAGCATAATCCCAAACAGCTTCCAAAGCCTTAGGATTCGCCTGCAAACATGGGAACTCGCAGTAGTTAATAAAGCCGCCGGAAGCAAAATACGGGAAGTCAACCTCGTAACGAAGCTTCTCCATAGGAGTTGGCTGCAACCAAACCGGGTAATGGAAGGAATTAGTGTAGAAGTCGTGATCGGTTACGCCTTCAATGCGACCGAACTTCTGACGATCCATGCGGTTAAAGCGGTCAGTGAGGGATTCAGCTGGGGTTGAGTATACCGAATAGTGGTATCCTTCAGCCTTCGACCACTGCTGGCAAAGCTTATTCATGCGGCGAACCAAAGAAAGCGCAAACTGCTTGCCATCCTCATTCCAGCTGTGATCCTTCATCCAATCCTTGCCGAAGAACACAGCCGTAGTTTCGTACAAACCAATGTAACCAAGCGAAACCGTAGCGCGCTCGTTACGGAACAGCTGATCAACACTCTCGTTAGCTTCCAAACGGCCAAAAGCACCGTAACGGAACAGTGTTGGAGCGTTCACAGGAGTTGCCTGCTTGCAACGCATAATGCGGAATCGCAAAGCTTGGTGAGCAACTTCCATACGCTCGTCGAAAAGCTTCCAGAAGCGAGTCACATCGCCATGAGATTCAAGAGCAATACGCGGCATATTCACCGTTACAACGCCAAGATTCATGCGACCGTCTTCAACATCCTTGCCAGTCTTTGGATCAATCCAACCCTGAAGGAAGGAGCGGCAACCCATAGGAGCTTTGAAGGAGCCGGTAATCTTCACAATATTCTCGTAGAACACAACATCAGGATACATGCGCTTAGTAGAGCACTCGAGCGCAAGCTGCTTCAAATCGTAGTTCGGGTCGCCAGGATCCGCGTTGACACCGTGCTTAACGGTAAACACAAGCTTAGGGAAGATAGCAGTGTGACGATCTTTGCCGAGGCCACGAATACGATTCAGCAATATAGCGCGCTGAATTTCGCGAGCGAACCAAGAAGTACCCAAGCCAAAGCCGACAGTTACAAACGGAGTCTGACCATTAGAAACACGGTTGGAATTAATCTGATATTCCATCGTTTGCATAGCGTCGTAAATAGCCTTACGCGTCATAATCTTTGCATAAATCTCACGAAGCTGGTCAAGCTCGCTCAAATTATCATCAAAAGGAGTATCAGCTGGAAGGGGATCCCTATCCAAGCAGTGAAGATTCTTAGGCTCCTGAGCCTTCAAGCCGTCAATCATATCCTTCGCGACTTGAATTGGCGTGGAATCAGGAATCATGGCTTTTGCCATAGCAAGATTTTTGTCGTAATCGCACTTAGCATAACGTTCAAGCATTTCGTCAGTACGATTCACCGTCTGACCACCGTACTGTGCTCCAGCAATATCCTTAATAATCTGCGTAACCTGAGTTGCAGCAGTGCCGATAGACTTTGGACTATCCATCATTGCGTTACCAAGAGCAAAACCCTTAGCGAGCATGTCGCCAAAATCAGGAAGTGAGCAATTGCTCATGCAAGTAAATGGCGAATAATCAGCATCGTGGAAGTGAATATCACCCTTCATATGTGCATTAGAAACTGCGTGAGGAAGCATGGAAAACGCAGATGCCTTGGAAACAGCGCCTGCAAGAAGATCGCGCTGAGTAGCATAAACATTGGAATCTTTATTTGCGTTTTCGCGCACAAGCGTTTCATCGCGATTGACAAGGCGATTCACAGCTTCGTTAATATCAGTAGCTTTAGCACGGTCAATATCGCGATTCAGGCGGTAGCTCGTGTAGCAGCGAGCAACCTCATAAAGATGATTCTCAATAAGACTATGCTCAACCAAAGTCTGAATATCTTCGATTTTTGCTGGACCATTGTAACGATCCTGAATCTCAGCTTCAATATGATCTGAAATATCGCGAATCATCTGCTCTTCTTGCGGACCGACTTCCTTGCCTAAATCCTTAAAAGCAGCTTTAATAGCCATGATGATATTCATTGAATCGAAGTCAACAACGCGACCATCGCGCTTTTCCACCTGCACGCGGGAAACTGGAGCTTCAGCTACACTATCCATTTGAACTTCTGCGTAATCAACATCAGTTTTCTCCAAAACCCGCATCAGTACAAACCTTTCTCAATATTATTTTTTATTTTCTCATGTAAATCGCCACAAAAACGAGGCTTCATTTTTTCATAACTTGCTTTACTATAGTCCAAACCATGCACAATATCTAGGGGAAACACTCATATAGGTAACTATATATAGTGATTTATGATTTATTCGCTATTTTTGAGGCGTGTCCTGGTGTGTCGAGGATGAGGGAGCTTAATTTGCTGGCATGTTTTCTGGAGTGGCTGTGAGTTGTGGGGCTGCTTGTCTCGCAGCGCTCCGCTCTTATACCTTATTTAGACTTAGCGGTTGCGTAGTTAAGTTTAGTTTTTTTACTTACTTTTTCTGCAAAAATAGTATTCATCAATAAGATTATTACTATCGTTCCGCTTTTATATTGCTCGACCAAGCAACACCCACTCCTCACTACTAATAAAACCGCTAGTGTTTTGTGGTGTGATAGGAGAGTCTGGTGTAGTGTGTGCAGCAGCTCGGATGCTAGTGTTCACTAAGCAATAGGTACTCAGTGTGTGCAGCAGCAATGATGCTAGTGTTCTCTAATAAACAAAACTCGATGTCAGCAGAGCAATACTCTTTTAGTAGCACAATACACGCCGTTATGCGCGCGCACTTCTTGACGCTTTGATATATTGAGTCTCGTGGAACAGATAGCTTTTCAGCATGCACAGGAATTCGGATTCCAACCAGGAGACATTGTGCAACAATGGCTCTGGGACGACGATGTCGACGAAACAATTTGTGAAAGTATCGAACAGCTCACCGGCGAAGACTTGGTGGACGAAGATTATGATGCTGCTGTTGATGGCGCGATTATTTGGTGGCGCGACGGCGATGATGAAGATGAGCTTGCCGACACCATTATGGATGCCACAAATATGCTTGACGATGATGCACCTATGTGGGTACTCACGCCTAAACCTGGTCGCGAAGGTTCCCCAAGCTCCAGTACAGTTCAGTCTGCCGCAAAAACAGCTGGCATGAATGCAGCCACTCCCCTTACTGTAAGCGCAGACTGGAACGGCGTTCAATTGCGCGCATTTGGCAAAGGTCAAAGCAAGTAAAGCAAATAAAGCAAGTGCTTTTCCGTTACTCATGCAGTACAGTTTCTGCATGAGTAACTTATGTTTTCCCGAGGAAATGTGGACTTGCAGCGCACGTATGTCCACAAACGCGCGCAAGTTTACGCGCACGTTTACGCGCAAGCTTAGCAGCGAACGCAGTTTTGTTACTATTGCAGTTGGTTTCAAGCTCGGTCAAAGCGACCGCAACCGCGGCCACGACCGCGATCACTACCACGTCTATGCCCACGACCACGCCCCTTGCGCTTCTGCTGCTCTGGCTCAGGCATGCTCCAGCCTTCTTGAAGCTCAGCAGCTTCTCCCACAATCTCATCCAAAATAGGCGAAGCAGGATTCACATCTTCAGCTTTCGCATGAATGCCAGCACGACGAAGCATCATATGCGCAGCACGCTTCTGGTTCGGCAGCACAAGCGTTACAACATCGCCTTCCTCACCAGCTCGAGCAGTACGACCCGAACGATGCAAGAATGACTTTGGGTCTTCTGGCGGCTCAGTTTGCACCACCAGCGCAACATCACTAATATCAATACCTCGCGCAGCAACGTCCGTAGCAACCAGTACACGCACTAAGCCTTCTGCAAACACTGCTAGATGACGATCGCGCTGATTCTGCGACAAATTACCTTGCAAATCGACTGCAGGAATACCTTGCTGAACAAATTTTTTCGCCATATTTTTCGCTTGATACTTCGTGCGAGTAAAGAATATAGCGCGTTTTTGTCCGGATGCGAGTTTACGCAAAACTTCGTACTTATCCCCTGCCGACACAGCAAAAATATGATGCGTCATAGTATCAACTTGTGAATCAGCATCATCCACAGCATGAACAACAGCGTTTGGAAGGAAACGCTCAACTAATGTAGAAACTTGCTTATCAAGCGTTGCAGAAAACAGCATGCGTTGACCATCTGGCGCAACTTGCTCAAGAAGTCTAGTAACAGCAGGAAGGAACCCCATATCCGCCATTTCGTCTGCTTCATCAAGCACGCTAACCATCACTTTTTCAAGCGTAAGTGCTCCCTGACGCAGCAGATCTTCCAAACGGCCAGGGCAAGCAAGCACAATTTGCGCACCCTGCTTAAGTTGCGATATTTGGCGCTGGTATCTCACGCCTCCATACACTGTCACAGTGCGCATACCGTAGGCTGCAGCAAGCGGTGCTATTACGTCGTCAATTTGGTGCACAAGCTCACGCGTTGGAGCAAGAATTATTGCTCTAGGAGCAGGAATATCGCTCAACTCGCGTGACTTATGGTTTTTACCAGAATGAATTAAATCAACAAAATTCTCCGCCAAACGCGCAACAAGTGGAATGGAAAACGCCAGCGTCTTGCCACTTCCCGTGCGACCACGACCCAAAATATTTGCACCACGCAAGGAATCTGGAAGCGTTGCCTGCTGAATCGGGAATGCAGTGGTTTTTCCATCCGCGCGCAACACTTCTACTAAAGGCTCTGGAACGCCAAGTTGCGCAAAAGTTACATCGTCACGGTAATTTTCACGAGATTCAATGGCAGAGTCTGGAATTATTGTTGCGTTATGAGAATCTTGCTTTTGCTTTTTTGAAGTAGAATGTAAAGATATTGCAGAATTTTGCTTTGCATTATGAGATTTATCAACATTATGCTTAGCAACATTATTTTTATTAATATTATCCTTAGCAATATTATGCTTAGCAAAATCTTGTTCAGCATCCGCGATAGCCACTTCTTCATATCGCAAGGCTTTTTCGCGCGCCTTTTGACGAGCTTTTTCTGCTTTGCGATTGCGCTCCCTGCGCGAATTGGACTCGTGATGAGAGCCGTAATTCTTATGACTCCCCTGATACTCAAAAGGATTTCGTTTTTTTGTGGATTTGTTAGCGTTGTGCGATTCACGAACGCGTGGATCATAAGCGTCATAAACTTGAGAGTTTTTACTATTTTTAGCATTCTTATTTTTGACGTTTTTGGTATGAACGTTTTTAGCATAGACGCTTTTACTACGAGTATTCTGAGTATTTTTCGCGCCTCGCTTTTGAGCAGGCGCAGCATGATAAGTATGCGGCACGATAGCCTTTCGTAAATTTCTGTATATTTTTAACTATGCGTAATCCTACAAAGTCACGAACTTACTGAGCCTAGCACACACCTAGCACAATCACGACGTTTGTGGTCAAAAACAGCAAAAGCGGAAACAAAAGCCGAAAAATCACCGGCAAATGTTTCCGCCAATAAGTAAAAGCAAAAACTCAATCAACGAGTTAACTTACGATGCAAACGATGCGGACGAGCAGCTTCCTCACCCAAGCGAGCAATCTTATTTTCTTCATAAGCTTGGAAGTTACCCTCGAACCAGTACCATTTTGCAGGATTATCGTCATCACCTTCCCACGCAAGAATATGCGTGGCAACGCGATCAAGGAACCAACGATCGTGGCTCACCACCACAGCGCAGCCTGGGAACTCAATCAAAGCATTCTCCAAGCTTTCCAAAGTCTCAACGTCCAAATCGTTAGTAGGCTCATCGAGAAGCAGCAAGTTACCACCCTGCTTAAGCGTTAACGCCAAGTTCAAACGGTTTCGCTCACCGCCGGAAAGCACTCCCGTAAGTTTCTGCTGATCCGAACCCTTAAACCCAAAGCTAGCAACATAGGCTCGAGTAGGAATTTCAACTCCTGCAACCTCAATATAATCGAGTCCGCCGGAAACAGCTTCCCACAAGTTCTTGTTTGGATCCAAACCTGCACGGTTCTGATCCACGTAAGAAATCTTCACAGTATCACCAACAGTAAGCTCGCCACCAGAAAGCGGCTCCAAGCCCACAATGGTCTTGAAAAGCGTAGACTTACCAACGCCGTTCGGACCAATCACACCAACAATGCCGTTACGAGGCAACGTGAACGACAAGTCGTCGATAAGCACACGGTCGCCGAAAGCCTTGTGAATATGCTTCGCTTCCAACACCTGCGAACCCAAGCGTGGACCGGCTGGAATCTGAATTTCAGAGAAATCAAGCTTCTTGGAGTTACGTGCCTCTTGTTCCATCTGGTCGTAACGCTCCAAACGAGCCTTATTCTTAGCTTGGCGAGCCTTAGGCGAGCTACGCACCCAATCAAGCTCATTCTTCAAACGCTTAGCAAGCTTGGCATCCTTGGCACCTTGGATTTCCATACGCTTAGCTTTGGTTTCCAAGTACGTGGAATAATTACCCTTGTACGGATAAAGCTGACCGCGGTCAACTTCGCAAATCCACTCAGCAACATTGTCCATAAAGTAGCGATCGTGGGTAACGGCAATAACAGCACCCTCGTACTTATGCAAGAACTGTTCAAGCCACAGAATAGACTCTGCATCCAAATGGTTCGTAGGCTCATCCAAAAGCAACAAATCAGGAGCTTCAAGAAGAAGTTTGCACAGCGCCACTCGACGCCTCTCACCACCAGAGCACACAGACACAGGCGAATCAGGATCTGGGCATTGCAAAGCATCCATTGCCTGCTCTAACTGCGAATCCAAATCCCAGCCATTCGCCGCATCAATTTCAGTCTGCAGCTTACCCATTTCTTCCATCAACGCATCAAAATCAGCGTCAGGATTAGCCATCTCTTCGCCTATTTGATTAAAACGCGCCACCTTTTGCGCAATCTCACCAAAGGCCATCTTAATATTTTCGCCAACCGTTTTCGTTTCATCCAGCGGTGGCTCCTGCTGTAAAATACCTACCGTGTAGCCTGGGGTTAACGAAGCCTCACCATTCGTCACATTCTCCAAACCAGCCATAATTTTAAGCAGTGTAGACTTGCCCATACCATTTGGACCAACTACACCAATCTTCGCACCTGGCAAAAAACTCAAAGTAACATCATCGAGAATGACGCGATCACCATACGACTTACGCGCTTTAATCATCTGATAGATAAATTCAGCCAAAGTAATATACCATCCTTAAAAACGTTGGAATTCCAGCGTTTGCTGCAGCTCTACGAAAACACGACTGACTTTCGCACATAACCAATACGTTAAGTCTTTCATGCTCTTATTCCAAGTACACATAACAACATAACCGTACGCGTACATGATGCGTGTAAATAGGGAAATCGCTAATAGCAGCAGCAAAAATACCAAGAGACATTATCTCATGCGGCAACTACATTACGCGTACTAAGATAGCGAAGATAGCGAAGATAGCTAAGATAGCTAAGATAGCGAAGATAGCTAAAATAGCTGAGATAGCTAAAATAGCTAAAATGCATAACAAAAAGTAAGCATATGTACCATGAAGTAGCACGCAACTGCAAACACATGAAGTACACTACTCAGCACAGACAACTTGCTACGCGCGTTGCGATGCGTCAAAATATGACACAAATATGCCACAAATATGCCACAAATACACTACGAACGCATCAAAATACATTACAAATGCACCGCAACACGTCATAGTATGCAGTAAGAAAAATCAATAAGCTACCGGACTAGGATTCGCTTTCTTCACAGCAGACTCAGGACCGTCTTCCGGCGGCAACTGACACAATCGCTCACCCAAAATACCAACAAGCATATCTACAAAGCAAACAAAACCAGCAATAGCACACTCACGAATAACGGAACTATACAATGCTATTTCGCTATGAGGTAAACTCATGAGCAGTTGCCCAACATACCAGCCAGCTAAAATAGCGCCCGCCATACCCAAAGCTTTCGATAGCATAAGAGCTGCTACAGCAAATTGTGAACTAACACGCTTTTTATTCTTAGCTTTTTCACTTACACTTTGATGCGTTTGCCAAGCCATCACAAATGTTACGATGCCAGCAACCACCATAATTGCCACCACAATCCATGGCGCTCCAGCCAACGACATAGCACTTGATTCAGTCGACGATACTAAGAATGCACCTAGCAAAAAACCAAACAGCAGACCTAGCACCAGATACCACCACGGTGTGCGATACGCTCTCATTAGTAATCATCCCCTACAAGCCATTGCTCTGAGTATACGCCAACAGTTTGAGTATCCAAAGCAAATGCTAAAGAATACGAAACTGGGTTATCGTCTAAAGCAGCATCCGACTCAATCTGCAACCATGGCATAAGCTCCGGTGACTTAGGATTCACAGTCACCATTTCCGCTATTTCCCTCGGTAATCCTTCCGGATTAATGGTCTTTGTGCTAGCAGCAGACTCGCCGTACGAACGTGCACCCAGCACATGCACTGTTACTGTATCTTTATGCAAGGTAGCAACAGCACGAACCAAACGCAACAATTCATACTCATCACCACTTGAAGAAAGCAGAAAAACGGCAGCATAGTAGTCGCCTTCAAGCGCATTAACAACGTATAATGCCGATACGCCATCAACACGCGAATCCCTATCTTGCTCAAGCAACGCGATAGTTCTTAGCATAGCAGAACGCGTAGCTTGTTGAGCAACACCCTTCATTGCTACTACTGCAGTCGTTTGCATTGGCAGAGGACATATACCAAAAAATGGTGACTTACGTTCATGTTTCACAAGATCGGTGCCGTGTTGCGCGTCGTCACTATCAGCAACATCCGAAACACTAGCATCCTGTTGGTTGGCATGAGCACTCGCATCATTGGGAGCAGCAGCATTCGCAATATCCATAGCAGCTTGAGCAGCAGCCGCAGCTTCTTCATCTTCTTTACGTTGTTTTTCTTCCTCATCAATGCTTATAAGAGAACGATAATAATCAGCAACTTCGCTGTCGTCGAATTCGTCAACCTCTACTCTACCGCCGCGAACAGCAACATGCGCGATTGACTCCGGAGTCACACTATTATTCAAATCAAATTCTTCTTGAGCAACGCGATGTAAAGTAACTGACACGTCATCAACAGTGCTTTGTAAACCATAATATTGGCTTCGTAACGAAGCATGTACCGTAATTTCAGCTTCGCTAATTTGCCACGTACGCATAGCAGAATCTGCTACAGCTTTAGCAATAAGCTCCAACGCAATAGCCGGATGATCTTCAATCTCATCATCATGTTCACATTGACGCAACGCGCAAGCAAGACGGTCTATTACTTGTGGAATATCTATTGCGTGAGTTTCGTTGCCATCCAACGCTTTAGATAAATTCACTTGCAAAACAGCATCAACATAGATGAATCGGTATATTCCAATAGTTATGTCGTCACCTTTAGGACGAATTCCTGTAAGTCGTATAGTATCCATAATCGTCTCTTCTACGCTTCAATGCAACAACACAATCGTAAAGTGTAACCATATTTACTTTTACAACTTCAATCGCATTGCCAATAGTAATATTTTGTTATATTCTACTCGCAGCAAAGTGACAATGTGATATATTTTTCAAAATGTGTATATATTTTATTGATACACACTATTTTGGCTTCGTGGACAATAATTGTTGATTTGATGGTTTCGACAGTTTCGTCACACATGTTGTCGATTTCATCAAGCGATTATACGTTTCCGACAGTTCAATTCCATCTTGCACTAAGACTTGCACTAAGACTTACATTAAGACTTACACTGAGAGCAACCACGCTATATTCCTCATTCATCTTGACTGTTTTTAGCATAGGCTTACCAAGCTCTGGACAATACTTTTATTCGTTTTCATACTGAACGATATGAAACTTGAGTCTTATCACGAATTGTCCTTGCAATATTAACGAAACTCGGGATGAGATTAATATTTCTGCACGCTACATCCTATGTTTCTACACTTCTTCACAACAAGAACTATAAGCTGACACTACAAAAGCAACAACATCAACAGCTTCTTATAAGAATAGACGTTGATAACAATAGTAAGTGCTATCAACGTCTATCAGTGTCACATATATTCAGTTATGTTCACAACACAATATTATGTTCGTAAAATTATGTTCGTACATATTGTGCTTGTACAGAAATTTATTCCTACAATCCACGAGATTACTCGCCAAATTGCGTACCAGATTCTGATTGCTCAGACTGATGAGCAAGCGGGTTAGCAGGAACGATTGGCGAGAAAGCATCAGTTTGCGTAGAATCTGCATTACCATCAGATTCTTCCTTACCATCAGATTCTTCCTTACCAGCAGCTTCCTCTTTACCAGCTACGTTGCGCTGTAAGCTCTCCGGAATTTCCACAGGAGGAATATCCGAATCAGGTCGCTGATCGTTAGAAAGCCAAAGCGTACGCTCAGGAGCCTTGCGAATCTTACTAAAGATTGCTGTAAGCTCCTTCTCGTTCAATGTTTCTTTTGCAAGCAACTGACGAACTAACTCATCAAGCACATCGCGATTATTGTTAATAATCTCCCACGCTTCAGTATGAGCAGTTTCAATAAGCTTATGAACTTCTTCATCAATAACTTCAGCCGTACGATTTGAGAACTTGCGCGGCTGCAAAGAGTCAAGAGAACCGGAAGCGTCGTCGTCAGCATCCATCCACTTAACTGCGCCAAGCTTTGCAGAGAAGCCAAACTCAACAACCATCTTGCGAGCAATGGCTGTAGCTTTCTCAATATCGTTAGAAGCGCCAGTTGTTGGATCGTGGAATACCACTTCCTCAGCCGTACGACCACCCATAGCATAAGCCATCTGATCGAGCAGCTGATTGCGCGACTGTGAGTAACGATCCGTAGTTGGCATAACGGCAGTGTAGCCAAGAGCATGACCACGTGGCAAAATCGTCACCTTAGTAACAGGATCTGTATGATGCAAAGCCGCAGCCACAAGCGCATGACCACCCTCGTGATAAGCAGTATTGCGCAACTCATCCAAAGCCATGTTCTTCGACTTACGGCGAGGACCTGCTTGCACACGATCAATCGCCTCATCAATTGCGCGGTTATCAATGTATTGCGCGCCGGAGCGAGCACAGAGCAAAGCAGCTTCGTTAAGCACATTAGCTAAATCAGCACCAGTAAATCCAGGAGTACGCACAGCAACCATGTGGAGATCAACATCCGGCACGAAAGGCTTACCTTTGGCATGAACCTTAAGAATTGCCTCACGACCTTCCAAATCAGGAGCTTCAACAGCCACTTGGCGATCAAAACGACCAGGACGCAACAATGCAGAATCAAGCACATCCGGACGGTTAGTAGCAGCGATAATAATCAAATTCGTATCGTTATCAAAACCATCCATTTCCACAAGAAGCTGGTTCAACGTTTGCTCGCGTTCATCATGACCACCAGTCATACCACTTCCGCGACGACGACCAACAGCATCAATCTCATCAATAAAGATGATGGCAGGAGCGTTTTTCTTAGCTTCATCAAAAAGCTCACGAACACGAGACGCACCCAAGCCCACGAACATTTCAACGAAGTCAGAACCAGCCATTGCATAGAATGGCACGCCAGCTTCGCCAGCAATCGCTCGAGCAAGCAACGTTTTACCAGTTCCTGGAGGGCCGTAAAGAAGTACACCACGAGGAATACGCGCACCCAAAGCCTTATAGCGCGATGGATCTTTTAAGAAGTCCTTAATCTCTTCAACTTCTTCTACTGCTGCCTGTTCGCCAGCAACATCAGCAAATTTCGTCTTAGGAGTTTGACCTTCAAGGAGCTTTCCGCGACCACGACCGCCGCCCATGCCAAGCATGCTGCCACCAGCACCGCCAATACGGCTAAACATGAACCAAATCATGCCAAGGAAGAACAATATTGGCACAAGCGAAGTAATAAGGTACGAGAAAATACCTTGAGATTGTAAGCTGGCAGTCCAACCATTAGATGGTTTCGCTTTTTCAACCTCATGGATAACAGATTTACCTTGCGCTAGCGTGTAGTAGAATTGCACATCTTTTCCAAAATCACGCTTTTGCTTATTGCGCTTATCGAACTTCTTAAACGGCTTATCAAGCGTCAGCTTAACCAACTGCTTATTATCAATAATTTCAACATAATTTGCTTTATGCGATTGCAATAACGCAAAACCATCTTGTGTATCGATAGTTTGAGTACCATTGTGCGCAAACATTTGGAAGCCCGCAACAGACAGTAATACGAGCAGCACAACCCATGTCCATGGCGATTGCCAGAACGGGCGGCGAGCATTATTATTACCGTTTTCGCTGCTACTACCTTTATTATTCTTACCCTGTTGACCGTTATTTCGAGGATTCCTAGGGTTGTGTGGATTAAGGAACGGATTGTTACCGTTATTACCACGTCCAGGACCACCCATTGGACCTTGCGGCATCATAGGAGAAGCGCCCATGTAATAAGGCTCCTTTCAAACTCCCTATATAAAAATTCTTAATAGTTATGGTATGTAAGATTGCAATAAGAATTTTGTAGTTAATTAAGCACCATACACTGATGGCTTTAATACCGCAATGCTATTAAGGTTGCGGTAACGCTCGTCATAGTCCATGCCGAAACCAACAACAAAAGCGTCAGGAATTTCAAAGCCTGAGTAGTCAATTTGCACATCAACTTCGCGACGGGCAGGCTTACTGAGCAGCGCAAAAACTTTAACACTGTTAGCACCACGACCCTTTAACTCGTCTACTAGCCAAGCCAATGTGCGACCAGAATCAACAATATCTTCAACAATAAGCACATCGCGACCACGCACGTCCGTGCTTAAATCTTGACGAACTGTAATCTGTCCGCTTGTTTGCGTACCGCTACCGTAGCTTGACAAACTCATAAAGTCCATTGCTGCGTTAACGCTGAGTTCCTGTGAGAAGATAGCGAGAGTATTAACTGCTCCCTTCAGTACCGCAACAAGCAGAACATTACGGTTTTTATAATCTTCACTCACTTGCTGAGCAACTTCACGAATACGCTTCATAAGCTCTTCGTGGCTGATTAATTCATAGTCGATGTCATCTCGTATATCTGCAATTTGCATGTTCACTATCTTTGCATAAGCGAATGACGATACGATGATTGCGTCGAACTGCTTCATAGTGATTTGGAAGAGAAAAAGGCTTCTGACCATGCCAATTTACGCTAAGTTCGTCGATTGCTTGTACATGACTCGACGAGAAACGCAGTGACACAGCAGTCAATGCTCGAGCAATAATGCGTCTGCGTATTGAAGGATGATATTGTGCTAATTGTTCCGCATGCAATGTTACGCTTTGAGCCGTTGTGTCAACGAACATTACTTGTGGTATTGTTGCGTCAACTTGAGCATTAATATAATCAAGATCATCCTGCGCAAGCGTTGCACCTCGTGAAAGCAGCGTAACCATATTTGCGTGTAAAAATCGCGAAATATACGGCATAAGCGTGTGTCTAATTCTAGAACGCAATGGATAATTTTCACCAAGCTCAAGGTTTTGCTCAAGAGTGTCGCCATTCGTGGGATCATCCCACCAAGAAATGCCCAAATCTTCGCAAATTCCAGTTGTTTGCTCACGCGTAAGCTCAATAAAAGGTCGCGCAAACTGAACGTTTTCACGAAATGTTATTGCTTTCATGCCAGCAACTGCCTCTAAGCCTGCAGAATCTTTTAAACCAATCAGCACTGTTTCTGCTTGATCATTTGCAGTATGCGCTAGCAGTACTACTGCAGCTTGTTGACGTTGAGCAACTTCAATAATGGCATGATAACGCACATCACGAGCTGCAGATTCCTCACCTTTACCAGAATTTGTAACTTGAACAGATTGAATAAAAACGTATTGTTCACTTATTCCCGCTTGCGTACAACGTTTTGCAGCCTCGCGCGCAACCTGAGTTGAATGAGGCTGCATATGGTGATCAACAATAACCACTCCACAACGCAAACCTCGGCTTGCGCATACAATAGCAGTAAGCGCCACAAGCGCAAGTGAATCTCGTCCTCCTGAACATGCAACGAGCACTAGCGGAGCATTTTCTGCAGCATTATGCATACCATGCTCATGGAAACACGAATCTTGCGCGCACAACGAAAGCTCATCAAAGCAGCGTTTTATAGCACCAATACCTGCACGTATGCGAGAAGAATACACCATAACGTCTAGTGTAACGCAGCTCATACTATACTGGCATAGCTGCTAGCGTAAATAGGAAACGCTAGTAAGATACGAAGCAAAAATAGTAACACCATAAGCATTGATACCAACATTAATACAGGCATCAGTATAGGCATCGACACAATGCACTGATAACAATTATAATTTTGGCAATTCTGCCATAAACTTGTTGATTGCTACGAAAGCTCCCCAAAAATCAGTCGGCTGATTCACGACTATTGCAAAAGTAAGCACACCACCATTGTTACGTGACACATTACCAGTCATGGACGTTACATCACTTAAAGAACCAGTTTTTACGCGAAGCATACCAGCAGCAGATTCATCTGCTAAACGTTTACGCGCAGTACCAACCAAACCAGGCAACGATAAACCTTCAGCAGCTGCAGCACCACCAGAATGAGCTTGCACATTCAGCGCTTGCACTTGAGCTAACGTTGCAACGCGTAGCTTAGATTTCGGCGATAATCCTGAACAATCAGACATATGCAAACCGCGCGTATTAATATGAAGCTTGCGTAAACCTTCCTCCACTGCCTGAACTGCGCCTTCTGGCGAATTACGCTTATGCACAGCAATCGCAGTTAAACGACCAAATTCTTCTGCTAACGTATTATCAGAAATACGAAGCATATAAGCCATTATTTCGTTTAATGGTGCTGAAGAAACCTGAGCAAGCAAACGCGAAGAAGAAGTAACTAATTGCCGCGTTCTACTTACTGGTACTACAGGTTTTTGAGATTGTTGATCTACAGACGTATATTCAGCAGAAGAAACAACTGAAATACCCTGTTTTTCAAGCAATCGCGCAAAAATGTTACCAACACTTTGCGCAGGCTGTGGATCAGAAAGCGGAAAATCAGTCATAGCGTCAGCATCCACACCTTGCGCAACAAGATCACGTTGACGCGCATCATCAATAGCAAGCGACGAAGTTCGCGCATAAAAACGGTGCTCAACATCAGTGTCATACACTAATGCAGGCGCTCGTTTAGCACCAAAAAGTGAGTCATCGACAGATAGTGAAACTTTGTGAATATTATCAAGCTTTAACGCAGCAGCAGTTCTTCGCGCTAAGGTTGTTAAACCAGCGCGACCATTCACATGATGCCAATCATTTTCCCCAACACCAAGAAGCATATCGCCATTACCACGCAGCACAAGTTTACGAGCGTGCGCACTAGATGCATGAGTAGGAACATCGCTAGTTTCAGGCAGCAAAAATACTTGCGTATCAAGTGTTGAACCCATGTCAAGCGTGCGAGAAGCTACAGCAGCAGTAAGCGTTTTAAGCGTAGATGCAGGTTCGCGTAAAGCATTTGGCTCATGAGAAGCAATCACACGACCTTGAGCATCCATAATTACTGCTGAAGAGCTACTACTGATAGAAGGATCAGCCATCACAGCGTTGATAAGCTTTTGTGCTTGAGCACGATTGATTGGTCGACTATAATTAACACCTTTAGCGAGAGTAGGAGCATACAGTAGAGCCCGCGGCGAAGAAGCGGTAGCAGCACGCTGAGTTTGCAAAGTTAAAGGACCGGGAGCAATATCACATACGTCAAGCGCAGCGTATGTAAATATTACTGCAGCACTTACTATAACTGCTACAGTCGTAGTAAGAAAACGCCACCGAGATGGGTACTGGCTTCTATGAAGCATAGCGGCGTACGCGCTTGATTGCTGCTGATTTAAACCTGTTGTAATAGGCTTTGCTGCGGAAGATTGAGAAGATGCAGATGGAGAGGAATCAGAAGAAACGATATTCTCTAATGGCTCAATGTCGTCTAACGATCCAACCTCACAGAAAATGCTTGCTTTGCGAGTATTGAAGGCATCTTGTGAGCCTTTTCTACTGTTCATGCGAGCACTACCTTTAAGTCGATTGCAATTACCGCGCTTAACTATACCTTGCGCTTGCAACAAAGCGTGCGTAAGTTACGCAGTAATAGACGAGAATCTGCGCAAGTTTTCTACAATACGAATCATGCGCTTATCCATTACTTTGCCACCAAGAATTACGCCAACAACCAGCACAATCAAGCCGTTTACTACAAACATAATGCTTGCAATCCACAAAAGATTCGCGTTAATAGCCAAAAACGCCATAGCTGCAGCAATAGACGGAATCATGCATACTGCAGAAAGAAGCGAAAAACCTATTGGAGCAAAGGATCTAGCGCCTGCAGAACCTTGCGGCCTAGAAAATGGCTTTTCGATTGACGCTACAGGGTACATTGCAATGCACGAAGAAATTAAGCCTATGCCTATGGTAGCAAAAGCTACTCCGATTGGAGAAAGAGTTTGGAACATAACTGCATTCATATTTTGCTGAACATTTGCTACGAAGAAAAGGAAAGCATAAACCCCTATTCCAAGAATTGCAAAATACACAGCGCAAATCACGGACCAAACTATTGCGTTCGCCAAGCGATCGTGCAAACCTTTTACTCCAATAATCGCGTGCATAGTAAAAGCTGTGCCATCGTATGCAATATTGTTTCCAACAACCATGCCCATAAGCAAACCAGCATACATCATCCAGCTAGAAACGCCTATGTCCTGTGCTATAGAACCAAAACCTTTAGCATTAAAACTAGTTCCTCCTGCAACTACCAGAATAAAAAGCGGCGTAATAAGCAAGAACAGTTGGCGCATATCTCTTCTCATAACGCTAATAATTCGTGCAATAATCGCACCAACTACGTTGTCTGGAACTACTGCAAACAAGCCGATTCCCTTAGTTTTAACAACCGTTTTTTGCTCACCGCGCAGTAGCTTCGGCTCTAATTTTGCACAAAATACAGAGATTGCAAAGCAAGCAGCAATGGTTACAACGCAAATAAGGAAGCGAATAGCAAGAGCAAACCAATTGCCATTAATAGCATCGAGCGGCAAAGCTATAGCCGCACTTAACGGCGTAAAAGCGGACGCAGCGCAGAAACTCGAGCCGAACACAATCCCATTTGGTGAACTACCATGCCTGTTCATTGACGCAACAAAAATCATGTACGCTACGAAAATAACAATGTAAAAAATGTTTCTTGAACGCTTGTTTATTAAAATAGTATCCAAAAGCTCAATAAGCATTTTGCTTAAAGACACGATTGTTGCAACGTAAAGCGGAGCTGCAATTACGCTGACTAAAACCGGCACAATTCCAAAGCTTCTGTACGCTAAAGACCACAAAGCAAGTGCGATTGTGCAGCTTATAGAAAACGCTCCAAAAAGAGAGCCAAGAAGCATGCCAGCTTGCTGCTTTACGTAAGGAATGCCGTAAAGCGCAAAACTACGCGACTTTAGCGTTGTGTCACTGCCAAACATAAACAGGTTTATAAACAGCGTAAAAATTGACACAGCCGACGCAACCATTATTGGAGCAACTTGGAATTCCTGCCAATCTTTAGTATCTGCAAGCATTCCTGAATTAAGATACTTTCCCGCTTGAAAACCCGCAAAACCAAGAGCGCATATAAGCGCAAGTCCAAAAACAATAACTATACCAAAGCCAATTTTTTGCCAAATCGACTTTCGCATAACGGAAAAAGTAAGCGCCCAGCGAAGGCGAACCATGGTAACAATCATAGACATTATGGCTCTCCTTTTTTAAGCGTTGAAATTGGTGGAATCGGTGCTAGGAGCGGCAGGAGCGTTATCAGACTTACCGCCGTTAAGCCAATCAATGCGCGCAGCCGCGTGACGACCGCCAACAAGCTCCATAAAGCGATCTTCAAGATCTTTGCCCTGAGCTACTTCCGCAAGAGTGCCAGCAGCCGCAACGTGACCTTCGTTAATAATCGCCACGTGCGAGCACATTTTTTCAACCAATTCCATAACGTGCGAAGAAATAATCACCGTGCCACCAGTAGAAACATATTCGGCTAGAATATCCTTCAAATTCGCGCTAGAAACAGGATCCACTGCCTCAAAAGGCTCATCGAGCACGAGCACGCGCGGGCTGTGAATCATAGCTGTTGCAAGGCAAATCTTCTTCGTCATACCAGTTGAATAGTCAGAAACCATAGTGTTTGCAGCTTCTGTTAAGTCGAATGCAGAAAGCAAGTCGTTCGCGCGACGAACAGCCTCAGCGCGGCTCATATCGCGAAGCATGCCAGCGTAAGTTAAAAGCTGAAGGCCAGTAATCGTCTTAAAAATCTCATCCGCTTGTGGCATTAAACCGATTGCGCGCTTGGCACTATTTACGTCGCTCCAAACGTCGTTGCCAAAAATCGAAGCCGAACCAGCATCCGGCATAAGCAAGCCCGTAAGCATTTTAATCGTGGTAGTTTTGCCGGCACCGTTCGGGCCAACCAAGCCGTAGAAAGAGCCTGCTGGAATGTCTAGCGAAAGATTATCTACAGCAACTTTTTTGCCGAAAGTCTTAACAAATCCGCGAATAGAAACAGCTGGAACTTCTTCGCCGTCAGCAGCGTAAGTGTTTGCGCCAAAAACTGGAATGCCATCAGTAAAAGTATTTTCGGAAGCATTTCCGGAAGTGCTTGCAAACGAAACAGAATCTACCATAGAAACCTCGCAAGATACAGATAAACGCACGCATTGCGCCACATTAATTGCGCAATTGCACGTTTACAATAGGGATTTCATTATCTCACACTCGCAATTTTTGCGCAATCGTCCCACCATCACACCAAATCAGTGACCAGTGTGCTGAATTGGCTTCCACTCGCTTTTGGAGAAAATAGCTTGGAACGCAATCGGCACGTATGAAAGCATAAAAATCGGGAAGCTCAGAGCGTACGCAAACAGCTCCTTATTCGTGGCCCCAAGCTTATCGTGCTCAACTAAAATCGTAAGAGACACGAACACCATCATGCCGAAAACGCTAGTAACAGTAGTAGTTATAAGGTTCAACGATGATTCAATTTGGCTTGCCCATGTAACAAAACCGAAAGCAGCAAACACAAATCCCAGAACCAGCCTTATAACCGCTAATACCATAAACGGGCACAACATCAACGTAAAGTCCACGGATGAAAAATCACGTTCTCGAATACCATGACGAATAAGAGCAGCACCATAATAACGGAACACTTGCAAAAAACCTTTACTCCAGCGAAGACGTTGCCTCCAGCTTTGCCTAAACGAAACTGGCTGTTCGTCATACAATACTGCCGAACCACAGTAGCCAACCTTGTCTCCGTGAAGAATCGAATCCATAGTAAACTCAAGGTCTTCGGTAAGAAGATGGAATTTCCAGCCGCGATTTCTATGCATAATTTCGCGCGAGAACATAAAACCGGTTCCGCCTGCGTGGCAGCTTGAACCGAAAAGCATGCGCGAATTGTTAGTAAAGCGCGACTCTCGAATAAACCAAAGCGCAGATCCGGAAGAAACCCAGTTGTCGGAAAGATTTACGGAATTTCGGTAGCTGGTTAAGATTTGGTATCCTGCGTGGAAGCCTTTATTCATCTCCTCAAAATAGTGAGGATCGAGCTTGTTGTCCGCGTCAAAAACGAAGTAAGCGTCGTAAACTTTATCCGCACCAATTTTCATAATGTGGTCAAGCAAATAGCTGAGCGCAAAGCCTTTGCCAATATGCTCTTTATCGAAGCGCTCGATTACGTTGCATCCGGCATTTCGCCCAACTTCTGCAGTTGCATCTGTACAATTGTCGGCAACAAGCCAAATGTCAATAAGTTTCTGCGGATACGTTTGCGTTTGAATACAATGGATAAGATTGCCAATAACTGCTTCTTCGTTACGAGCAGAAATAAGCACAGCGTAATGCTTATCCATTGGTGCTTCCGGAAAAACGATAGGTTTAGCAAATAGCGACGCTACAGCACACACGCCCTGATATGCAACGCTGCTTATGCCAATAATTATTACCAGTACATCAAATATTGATAGAAGAATCATCGCTTCCACCCGCTCCGAGGGTTATTTTTTACGTTATTTTCTTTACGTTTCGTATTTTTTGTATGATTTGCTTTAGTTTTGTTATTTTCTGTATTTTTCCTATTTTTCAAAGCAATATCTTTGTTTACTTCATCTAACATTTCGCGCGAAATTGGCATTGTTGCTAACACATCAATCTGATGAGCATCAGAAGAATCATGAGAACCAGAAGATGTAGCATCACTAGTCGCATCTTCAGTATCTGATACGTAAGCTTGCTTATACCAGTATAAAATATCATCATTGAGAGAGATACGAGAACTTGTGCCTTTCATTACGCGTAGCACAGTATCACTTACTGGTTTCATAAAGTTACGTTTCATCGCTTCAACGAGCTTCACCATAATTGAAGTATGTTCAGGTTTTGGATCATTCATTAACGGCGAAGACACAAGATGGTACTGCTTTGTGCAAACCTTAAAAATAGCTTGCAAACTTGCGGTAACTGGTAGCGCCAAAAACGCTCCAAGCGCACCAAACACGGCACCCATCACCAACACCGAAAGAAAAGCTACAGCAGGATTTAAATCCATAGTTTTTTCGGAAATTTTAGGTGAAATCACCATATTTTCAATTTGTTGATAAATCGTAATAAAAATTAGCGTTGCGAGAGCTGCGCCAAAACCTTGAGAACCCCAAGCAAATAAAATAGGCAAAGCGCCACCTAAATAGCTACCAACTGTTGGCACGAACTGCGAAACAATGCCGCAAAATAGCGATAATGGCAGCCAATAAGGTATGTTCATAATCACAAGAAATATTGCAGTACCGGCAGCATTAATAGCAGCTAAAATAATGCGTGAAAACAGGAAGCTGGAAATTTGCTCCTGAACAACCGACCAAATAAAAAGGAATCTACGCTGCGACTGAGGATTCATCCAGCGGCACATACTCCTACGCATAGCAGGACCAGCAGCAGAAATGTAATACGTCACCATAAGAATAGTGAGCAAGTCAAGCAAAATTGTCAGCACACCCCAAGTAGTATTAAGCGCTTGCCCAGCAAAGTCAACTACCCACGAAGTTTGCACATGCTTCAAAATTTCCATGCCAAGCTGTTCAATATTCGGCATCCTAAAACCAGTAGAATGTAGCACAAAATCAGCAATCTGATGGTATAAATCTGGCAAGCCAAGCGCCATTGACACCGCCTGCTGCACAAACAAGTTGCCAAACAAAACCAAAAGCACACTGACCACAACCAGCAAGCTCGTAAGCGTAAAACCAGAAGCCACACCACGCCTCCAGCCATGCTTAATCAGACGTACTACGAGCGGTTCCATTGCGAGCGCAATAAAAATAGAAATTACAACATCAAAAACGATGAAAGAAATACTGCTCCAAGCAAACCACAGAAAAATTGATCCAAAAGTAACGATTACTACATAAATCAGTGCGCGACCAAGCCAATCCGGAGGACGCCTATCGTCACCCTTAGCTGGGAATAACGAAGCTAAATCGAGCTTATTGCCTTCTTCCTCACTTGTTTGATGCACAGTAGATTCATGCATTTCAGGCTCTTGGTACGTCATACTCTCTATTGTAACGGCGCGAACTGATGAATAGTATGTACGGCATGTAACGGCGTACAACAGTATGTAACACAAACGTAACGAGATAGTCGAGTCGCTGAAATCCAAAATTGCTTACAAAGTTCTAAACTCGTTACTGAGATTTTAGGAAAGGAATGTGTCTCCATGACCACTTTACAAACGAAAGAGGATGCCGCAGCTCTTATTGAGAAGGAAGGCATTGAATACGTTTCCGTACGATTTACTGATTTGATTGGTGTGCAGCAGCATTTTACAGTGCCAGCTGATGAATTCTTGCATAGCGCATTTACTGATGGCATGGCTTTCGATGGTTCGTCAATGCAGGGCTTCCAGGCTATTAACGAATCTGATATGAAGCTTATTCCGGATGTGGATACCGCCTACATTGACCCATTCCGTAAGCATAAGACGCTGAATGTGGCTTTTTCTATTGTTGATCCTGTAACGGATGAGCCTTATTCTCGCGACCCTCGTCAGGTGGCTATTAAGGCTGAGGCTTATTTGAAGTCCACTGGCATTGCAGATACCGCAAGCTTTGCTCCGGAAGCTGAGTTCTTTATTTTTGACAAGGTGCGTTTTGCAAATGACATGCAGCGTTCCTTCTATGAGGTTGACTCTAATGAAGCTCCTTGGAATTCCGGTATCGATACCGAAGATGACGGCAGCAATAATATTGGTTTTAAGAATCGCGTAAAGCATGGCTACTTCCCTGTGCCTCCTGTTGATCATAATCAGGATTTGCGCGACGACATGGTTTACAATTTGCAAAAAGTTGGTTTGATTCTTGAGCGCTCTCACCATGAGGTTGGTGGCGCTGGTCAGCAGGAAATCAACTATCGTTACAATACGCTTGTTCATGCTGGCGACGATTTGATGAAGTACAAGTATGTGGTTCATGAGACTGCTGCTTTGGCTGGTAAGGCTGCAACCTTTATGCCTAAGCCAATTGCTGGCGATAACGGCACTGGTATGCACTGCCATCAGTCGCTTTGGAAGGACGGCAAGCCGCTGTTCTATGCGGAAACCGGTTATGCTCAGCTTTCCGATATTGCGCGTTGGTATATTGGCGGCTTGATTAAGCATGCTTCTTCTGTGCTTGCTTTTACGAATCCTTCGCTTAATTCTTACCATCGCTTGGTGCCAGGCTACGAAGCTCCTGTGAACTTGGTTTACTCTGCACGCAACCGTTCTGCAGCTATTCGTATTCCTCTTGCTGGTACGGAACCTGCTGCTAAGCGTATTGAGTTCCGCGCTCCGGATCCTTCTTGCAACCCATTCTTGGCATTCTCTGCTCAGCTGATGGCTGGCTTGGATGGCGTTATGAATCACATTGAGCCTCCTGCTCCTGTTGACAAGGATTTGTATGAGCTTCCTCCAGAGGAACATGAGGGAATTAAGCAGGTTCCTTCTTCGCTTGGTGAAGCTTTGCAGGCTTTGGAAGAGGATCACGACTTCCTTATGCAAGGCGATGTGTTTACTAGCGATTTGCTTGAAACTTGGCTGAATTTGAAGCATGAGGAAATGGATATGGCTCGCTTGGCTCCAACGCCACTTGAGTATGAGCTTTACTTCCACATCTGATTTGTAGTTAAGCTAAGCTAAATAAGTTAAGCTATTCTAACGAAAAAGCCGACTCTACGATTTCGCGTGGGCCGAGCTTGCTCAAGGTTGAAAGCACAGTGT
>NZ_KQ956868.1:4351-4573 GCF_001546485.1 Gardnerella vaginalis | reverse complement strand
TTTGCCGGAGTTTTTTCTCCGGCATTTGCGCGCTAACTGCGTTAGTAACGAAAAAACAGTAGCGAGCGTTATTCGCGCAGTATGTAAACTGCACCAGTAACGAAAAAACAGAATTATACGTTACTCGCGCAGCGCGCTGACTGCGCGAGTAACGAAAAAACGTTATTGAACGTTACTCACGCAGAAACCAAACTGCACCAGTAACGAAAAAACGGTGACGTT
>NZ_KQ956868.1:383-4251 GCF_001546485.1 Gardnerella vaginalis | reverse complement strand
GAAATCCCAATGATTTCAAGCTCGGTCAAAGCACTCACGCAGCGCACAATCTGCACCAATGTCGCAAAACACCAATCTTCCGACACGCGCGCAGTACGCCATCTGCACGAATGTTGCTCTACACCGGCTTAAGCGCTCAAGCAGATTTTTGCTTTAGTTGCTTATTTTTTAGCACGTACTTTACGTCAGCTTGAGACGCAACTTTCGAATCGTGCGTAACTACAATCACACATTTGCCATGTTTGCTAGCAAGATTCTTTAATATTGTAATAACTTCTTTAGTTGTTGCAGGGTCAAGGCTGCCTGTAGGCTCATCCGCTAAAATTACCGGTGCAGAAGATACCAAGGCTCGCCCAATTGCAACACGCTGCTGCTGACCGCCGGAAAGTTGCGTAACATTGCGATTTATTTCTTCCTTCGTCAACCCAAGATCTACTAGCACTTGAGCATCCGCATGCGAATTTACTAATCGCAAATTTTCTAATGGTGTCAAATAGTCAATAAGATTAAAATTCTGAAAAACAAGCGAGATATGCTTTTTGCGATGCTCACAATATCCTGTTTTTGCAATATTTTCACCATTAAAAAGCACTTCTCCACTATACGGAGTATCTAATCCAGCTAAAAGCGAAAGCATAGTAGACTTTCCAGCTCCGGAAGCTCCCATAATACTGTACATTTTGCCAGTTTCAAACTCTGCATTAACGTCATTTAGTACTGCAATATTTGCAGGTCCATAAGTATACTTCACATTTTTTAATTGCAATAAAGTCGACATAATAAGCTCCTTATTTTTACATAATTTAAATATGATTTATACGATTTGATTCATTTATGAGATTCGCTTCATTTATGCGATTGTGCTTCATTTATACGATTTGATTCATTTATGAGATTCGCTTCATTTATGCGATTGTGCTTCTGCTAACTCATAGCGCTTAGTATTTGCCGCGGCTTCTTTATTAAGATTGGCAGCACTGCAACAATCAACGCAACTATTGAAATAAGCAAACCCATAACAAAAGCAGTAAATGTTTGAGTCAACGGCAACACTGCAACACCATCCGCAATAAATGACGAATTTGCACTATGCAAAATCGCAGAACCAATAACGCCAGAAAAAGCAGCACCCAATCCCAGCGAAATAACGAATGACACAATGTTAAGTATTACTATTTCAACAAGCAATTGGCTAACTATTGCAGCTTTCGACAATCCAATAGACATAAGTACGCCAATCTCGTGCATACGTGCCCTAACCCAGAACACTAGTACAAGTCCAAGCACTAAAACGCCAACAAAACTTAACGCAACGAAAATCATTCGCACAAGTTGTTGTACAGAATTAACTGAGTTTATTACACCAGACAATTGCGAAGCATTCTGCTCTACATCAGCCCACTTTCCGGCAATACTTTTAGCATCACGTATTGCATTAGCTAATAAATCAGAACGCTCAACAGCACAGCGCAAAACACTTCGCTTAGAAGAGCCAGCTAAAGACAACGCCGAACTTAAGTCAGTAAATATGCGATTTTCTGAAGTATCCGAAGGAAGTGCTCCCTTAGTTTGCAATTTGCCGGCAAAAATGCCAACAACGCTAACTTTTACATTAAACCCCTGCTTAAGAGTTATAGTAGAGCCAATCTTAAGATTATTCTTCTTAGCAAAATCACGATGCACTATTGCACTACCCGCAGAACGATTAGTAATATGCTCACCCTGCACTAAACGGTACAATCCTTCTTGAAAACCTTGAGATAATCGGGAATCTGTTGTACCAGTAATTCCGGCAGCATGAGCCAAAACATCATCGTCTAGTCTAGGACCCTGCGCAGGAAGCACAAGTTGCTTTCCAACAGGCGTAGCTAAAACATCGCGCTCTTCCACTACAGTTTTTACGCCCGGAATCGCAGCAAATTTACGAATTTGGCTAGAGGCAATTCCTTCATTCGCGTCCAAATCTTGCGGAATTGGAGAATTAGACGTAGCAGCAGAATTAGAATTTGCGTTACTTTTCTCTGGAAGAGTTTCACCGCGCGTTTTTGCTCGTACAGTAAAACCCAAACCAATACTGGATTGAAGACGATCCCTAGCACCATCAACAGAAGCACTAATACCAGCTTGCGAAACTAGCGCGCTTAAAACAAGAGTCATAATCAGCACAATTATTGCGTTGCGTCGAGGCTTGCGAAATATTGCAAGCCACGCTCTAGAGCATAAAGAAATTACACCAACACTCATAATCACTCCAAATAAACTTTTATAAACTTGATAAACTTTGCTAAAACTTGCTAGTACTTGCTAAAAATTGCTAAAACTTGCTAAAAAATACGCAATTTTTTATTTTTGCAATCCAAGCAGTTCTCGAGGAGATTTGCACATCATTGGCAAATACGACAGCACTACTACAGCAACAACTACCGCACATACTATTGCCGAAACTCCAACAAAGCACTGTAAATCTACTTGCACAATAAGTTTGTCCAAAGTCCTAGTTGCCAACGTTGATTCAAGATTCCCACCAGCTTGGCCCATAGTGCTCAAATCATTAGCAGCCGCAGATTTTACGGATCCGAGCGCAGCAGCACTCATCCACGGAGCTATGATTTTTGCAAAAAAGTACCCAACAACTAGCGAAGGTATTGCAATAAGTAGAACCTCGCTAGCGTACTGACAAACTATAGACAGCTTGCTGTTGCCAATCGCAGTAAATACACCAATCTCATGGCGTCGCTCATTCATCCACAACAAAAGCACCAATCCAAGCGCAATAATAGCGAAAGATATTACAGCAATAGTCGTAATAGTCATCATTGAATGAACGCCTTTAGCGACTCTCAATAAGCCAGCAACGAACTGATCGTCACGAGTTAGCTGATAATTTTGCAAATCAATAGGCAATTTGGCAGCTTGTGCCATAATATTATCCGCATCCTCACCGCGCTTTACCCTAAAACTTGCGTCCTGATATATTTCTTTTCCTGGCTTATATTTATACAATTCGCGCGTAGTTTGCAAATCCGTATACACAGTATTGGCAGTAAGCTCCGCTCTAGTTGCAACTTGTCGCTTATTTGCTCCAGCATAAATTCCAACAATACGAGTTTTTACGGTTGCAGTTGATTGGTTAATATTGTCGGCATCGTAAGGATTAGCGCGAAGTGTAAGAGCATCTCCTACATGCAATCCATTAGCTTTAGCAAGATCTTCATGAATAAGAGATGCGTGAACATTGCTAGCGAGCAAATGCCTACCTTTAGATACGGTTATTGCTTTTGTTTTAAACGCATTAAGAGCAGCAGAATTATTGGTTCCTTCAATATTAACTGCATTGCCAAACTGCTGCTCGCGCTTTTGATCATAATCCTGAACGCCTGGAATTCTCGCAGCTTTGGCATTAACTAAATCCGCTGTTACATTTTGCCGAACCACGTACGAGGCAACTCCCTGCAACTTTGCGATTGCTCGTACATCTTTAGGTTTTACAGTTCCAGCTCCTCTAGGAGTTCCAGGATTTACTTGCGGATTATTTGCAAGTACGAAACTAGATTCTGCTTGAGCTTCAACTTTTTGACCCTCTTTATTAGCAGCACTCGAAACAGCAGAAATTGCAAATAATAATGTTGAAATAAGAAATAGAACAATGAAAACTATTAATGTTTTTATTCGTTTCCTCAGAATGTAGCGTATTGCACGAGAGATAAACGTCATCGACTACCTTTCCACATTGAAAAATAACTGTATATAGTATGCAAAACATACAGTATGCCAGTATAACATATGCGCACTTATAACTGCTATATGTAAAAAGCCGGCCCTACGATTTCGCGTGGGCCGAGCTTGCTCAGGGTTGAAAGCACGGGGT
>NZ_KQ956868.1:0-283 GCF_001546485.1 Gardnerella vaginalis | reverse complement strand
TTTGCCGGAGTTTTTTCTCCGGCATTTGCGCGACGACTGCACCAGTAACGAAAAAACGGAAACATGCATTACGCACGCAGCACGCAATCTGCGCCAGTAACGAAAAAACGGTGACGTTCGCACGAATAACGTGCTCACTTACGAAACTCGCGTTGGAAGTCCCCCGGACTTCCAACTTAAGCGAGTTCCCGCTTTGAAGGAGGTTGAAATCCCATTGATTTCAACCTCGGTCAAAGCGCCTGCTTGAGCGTAGCACTCCAAACGTGAGAGAATCATCTCGCAT
>NZ_KQ956867.1:113848-120222 GCF_001546485.1 Gardnerella vaginalis | reverse complement strand
AAAAAGTATCATAATATTATCAAGATTACAATTATGTGGCAATCTAAACTCTAAAATACCGTATTTGCATGTGTCATAAGTATTGGTTCGTATAGAAGTAGCGTCTTTAATATATTTAATATTGCGTATCGAATATGCTTGCTTATATGGATGAGAAAACGTTTAATGCGTTGATGAGAGTAGAAAAGAAGTTCAAATACTCGCGATTATTTACGTTAGAAGAGACCAGAATAGGCAACTGGAACAATTGTCAATCGTAAGCGCAATATAGGAACAGAATATATGAATAGAATATAGGGATAGAAAAATGTCAGATTCATCGATGAAAGAGAAAGAAAAACAGGAACATACTCTTACAGATGAGAAAAATCCTCTATATTGTGAATCATATGAGCAAATATGTGAAAACCTTCACAGTGCAAATAAGGAATTGTCCAAGTATAAGGTTTTGCGGCTGAGTGCGGAAATCTTTTCCATCTTAATTATTGTTGGAACTGTTTTTATGGCGTCCAATAAGCTGCAGCTTTTTGGATGGATTGCCTATTGTTTTGCAATTCTGTTTCTTGTTGGAGTTTCTTTTATTTGTGTTATTTGGCAGCGCAATCTACACAGACGTTTTCAGAGTGAAAATATAGAGCATAACAAATCTTTTCTTAGCTATGATAATCAACAGGGAAAGGGTAGACTCTCACTGATTCTTTGTTGCTTTTTTGTGTTAAGTGGTATTCTAACTGCATTTTTCGAAATAACTGCGGTACGTCTTCCAAATCAGTGGCTTTTGCAGACTTGGGTATATGTTATATGCGCGGCAATGCCAGTTGTCTGGATGATTACGATTGTTCTTGAATGTGTCTTCTATAATCTCTATCTTATTTCATGTGTACGGAAGATAGGTATAAGAATTGTACTTCGTTATCTATCTGTTCTATTTTGTGTATTGATTATCTTAGGTCTTGGATTTTTTGACGTTTTATTTATTGTTGACAGATATTCTGTGAAACAAAATAATAATGGTACATACACAGAGCACGTGGATGATATGTACGCTCCTTTTGAGTATTATCTTTATAAGTCTGAAGGCCCATTTTTCCTTAAGTATCTTCGGCCAATGAAAGATTCAACTGATACTGATCCAAAAATAAGTGAATCTGAGTGGTATCGCAGAATTAATCGTAATAACAGGAAAGATACAAGATTAAAGGTTGAAGAGACAGAGAAAAATTCCGATTTGCATGATGCCGCTGCGCGTGATTTAGAATCAAAGAAGGAAAGAAATGCAGCGCTTAAGATATTTGATAAGTATTTTGCTGCGAAAGGCTTTACGTTCAAGGAGAACTATACTGCCAAGGGGGATATGTACTTTGTTTTGAATGAAAGCCGTTCGGACATTACCTATCTGCAGTATAACAGGGACTCTCAGGATGGAAAATGTGGTCTTTATATTCTGTTTAAGGCTTCAAAATCTTCAAATGGAAGCTGGTCGCCGAGTGATGCTCATATGCAGAACACCTACACGTATGAATATAGCACTGGACTTATTGCAAAGAGCAGTAGTGTTGATTGGTAGTAGGGCAGATTGGTTATATGTAGGAATATAAGACTATCGGAAGATTGCTAGATAGTGGCATCCATAGTTGCGCTCTATTTGCTTATAATTTTGGGGAATAAATCGGTGGAATAATTGTAAAAAAGTTCCCTACATTATTGATTATTGGGGAACAAAATTGTATATTATTTAAGTAAATGTTCCCCAATTTATCTGAAAAAGGAGTGTGAAGATGGCTGCAAAATATGATGATGTGCAAGAATTGCTTAGAAAAAAGGCTGATATTAATGCTCGCTTGAGTTTGCTTGCGTATGATGGTACTCCTGAAATCAAAAATCGTGGAGATGGTAAATATTTATACACCAGAAAGCGTGTTTCGGGAAAGTTGACGTCTACATATGTTGGTGTGTATTCGGACGATTTGTATAATTTTCTTCTTCGCAATGCAAGTGAATCTAGGCAATTGCGTAAGGAACTTCGCGCTGTAGTAAGGCAGCTCGCGAATGCTGGGTATTCTAATAGTGAGTTATCTGCTGATTTGGTGAACAATATTGCTTTTGCAAGGGCTAACTTAAAGGCGAATATTTACGATCAGGCGGTTTTGGAAGGCGTTGCTACTACTTTTCCTCAAACTGAAGAGATTATAGATAACGGGAAAGTGTTTGGTGTTTCTGCGAGTGATGTTCAAAAAATCTTGAATTTGAAGCATGCTTGGGAGTTTATTTTAGACGAGGATGTTGTATTAAGCAGGTCTGATTATTACATGCTAAGTCATATAGCGAAGCTTGTTAATGAGGGGTTTTTCTTAGATGGCGGTCGTATCAGGGGTGTTCCTGTTGCGATTGGTGGATCTACTTATATTCCGCCTATTCCTAATGAAATAGATGTTAAAGAAAAAATAAGGAATATTGTTGAATGTGAGAAAGATAGTGAGAATGTTGAAGGTAGAATTGGAAGGAAAGAGCCTATTGATATTGCGATTGAATTATGCGTTTATTGTATGAAGTCACAGATATTTTTAGATGGGAATAAGAGGGCTTCTGTGATTTTTGCGAATCATTATTTGATTTCTCATGGCAGGGGCTTGTTGGTTATTCCAGAAAATAAGGTTCCTGAGTTTAAGAAGTTGCTTGTTGAGTATTATGAGGGTGAAGATTTGCAGGTGATTGCTTCATTTATGAGGGAATATTGTTGGAGGCATTAAACCGCGTGATTATGTTGGTTCTTCTGTTTCTTCAAACCTTGCTGTTTGTGAAAGAGTATAGTTTGCTAGTAAATGAAGAGATTAGCGTTGATAATCTAGACAAATTAGTACGAAAAAGTAATATATTTATTAAGATTATTACAGTAATCAGAGTGAATGGTAGATCTTGTTTGCTTAATAATCTGTTTTATGATCATTTGATACAGAGTCGTGTTAACGAAAAGGAGGCTAGTAGTGTTATGAGAAGTAAAACTATTTTTTGTAAAACCATTTTTCAAAGTTGTCTTGTTGTACTTCTGCTGCTAGGTTCTCTCTTTTCTCTTGCTGGATGTTCCGACGATGATGAGAAGGCGGAGCTTGCGTCGTATCATTGGGAGACGGTAGCGGTATCTCGGGAAGAGTTTCGTATACCAGAAAACTATATGAATAAGGATGAGTTGTATCTCTTTGTGTCACGAGATATTCTGGATTCTCATTATGATTTGTCTAAAGTCACTCTTGGAGATAAGCGTATTAAGTTAGTTGAATCATCGTTCGATTTGCCTGGTCCAGGACTTAAAGCTTTATTTTTGGTTGGTAAATTTGATTTAAAAAACAAGCCAAGCTCTAATGTTCTTAAAGTACCAGGGATTAATAAAGCAGGTAATGTTGCTATAGGTTATAAGAAGAAATAGTAGTATTTTGCGCTAAATGCTTAGTGTGAATGTTGAAAGTGTATATATCAGTCGAGGAATCCTATTCATGTAAATTGTGTTGCAATATGCGATACAGTATTTTATGATGTGTGTATGGAGGTTGATTGATATGGCAGTTACTAAAACAGCGAATGTGAATGTGAGAATACAAGAAAATATTAAGCAGCAGGCGGAGCAGATTTTGGAAACGATTGGAGTTCCTAGGGCTACGGCTATTGACATGTTTTATCGTCAAATCATTCTTAATAAGGGTATTCCGTTTTCGCTTACTATTCCGAAGTCACTCCCGGCGCAAGATGATATGGATGAGAAAACGTTTAACGCGTTGATGGCTAAAGGTTATGATCAGGCGGTTCGTGGTGATAGTTATCCGATAGATGATGTTTTTGAAGAGCTTGAACGATGATAGGAAACCGTGGGGTAAGCTTGGTTTTAGAAGATTACGCGTAAAAAATTATTACGTTTATTTTTGTGTTGATGAGAGTAGAAAAGAAGTTCAAATACTCGCGGTTATTTACGTGAGAAGAGATCGGGCTAATCAACTGTAACAATTCTAATATCACAATGTACTAATTAGTACAAACCCCTTGATTTCTGAACAATTTTTAGTACAATAGTGTATGGAGAAGTCAGGGGGAAGCATGAATCCATATTATAATCAAAACTACACTAGAAAGCAGATTGAAGATGTTCTTTCGATGATAAAAGAATGTATTGATGCTGGTCGTTTTAATATCGCAATGAATGAAAATCGTCAGGAGAATATAGATTTCATCAACGAATACAACATTTATCCAAGGAAGCGAAAAGAAATCTTAATGCAAATTTCAGTTGATGATTTTTGTCATAGTCTACAAAATATGAAGATAGGATATGAGCGCGAAGTTCTTTATGTTTTCGTTCCTAGAATAGCATTGGCTAATGCGTTGGGAAACCAAGAGTTGGTAGACATATATACGAAGTTTAACGTGATTAAAGGTAAGAATGGAAGAAGAACAATTGTAATCTCTTTCCATAAGCTTAATAAGTCTATTAGCTATTTGTTTAGATAGAGAGTTTTAAAGGAGAAATTATTATGAGTGTAAGAGTTGTATTTTGTGAAGAATGTAGAGATGAAGTTTCATATACTGTTGACGAAAAGGAGATGACTGGAACTATTCGTGGTGTTCAGTATCACTATGTTGGCAGGGAAGCAAAGTGCGCTAATTGTGGAGCATATGTAGATGTTGAAGAAATTAGTGATTCTAATTTGAAAGCGCTTTATGATGTTTACCGAAAAGAGAACGGTATCGTTTCTCTTGAAAAGATTCGAGCAATTCCTGAACGTTATGATATTGGTAAGCGTCCACTGTCAATACTTTTGGGATGGGGAGAACACACGTTTACTCGTTATGCAGATGGTGATATACCGACTCGGCAATATTCTGAAACTTTGAATCGACTATTTGATGATCCTGCTTATTATCTGAGTATTTTGGAGGAAAATAAGGGTCGATTGATTTCTCAGCAGACTTACGAGAAAAGCTATAAAGCTGTTATAGCTTTGATTGGCAATAATGGCATGCTTGATGGGAAGATAAGTGAAGTTGTTGCATATCTTTTAAATCAGTGCGAGGATATCACGCCATTAGCGTTGCAGAAGAGTCTTTATTATATCCAGGGATTCTTCTATGCATTTTTCAAAAAGTACATTTTTGTTGAGGATTGTGAAGCTTGGGCGCATGGGCCTGTTTACAGGGATATTTATGCGAAGTATTCGGATTATCATTTTGATCCGATTTCAAAGGTTGAATCATTTGATTCTTCTATATTTACCGCTCAAGAGAAGGCTATTTTAGATAGTGTGATCCGAAATATTTGTTGTTATAGTGGAAAGATTTTGGAAGACTTCACACACAATGAGTTTCCATGGATTAATACTAGGGGGGATCTTCCAGATGGTGCTTCTTCAAATAAGATTATTGATAAACAGATGATTGGGGATTATTTTATGAAAATTAAAGAGCAGTATGGTATGAATTCTCCTAGAGATATTCAGTTGTATACGAAAGCTGTGTTTGCCAATATGTAAGGAGGCTTTTATATGGAACGAAGCGAACACCATGTAGTTCATAACCCGAATGGTGGATGGGATGTAAAACGAAATGATTCACAGCGCGCAAGCATTCACACGGCAACAAAAGTTGAAGCATTAAAAGTTGGCAGAATAATCAGCAGAAATCAGGGTACTGAATTTATTGTTCATGGTATGGATGGCAGAATTCAGAATTCTGATAGTCATGGGAATGACCCATGCCCTCCTCGTGATAGGAAATAATTTTGTCCTAAGCCCCCTTTTGGCCTATAACCCGAAAATGAACATTACAAGGAATTTTCTAGTAAGTTATCAAAGATAATTGATAAATATTCATTAGTGGATTTGAAGCATTTGGGATTTGTTAATAATTGACAAACTTTTTTGCAATATTTTCTATCGTTAAAAAGTTCACCCACTATCCATTCTGTGCACTCAAAAAAGTGTAGATATACTGCCCGTTCTCTCAATCCGCGTTGAAAGTGTCGTATTGATGTCAAAGGCTGATTAGATGGGTGCAAGTTTGCCCTTGTGTAGCAAGGCTTAGCGAGGCTATCGTTAAAAGGTTTAATGCGTGCCTGTTCTAATCTGAGTTCTCGCGGTTTTTGAACGTATTTTGTCTGTATGGGGGAAGATATCAACGCTCTGGGGTTGAGTGCACAGGATGCTAACGTACTTCGCTTGCGTTGAAAGCACAGTGTGCTTTCAACTTTGAGCAAGCTCAGCGAATCGAAGTGCATTCGCGAATTATATTTAATCGCTCATTCAAGTCGATTCGCCACTTTGCATCCAGCTGGTGAAGTGGGAAATTTATGCATAAGGGAATGTACTGTATCATATGGGGGGGGGGGGGGG
>NZ_KQ956867.1:95630-113748 GCF_001546485.1 Gardnerella vaginalis | reverse complement strand
GGGGGGGGGGGGGGGGGGGGAGATAACTTTACTCAAAATAATACAAAAATCTACACTTCACTCTCTTCAAAGAACTTAAAATAAAGAATTTAAGAAAAATCAAATAAAAATAATTGTTGTTCTAGCTAATAGAAAGGCCAGTTTTTTATTTTAAAGGTGCCTTTTCAATGATAAGGGTGTTAAGAAACTCGTAAGGGGTGTTTGCACAGGAAGAATCTAATATTGATATTGTTCATACTTTGGAATTTCATTATTAATGAAAAGCAAAAAATACATGCAAGTAAAATACAATGGGATATGAGTTTTAAAAATGAGATATATGTCAATAAGGCAGGTATCAGAAAAATGGGGGATATCAGTTAGACAAATCCAAGCGTTATGTAGCGAAGGTAGAATTGCTGGTGCAATAAAAATTGGTTCATATTGGGCAATGCCGGAAGATACGAATAAGCCTACTAATAAGAGAATCAAAATAGGAAATATATGAAAAATAGAGTGGAGGATTGAAAATGACAACTCAGCTGACAAATAATCAAATCTTATTAAGAGAGTGCTTTAAACAAGAATTTGAAGAGAGTAGTGGGTATAACGATATAAACACTTATTTTGAACATTTTGCAGCATCACAAGTATTAAAAGATTTTAATCTTAGTGATGAAGAAATTGACAGTGGAAATTCTGGTGGTGGTAATGATGGAGGCTGTGATAACTTATATATTTTTTTAAATGGTGAATTAGTTACTGCTGATCAAATAGAAGGGTTGAATGCTACAAAAGGGTCTTATTTGGATTTTTTCATTTTACAGTCTAAAAACACTACTTCATTTGGAGAAAATGCTTTAATGAAGTGGAAAACCGTCTCTGACAATCTTTTAAATATGTCAAATATATTAGATAATTTCTCAGATAGATATAATGAAACTACGATTGAATCTTTTGGAATTTTTAGAGACGCTATAGCTAAGTTAGTTAGAAGTCAAGTCAAGGTGAGATTTTTCTATTATTATATTACTTTAGGTACTGAGGCTCATCCTAATGTTGCTATGCAAGCAAAGGAATTAAAAACACTTGTTAAAAAGTATTATCCCTCATCAGAGGTTAATGTGAATTTTATTACCGCTGATAAATTAATAGATATGTACAATGCGGATAGCGAGACAAGAGTTAATTTGGAATTGGCAGATCAGCCGATTTCATTAAGTGAAAATGAGTATATTAGTTTAGTTAAATTGGGTACATATTTTAGATTCATTACAGACGATAATCTATTTTTAAGAAAAACATTTTTTGAAGCAAATGTTAGAGACTATCAGGGTCATAATAGTGTTAATTCCTCTATTGCTAATACGCTAGAGGGTGAAGAGAATGAGGACTTTTGGTGGCTAAATAACGGGGTGACAATTCTTTCGACAGATATTAAATTAATAACAAATAAATCTTTGCAAGTTGTAAATCCTGAAATAGTTAATGGATTGCAGACTTCAAGAGAAATATATAATTATTTCTCAGAACGAAGTGGAAGAATTGATGAAGATAATAGGACAATTTTAGTTAGAGTTATAAGACCTGAAAGTGAGGAGTCTAGAGATAATATTATTTTTTCTACTAACAATCAAACAAGCATTCCAAAATCGTCTTTAAGGGTAACTGATACAATTCATTTGCAGATTGAAATGTATTTCAAAAACAGGGGATTGTATTATGACAGAAGAAAGAATTATTATAAAAATCAAAAGAAAAAAGCTGTCGATATAATTAGTGTTTCCTTTCTTGCTCAATGTTTAATTTCGATTGTACTAAGAAAACCTGATTTTGCGAGAGCAAGGCCATCAACATTGTTAACAGATGAGGAAACATACAAATACTTATATGAAGATAATCAAGATCTAGAAGCATACTATAAGGCTGCTAGCATAGGAAGAAGGGTTCAAAATACTTTAAAAACTTATAGGAGTATGACTAACACTGAAGTAAATGACATACTTTTTTATGTTATATATGCAGTTGTTGCTGACGCACTAAAGAAGAAAGAATTAAGCTTTATTGATTTAAAAAACTTTGATTTGAATAATATAACAGAAGCTTCTATAGATAAGATTTCTAATAAAATATACCTAAAGTATAAAGAACTTGGTGGAAATAGTAGAATTGCAAAAAGCAAAACTTTTATAGATAATGTATATATATTGTTTGATTTAAATTAAAAATATTTACTGACTACTCTAATAGTTATAGAAGTCTACGGACTAGATATCTGCAGGCTTCTATAGATTTATGTGAACTTTTCTTCATATATTTTTATGGCTGTTTTTTTGAGTCTTTTCTATGAATGTATAGCTCTGAGTTTTTTCCTTATTCAAATCAATCTTTTTTATAATTTCTCCTTTAGTATAGCCAGCGTATAGTAGTCTAGTTGGTGCAATTGCTGGTAAGCTTGGACATGGTCTTTTTGTTACAACATCTAGGTTTTCGCAGAAAGCTAAGGATTATGCTGACAATCATCATATTATTTGGTTGATGGTGTGAAGCTTGCAAATCTTATGATTAAGCATAATTTTTGTGTTTCAACAAGAAAAACGTTTGAAATTAAAACGATTGATACTGATGCTTTGCTTGAATATCAAAATGAGTAGTGTTTTGTGTAAATTTTGTGACTTGATTTTATTATGTTTTAAGTTTATTAACTGGTTTCTTACGGTTTTTGAATGCGATTTGGCTTTTAATATTACGTATAAGTGTAATTTTCTAATGCTAATGTTAATGCAGTGACATTGCAATGCCAATGCAATGTTGTATAATCATCGTAAGAAATAAGGGGTGATTGTATGGCGAAAACAGCTAACTTGTATACTCGTATTGATCCGGAGTTAAAAGAGCAGGCAGAGTATATATTGAATTCTTTAGGTCTTCCTCCTTCGAGTGCTATTACCATGTTTTATAAGCAGGTTGTTTTACAGCAAGGGCTTCCTTTTGATGTGAAATTGGGTTATAGAGAGCCGCGTGATGTGAGTTCTATGACTCAAGGTGAGTTGAATGATGAGTTGGAAAAGGGTTATAAGTCGGTTTTATCTGGTGATGCGAAGCCTGCGAGTAATGTTTTTGAATCTTTGCATCAAGCATAAGGTTCATGGCGTGTGATAATTTTCTTATTTTTTATTTTGTTTTTGAAGAAAAGTATGAAGTTGTGGTTTCTCGTGTGCTTTATGGGAAAAGAGATATTGAGAAAGTTATAAATGGCAATTAAACTTTTGGCAATATTTTCCTATCGTTAAAAAGTGCACCCACTTTGCACACACATCTGTTTATGTATGGAAATAAAATCTTGTTGATTATCGGATGATTTTTAGCTACAATCATTTCATAGTCTGCATATCTGCATTCTTGTCCATAATTTACATCCCGTCAGTTTTATTAAACTCAAAGATGATTTGTACTCCGAGATGAATAAATATTGGGCAGATGATTGTGAAAAACAGAGTGAAGATTGAGCATGAGAATCGTAACCGCAATTAGGTAAAGATTAAGTTGTAGAGGAGGCATAAATGAAGCATATTAAGCATTATACGTTTTTAACTATGGTAGTTTGTCTTATATCACTTATTTCAGGTTGTAAGAGTCAGAATAATTTTAGCGATAATAATAGAGAAGTAAAAACAGAAAATCAAAAGTCTGCAAGGAATGAAAAGCACTCAGAAAATAATGAAGATGTTGATTGGAAAGAGGTAAGTAAAAATGGTGTTGATGAAACTTTGCTCATAAAAAACATAGATGAAAAGGTTCTCACATATGTGGCTAAACAGTTACAAAATCTATGCGACGAGATTGGTGAAAAGGGGGTCAAAGATAAATACTATCGGCTGACAGGATGGTATAACGATGTAATATATTCTAAACAATACAAGAGTGTTGTGTCGTTGGGTAAAAAAGCAATGAAACCATTGTTCCTAATAATATATAAAAGCAAAGAGGCTGGAATGTATGAATGGGTTTGTAGTAAAGCGTTAGATGAAATATCTGGTTTTGATTTCTCGGGATTAAACAATGGTGCAGGATGGAGTAATTCTAGAGAATTTTTAAAGGCATTTACCGATAAAATTATTGAACAAAAAATTAGCAAACAAAAAAATTAGCAACTCTCTATTTGAGCTTAGGACAATTTTAGAAATTTTGTATAATCAAAGCACGATATTCCGTAATTGCATTTTCTAGGAGAAGATGATGAGTGAGACAAATGTAAGGCCAGTGCTTTAGGGGCATTCACTTAGGGATTTAATTCCTAAAAAATTATCGGCGTAATCGGTATTACTACCGGCTACGCCGATTTTACTTATGGAGTGGAATATCAACTGCACCTATGTAATTCCACTGTATCCATATGGTTTGTTTCTTGGTTCTTGTACCTGCTACCTTTTCAGATTTTTCAACATAAATCTTATCTACAAAGGTTCGAATGATCTCTGCATTAAGTTCTTGTATATCTGTGTATTGTCGTACTAATTTCAAGAAAGAATCCACGTTGAGACATTCCTCTTGCGCTTTAGAAATAAAGGCTTCAAGGGATTCAATCTTGCTTTTCAGTTCAGCTTGTTCCTTGTCGTAGGACTCAGACATGCTCTTAAATCGTTCATCAGAAATTTTACCGTCTAAGTTGTCTTCATAGAGATGCTGAACAATTGTGTCAAGTTTGCTAATTCTTGCTTTTGCTTGCTCGAGTTCCCTATTAGAGGACTTTAACTTTTGGGTTAGTTCTTTCTCGCTTTTCTTCATCACAAGTCCCACGAACTCTTCTTCGTGCTGTTTGGCAAATGAAGTAATCATTCGTAGCTCGTGAAGCAGTATTGCTTCGATCTGAATATTTCTAATTTGATGTGATGAGCATTTGCCTTTTTGCTTACGATATGTAGCACAGACAAAGTATTCTTTATCATGGCTCCAACCTTTTCCTCGAACCTGATAAAGCTTGTTACCACAATCCGCACAAAATAGCATTCCCGATAACACCGGCATCTCTCCAAGATTGGTACGCACTCGTCTACCATCTCTTATACGTTGAACAATATCAAAAGTTTCCTGGTCAATAATTGCTTCGTGTGTGTTTTTGAAAATTAGCCAGTCTTCTTTGGGATTCAATAATGTTTTCTTGCACTTGTACGATTTCTTTCTTGTTTTGAAATTGACCGTATGCCCAAGATATTCTTGCTTTTCAAGCATATTAGAGATAGTTTTTTGATTCCAGACTCCCTTAATCTCCGATTTCGCGGAAGGAATTTTAATACCAAGAGAGAAAAAATGCTCAGAAGGTGTTGGAATATTCCTTTTGATTAGCTCATTGGCAATCTGGCTAGGCCCATACCCATTAACGCAGAGTCTAAAGATTTCACGCACTACACTGGCAGCTTCTTCATCTACAATCCAATGATTTTTATCTTCAGGATCCTTAAGATATCCGTAAGGAGGATTGATGCAGAGCGGCTTCCCACTTTGTCCTTTTGCTTTAAACACAGCTTTTATTTTTCTGCTTGTGTCTTTAGCATAAAACTCATTGAAGATGTTGATGAAAGGTGTCATGTCGTTGTCTGACTGATTATTGCTATCTACGCCGTTATTTATTGCAATAAAGCGAATATCAGCGTTAGGGAATACCATCTCTGTATACATACCAACTTGCAGATAATCTCTACCCAAGCGTGACATGTCCTTGACGATAATGGTTCCAATCTTTCCTTCGTCAATGAGAGCAGTTAATTTAAGCCAATCAGGTCGCTGGAAATTAGTACCCGAGTAGCCATCGTCTACAAAGAACATAAGATTGTTGAAATGATTATCCTCGGCATACTTTTTCAGCATGCTCTTTTGATTGATAATGGAATTGCTGTCACCTTGTAATTCATCGTCTTTGGATAAACGGCAGTAAAGTGCCGTTATCTTGCCTACATTATCTAGAGTATAAGAAGGCTGTCTATTTAGTTTATTCATCTGTTTTTCCTCCTTTCCGACAGCCTTCAAGCGGTCAGTATATATTCCCGTATAACTCAGAATTTATCAAGTTATTTAGCTTCTATTACATGGTTTAAATTGCTTAAAATAAGGTGTTTGATTAGGTCTTTGACACCTTTCTGAGCACTCTTGCTTTCAAGAGAGTTAACCGTAAATTCAGTATTTCCGATTCTTAACACTTCGGTTTTTACCGGTGTATCCTTAATTTGTTCATCCATGCATTTTGACCTCCTTGTTTAAGAAAGTTGCAATACTTTAATTGCTTCAGGATGTACCAGTTTCCCATCCAAATACTCAAAAGAGAGGTAACCTATCTGGTCTATAAGAGAAAATATTTCGTTTAGAACCTTGATGGTTGGGTTATGGCGTTCGATAATCCAATAGTTGGAAAAATCACCAAAGGCGATAACTTTTGCTCCCTTTTGCGAAGAAGGCATGGCATTGTCAATGACCACAGGTCTGCCCATTAAGTTGCCATCAAAATCAGGTAGGATGTATGCTCCGGTAGTGTCCTTTAAGGTTTGAAGATAAAGAGCAGTTTCATCATTCATAAGCCACGTGGCATTTTCTCGATACTTACTATCTAGCGAGAAGAATAAATGTTTGATGGTATCTGCGGAAATCTCTTTTGCTTGCACAGCAACCTCAGCACCTGATGTATCTGATAAAATTCCTGTCGGCTTAGTTATCCCATCGCCATTTATAAAAGCTTCCGACTCACTCAATGTAAATTGCTTTGTCAGTTCGCTTGTGATGAACTCTTCGATATCAAAGTCAAGATCAGCTGTAAAATCCGTACCCAAACGAATAAGGTTAACTAGGGTATAATCCGTTACATCAATACGCTTAAAGCCATCTTTAATAGGCATATGCGTAATGATATTCGCATCATAATCTTTCATCCATTTAGTGAACGGTGTACCTTCATAGATGAACAATTTGCTTGATTGCGAGTGTGCTTTTACCACTGTACACAGTTTTCTAAGATTACTTTTGTTTGCAAGTTTTGCTTCGAGTTTTGCTAGAGAAGAAGTCGGCAAATCATAGGCACCTGTATGAATGTGGCGCAGTTTTCCTGCAATATTGTTCGCATTACCATTTGCGTCGCGCAGTACGTTCCAAAACGTGTTGTGGTAGTCCTGACTTGCTAGTTTCATTTCTTTTTCAATATCTCTGTTAATCATAATTGTTAGTTCCTTTCATTACTGTTTTCTGCAATTACTGCAGTAATTTGCTTGATTTTGCCCATTTACCCTTTTGAATTCGCTGTTTTTGCACGCAAGACCCTGCGCCCGTTCCCGAAGGGGTACTCTTTAGAGATTTGACCCCCCCCTAGGGGGTTAGGTTCAGAAAGTAGTATGCGAATAAATTTCTAACAGCACAGTACCTAGGCAGGTTTTCTTTCTTCAATGTTGTCAAAAAGCTGAAATCATTTCAGTATTTTGATTTGTGCATGATAGTATTTCTTCTTCATGTTCAACACAGGTTTGCGATACGAATTACGCAATCATAGGCACCACCTCCTTAAACGTGGCATGATGTGGCAGTTAAATTTCGTTATTGCCTTATAGGGTTATATGGGGATATAGGTTATTAACTGCCACTAGTTGCCACTTAAAAAATCGCTAAACTCACTTTTAAGCCTGTAGCCTTTAAGAAGCGTGGTTTTTTCTCCGCCTGTCTTGGGACGCTTTCTTACAACCTCGGCAAATTTTCTTAATTCCTGATTGAAGTTTCTGCTGTTCTCAGAAAAACAGCCGTTATCAATGCACCACTTCTTGTAGTGGTCGTATACAACTGCCGTTCGAATCTCAGAGCTCTGGTCTTTAACGAGTACATCTTCAGCAAACTGTGCCATCTTGTCACTGTCGTGGGCATAACTAAAAATGGCATCAAGAACGCTATTAGGCGGCTTAAAGCCTTCATCTCGGAGGTGGGTAAAGCCTTCAAGAAGCCAGTTTAAAATGGCACTTTGCACCTCTTTTTTAGAAAACTCCGCCTTTAAGGTTTTATCCTGTTCCCACGCTTCAAAATGCCTGTTAAAGGGAATAATCTGCATGCGGTCGCTACTAAACACTGTCATATCGCTGATGACGGGCAGATAATTGGTGTTCACATACAGTTTGAACTGTGGTTTAAAGTCAAAACTGTTCTCATGCAGGAATCGAGCGTTTAAGGTATCACTTCCCGTCATGTATTTAACTTGGGCTGAATTAAGGAATAGTCCTCGGCTCGGCTCAGATATATTGGCAAAGCGAACACCGGCAAGGCGTGCTACATCCTCGGTCGGCTGTGAGCTATTAGGGTTCTTCTTTAGAGCAATGGTTTCCGCGCGTACCGCTTTTCCGTAATCGCCCATCACAGACAGAACGCTTTCCATGAGTGTGCCTTTACCGTTTCTTGTGCTTTCTCCAAAAAGAAAGAACATGCACTCATAGCGTGTATCACCGCTTAACGCATAGCCTAATGACTTTTGAAGATACAAGGCTTTCTCACAATCTCCGCTCATAATTTCATCGACAAACTGGCGAAAACGTTCACTTCTTGCCTTCGGGTCATAAAACACAGGTGATACTTTGGTAATAAGATCTGTTGCTAAGTGCTTGCGAAATACACCGTGCTGAAGGTCTAAAGTTCCGTTTTGGCAGTTAAATAGATAAATGTTCTTATCGAACGCTTCCATCGAAATGGGGTAAACGCTTTGAGCTTCCTTGATATAAATCTCACGGTTACGACGGCTGCTCCATTTGTTCCAATACTCAACAAGCATGGAACGGGTTCTCTCGTCTTTAATGACACCAGCATAACGTATAAGAGAAAGAGCTAAATCCTTGCATAGTTCCATCGTTTTAAGCGTTCCAATATCGCAAGTCCAACGTACACCATCGAAGATGAACCACATTTTGCGCTCCGGTACATAGTGCAGAATGTTTTGGAAAATATCAGCAAACAATCTGCCATTACCTAAATCACCGTTGCGATATCGTATATTTTCATCAGGCTTTAGTTCCTGTAATTTAGATAAGAGATCATCAAAGTCTTCCTCAGCACTTGCATTATGGAAAGGCTCATAGAAGGTATGACATTTAGAAACAGCTTTCTGAATGGTTGTGTTGCCATAAGTATCCGCGCCACGGTGTTCATCCCACTTAGGACGGAATAAAGCAGACTTACGAAAAAGTCGGTCTATTTGCTCCTTGTTACCGCCACAGTAAAAGGCAAGAATAGACACAAGCGCGGCATCTGCTTCGCTATGAGAAGGGTAAGCCGAAATGTCACCATGCCAAAGTGCTGTAAATTTAGCTCCATTTATGGCGTTGCCAGCTTTTTCAATAACAGATGTATCGCTTAAATATGACCTTGTACACGCGTTATTTTCTTTTTCATGAGTGTTTATGTTTCGCTTCATGTACGTGTCTAAAAGCCACATGATGGCTTCATCGTCTTCTAAAAGCTCGCCTTCCTGATACACGTCGCCCGTAACTGTTAGATAGCGATTCGTAGCTAGAGCGCTGTAAACCTCAATATCCCCATGCTTGATGTAATAAGACTTTTTATCGTATGCGCCGTTAAACAGAAGCAAGATATGAAAGCCATGCTTACTTGGGCTGTATTCGATATAAGCGTGCTTGAAATGGGCAATAATCTCTTTTGCCCAGTCTTTAATGATGCCATTATCGATGCAGTGGTCTAAATCGATGCCTAAGAGGTTATCAACAAGCTTTATACCAATTCCGTCGTATTGGTCTTTTACTTTCATGGCATCATCAAGCGAGGTGAAATCGCTTAAGTTGTCTGTAGCTGCTTTCTTTCCCGTTATGGGGTTATAAGGCGGCTTAGTGAGCCTACCGTTTTCTTGCTGCTCGTACTTCCATGAACAAAAGATATTCTTGTTCTTTAGTGCTTTTGGCAGTTTCTCTAGATCCATATTTGATCCTCCTTTTCTAGAAGGCTTATCCCTTCTACATCACAGGCAAAAGAAAAAGCCGACTTTTTAACCTGTCTTAAAAAGTTTTTTTGGTCTTCTACTTGGTAGCCATGAAAGAGGGTGTAATCTGACGGTTTTAGAAAAAATTTTTGACAATAAAAATCTCCTAAGCATTCATTAGGCATTTGCCTTGAATGAATAGCAAAGGAGACTTTTTTAATCTGCTATATTCCGGAGTGGCTAGCTCTTTATATCGTTGATATACTCACAGAATCGTGATAATATTTAACTATTAAAATAAGGAGGGAATTATGGCTGTTAGTTATAAAAAACTATTACATCGCATGATTGAAGAAGATATTTCCAATCAGGACTTAATGAGAATGAGCAATATTTCCGCCAACATTATTACGAAACTACGCACTGGGCAATATATATCACTGGAAAAAGTGGAAGGTATCTGCACAGCTTTACACTGCACGCCCAACGATATTTTGGAATTTATAGCGGAGGATGAAAAGTAATGGCTAATAATCAAAAACTGGAACTTACGTGGCTTGGTAAGGATAAAGAAATCAAAATAGAGCCTAGGATTCTAGTTGAGGATAAAGAAAAATCAAACTGCAAAAATGATCCTAATACAGAAAACATGCTCATACATGGAGATAACCTACTCGCACTAAAAGCGTTAGAAAACAAATATGCAGGTAACCGCGATCACTTCTTCATATTTGAAGTAAGTACCGTAGATGAGAATCCGCTAATCTATCATTATACATATAAGAAAACTACAATATATTTAGCAGAAAAATAGGAGCAGTTCAATTGACTGTTCCTATTTTTAATATTCATAAAATCTAAAGTCTTTATACTCTTTAACAATGGAGTCGCCAACCAGAACAGACTATACTGACCAGCGACTACCTTAAATTTAATGTTTCAGATTTATTTTCTTATCTCTAATTTCATAAACTACATCTGCTACATTTTCGAGTAATCGTTTATCGTGGGTGATAAACACGATAGTTCCGGTGTACTCCTTCATTAGTATTTCCAAAGCCTCTAAACTTGGTATGTCAAGGAAGTTACTGGGTTCATCCATTATTAGGATGTTATATCTACCCATGAGCATTTTAGCAAGCAACAATTTTATAATTTCTCCACCGCTTAAAACAGATAAACTTTTTCCAATATCGTTCTGTTTGAACCCCATAGATGCTAGCACTGAACGAATTTCTGATATATTGTAGTCACAATCCTTCTGCATAAACTCCATAACATTCTGATTACTGTTGTACTTGTAACCATTCTGTGCAAAGTAACCTATTTTTGCCTTAGGCGAAATAGAAATTCCTTCTTCATGGTTTAAGATCATTTGGATTAAAGTTGTTTTTCCGATTCCATTACCACCAGTTAACGCCACTTTTGCTCCTAACGGAATTTGAAAAGATGCATTTTCAAACAGAGCCTTATCCCCAAATACTTTATTAATTTCTGCACCGACTATAGGGTATGGATTATGGAGCTCCAATGCTTTACTTTGCCTGAAACGAATTCTGCGAATGCCTTCCGGAGCTTCTACTTTTCCTAAGGCCGCAATCCTGTGCTCTAGGGTTTTAGCAGCATTATACATCTTTTTTTCCTTACTTCCTATTGATTTTTGATGAGCTAAACGCCCTCCGTCTTCAGTACTTTTTTTCTTTGAAGAACCTTTTGCCTTCTGTTCTATTTTACGAGCCTGTTTTCGCTTTTCCTCCGCAGCCCTTTCCAATCGGGCACGTTCCGCAATAAATTGTTCGTATTCTGCAGCTTGGCTCTTACGTTCTTCCTCTTTCTGACGAAGATAATCAGAATAGTTTCCCCAATACTCAGTGATTTTGCCATCTTTCAGTTCCCATATTTTATCTACTATTTCATCAAGAAAATAGCGGTCATGGCTAATAACTAACAGTGCACCTGTAAAATATTTTAGCTGTCCTATTAGAAAATCAATTCCTTCACGGTCTAAATGGCTCGTAGGTTCATCCGCTAAAATACCATGAACCTGTGCCGATAAGGCCTGTGCTATTTTAAGCCTTGTTTCTTCACCACCGCTCATAGTCTGTATATTTAATTGCTCAACACCTAGCTTGCCTACAAGTGCAAAATCTTTTTCCTCCTGCAGAGTTACTTCGTCCAACTGGGGAATATAGGCAAGTTCACCCAGACGATTCATTTTACATCCTGGGGGAGTTAATTCTCCTAAAAGTACCCTGAGTAAAGTGCTTTTTCCAGCACCATTTGCTCCTACTAAACCAATACGGTCATAATCATATACTTCTAATTCATTTATATCTAAAACATCGCGTCCTTTGAATTCCACACGAATGTCTTTTGCTTTTAATATTAATTCCATAACATTTCCTCCTGTCTATAATCGCATGCTTTCATTTGCTTGTATGCAGGGAAAACCCTGCGATTTTAGCAGGAAGAGTTACATGAAAATAAGATACATAAATATTCCTCCAATATTGTTTATTTTAAATCTAATTTTCTAACCTCAGTTATCATTTGGCAAACTATAGCAATGCCAATAATTAAAATACCTGATAGTAAAAACCAATGATTTACACCGATTTTATCAGCAAAGAATCCAGAAAGAATTAACCCAATTGGCATAGCAAGTGACATGATACTTCCGATCAAAGAAAATACACGTCCTAAATATTCAGGCTTAATTTTCTCCTGAAAAAGAGCTGTTTGCACACCGCTATAAAATGGCACCGAAAGCCCCATTATTGCACAGCAAACTACGAATATTACAAATCCATTTGGAGGAAGTATTCCCGAAACGGCTAAACTGGTCCCCATTATAAAAAATGAACTTGTTATTAGTAATACATGCTTTTCGAAGCCCCCTAATCTTCCTAATAATAAGCCTCCTGCTAGCATCCCAAATGCAAAGGAAATTTCCGTAATAGAAATATGCACAGGCGTTCCATTAAAGTGTTCCATGCTTATTAAAGGAAATAGTGCATTGATTGGCATATAAACAAAAGTATATAGTGTTCCTAAGAGTAATAAGGCAAACAATCCTTTGTTTTGTCTCAGAACCACAACTCCTTCTTTCATCTCCCTTATGAAATTTGGTTCTAAACTTTGCACTTGATTACCCAGCTTAGGTATACGTACAATTGCTACCGTAATAGATGCAATCACAGCACCCAATACGTCGATGGCAATAATAGCATTTAAATCCCAAACGGAGTATAAGAGTGCTGCAACTGCCGGACTAACAATATAGCTTATAGACTGCAAAGACTGACTATAGCCTGCGCATTTCGTTAGCTGTTCTTCTGGTACTAAAAGTGGTGTAACCGCATTGAGTGCTGGGGTATGAAAAGCTGTTCCAATGCTACGGATAAACAATACTATCATAATCATCCAGACAGGTAGCTCCATACAGAATGCAACAATAGCAAGCACTGCACCAGCTGCTGCGATAATTAAATCGGCACCAATCATTATCTTCTTCCTATCATGACGATCCACTAGCACACCAATGGCAGGTCCCAAAATCGCATAGGGTAAAAAACCTACTAATGAAGCCATAGACAAGACCATCGCAGATCCTGTTTTTTCTGTAAGGTAAAAAATAATCGCCATTTGCAGGATGGCACTAGTGATTAATGATACTGCTTGCCCTGCCCATATTGCATAAAATTTTCGTTTCCAATTGTTGTATTTTTCCATTTATATTATCTCCTGCATATTATTTTGCTTGAATTTCTATTTTGAATAGCATTCTAGGCAATAAAAAATGCAGGCCAAACCCCACAATGTGGCTTTTGGTCTGCATACATACAATTTGGAAACATTCATATTAAAGACATAGTTAAATAAAGGTATAGTTAAATAACCAATATCCTCACCGTAACTAATGAATGCTCAATATCGTATAAATAAGCACAACAAAAAAGCCTATCATCGGGTATAGATTCTGCTTTTTTTATTGCCAGCTTATCTTAAACGCATTGAGGCTGTCATAGTTTCGGTTCCTCCTACATCTTTGTTTATATCAATTTATAGTATAACACAACAAGATGATATGTTCAATATAAAAGTTATGGAATGAGACTCATACTTCCAATTCGATGCCAGATTTAAAGGATATGACGAAGTTTTCTTCATAGACTGTAACGCTCTGGATTATCTTCCTTAGTAGCAAGCGATTAGCTTTCACAAAATCTTCTGTTTGTAGTTTTAAAAATTCATCAGGATTTTCTAACTCAACCTCAAAATATTTCATTTTACATTCCCTCATTTCATTTATTGATAAATTGAGTTTGCAAAAAAGAGTGGACAATTTTTGTCTACTCTTAACCTTTAAAATAGTTTTTTTTAATCGATTTGAAGTTGCCTAAATTATTACTTATTCGGTAAAATGAAGTATTGCTTTCAACAGATTTCCTTCAACTACACTTCACTTGATTCAAACAAGGTGGGTACATTTCTATTCCCACAAACTCCTTGTCAATGGAAACAAACACGTACCCACAGGGTAAATGGAAATAGAAACTGATAATTTCTAGCTATCACTTCTACTCATTCCAAAAATTTTCTCACTCTGATACTTACCCACCATAAAGCAAAAAGCCTTGCAATCAAGGCTTTCATTATCCCTTTCGTTCAAAGGTTTCTAAGCTTTTACGAGCAGAGCGACACACTCAGCGGTTCGCTATCTCCGTTCTGTCTGCGTGCTAGCACTTGTCAATCACGGACAGCTATCGCATGGGCGGAAGTAAATGCTAATCTTCGTCGTTTTACTCCTTGACTAGCAAACTTACCGCCTCAACATGCTACGTTTGTAGGTTTCACAGGAACTCCTATTGCCGAAACATATCAGACCTTTGGTCAGGAAATTGATAGATACACTATGGATCAGGCGGTCGCAGATGGACTAACTGTTTCTATTAAGTATCATCCTCGTATTGCCAAGGTGTTACTTGATAAGACCAAAGCTAAAGAAATTGAAAATTACTATAAAAAGTGTGCCGATGATGGTGCAACGTATGATGATATTGAAGCCAGTAAACGTGCAATGAGTTCTATGGAAGTTATCCTTGGCGAGCCTTCTCGCTTGGAGAGGCTTGCTATAGATATTCATGACCATTATATTTCATCTTGTGATAGTGACCCAGATAGAATTCAGAAAGCAATGATTGTCTGCTCTAGCAGAAAAATTGCATATTCACTTCTTTTGAAATTCAAGGATAAATATCCGGAATGGTTTGAAGAAAAGAAAACTCCTGACGGAGTTACTGCAACAGATGAAGAACTTAAAGAATTAAAGCCTATGCCATTTATGGCTATGGTATCGAGTGTTGGAAGTAATGATGAAGCTGAGATGTATAACTATCTTGGTGGAGTTAAAAATGATAAACGTTGCGAAGAACTGGATGCAGCCTTTAAACAGGAAAAGTCTAATTTCCATATTGTTATCGTAGTTGATATGTGGATTACGGGATTTGATGTTCCGTCACTTACATATTTATATAACGATAAGCCTTTGAAGAAGCACTTGCTGATTCAAACTATCAGTCGTGTAAACAGAAAATATCCCGGCAAAGAATATGGTATGGTTATCGACTATATTGGCATTCGCGATAATATGCGTGAGGCCATGAAGGTTTACGGTGGTGATACATCAGTTGCTCCCACATCGGATGACGTTGAGCAGGCTACCTCTGCATTCAGGGAGGAGATTGAAATACTTAAAGCACTGTTTACAGATTATGACTTAGCTCCATTCCTTAATACGAAATGTGACCCTGTTGAAAGATATAAATTACTTTCCAAAGCGGCTGAGTATGTCTTTACATCAGCACAGGTCTTGCAGACAGAAGGAAACGGAAAAACTAATCAGGTCTCATTTAAGACATATTTCTTAAAGTCTGTTAAGAGAATGAGAAGTGCTTTTGATATTTGCCAACCTTCTGGAAATCTGGGCGAAGAAGAATCTGCGCTTGCACAGTGCTTTATGGCTATAGCAGGCTTCGTTCGTAAAATGAGTGGAACCAGCGATGTTGATGCTGAAACTATGAATCTTGTGGTATCAAAGATGGTTGAAGAGGCATTAAAATACAATAAGGTAGAAAGTGTTCTTGAAAGTGGCGAGGAAGAAGATATCTTCTCTCCTGAATACTTTGAAAAATTATCAGATGTAGAAATGCCTGCTACAAAGTTAGAATTACTTATCAAAATGCTCCGTAAGCAAATAAAGGAATATGGCAGGGTTAACCAATTAGCAGCGAAATCTTTCCAAGAAATGATTGAAAAGACTATTGATGAGTACCATGAAAGACGTAAGCACCTTACTGCTGAAGAAGCCGGGGCAACACAGGAAGCTGCCTCAGAAGATATTATTAAGGCTGCAACTGAACAAGCTTTAGTGATACTTCGTCAGATGAACGAAAATCGTGAGAGTTTCCGTAAAATAGGATTAACCTTTGAAGAAAAGGCATTCTATGATATTTTGATTGCTCTTCGTGACCAGTATAAGTTTGAATATGGCATTGACAAAGAAGTTAACGGTGTTGTGATAAACGATAAATGCAAGACACTTGCTAAAAAAGTTAAGGAAATAATAGATACCGAGTCTTCATTTGTGGACTGGCTCAACAATCAGAATGTGCGTAATCAGTTAAAATTGAAGATAAAGATTTGTTTGGTTAAGAACGGCTATCCGCCACAGTATAGTCCTGAAGTGTTCACAAAGGTGATGGAGCAGGTAGAAAATTTTGAGGAGCATTCTGAAACAACTTCAGAAAGTTAGATTATTCCTTTTCCTTATTGCTTCTATGTGAAGAACTATGATGTTTGCTGAGAATAGTGCCCTATATGGTAGAAAGAAGGATGGTGAATAACATGGGAAGTATTGTTTTAGAATTACAGAATGAAATTGTGTCATCAAATTGCGATGTTGTTAATATATTACGCAAAGCACATTTGATTGCATCAAAATTAAAGCTTGCTGATTTTGATCAATGGATTCAACACGAATTAAATGGTTATCCTGACCCAGAATCTTGCCCTGAGTATAGAAAGGTTCGTGGAAGTTTAAAAACTTTCAATCCTTATCGCGGTTGGATTCCAACCTCAATACAGGATAATGAATACGAAAAAAAGATTTGTGAAAGAAAGTTAGTAAATTCAATTTCTGAAATCATTTCTTTATGTCAGTCCTCAGGAAATGTATTAACTTTAGATTTTTCAGGCGAACAACTTGCATTGTTTGATAAAATGGCTGATTCGCTACTTCCAATGGATTATGCATTACATGTACCTACAACTGCAGTTAAAGACATTGAAGAAAAAGTCAAAAATACTATTTTAGAATGGACATTGAAATTAGAATCGGAAGGTATTGTAGGGGAAAATATGGTTTTCTCTGAGACTGAAAAAGAATCCGCAGTGAACATGCCGCAAACCGTGAATAATTATTACGGGAATACAAGTGTGATCAATTCGCCATCCGATAATGTACAGATAGTGTCTGGAAGTGAGAATACAGTTACATTTTCCTATGATAAAGTTAAGGATGTAGTTGATGCCGTTGAAAAAAGTATTAGTGAATCTGATTTATCAAAAGAGGATATAGAAACCGCAACAGAATTATTAGCTGACATCAAATTAAAAATTGAAGAAGAGAAGAAACCGCATATTTTAAAATCAGCATTGGTTGGACTAAAAGACTTTTTAATTAATACAGGTGCCAGCGTTACTGCAGTGTTAATACAAGCTCAAATACAAGGTTTGTTCTAAAAATCTCAAATACTATTTCGGTATCTGAGTATAAGAAAACGGCCACACAGAGTATCTCTACTCTTGTATGGTCGTTTTATTTCTTATGTTCCCGCTTAAAGGCTTTCAGTTGGTTTTCTTTTAATCCCTTACTGAACACTCCTTTTCAAGCATGCTTTTTGGGGTCATGTGATTACAGAAACTGCTGCTAGCATTTGCACACTTATTATTGCGCTGCTCGTACAGCAGTTCGTAGGACACCGCGTACTAGGTTGGGAAACTGTGGTCATACTCGTGCTGAGTGTTGTGGTGTTTTCGCTGCTAAGTACAGCGTATCTGCAGTGGGATAGGCATCGCAGACCAGATGACGGGTCTGGCGATTTGCTTATTGGAATCATCGATTTTGTGCTC
>NZ_KQ956867.1:95261-95530 GCF_001546485.1 Gardnerella vaginalis | reverse complement strand
GTATGACGGATGCGCAATTACAGGAAGCTTCACAGAAAGCGGTTGATCTTGGCGTTCAAATGCTTGAAGAAGAGCACGTAAAGCGCGGTGCGTGAAATACATGTCATCAAGTGATAAAGGGCAAAATATTTAGTGCGTAAAGTAATTCTTTTGCTGCGTGTTTTTTACGTGTTTTTATGCTTAGCATTGCTCAATGCGTATAATTATGTGATAAAAAACACTAAAATACGTATAATAATGTGATTAAATGCACCAAAACATATATAATA
>NZ_KQ956867.1:85466-95161 GCF_001546485.1 Gardnerella vaginalis | reverse complement strand
AAATGCACCAAAACATATATAATAATGTGATATACGATAAAAGATAACGCAAAATATAACAGAACAACAGCACAACTACACGTAGAAATAGTCAAGCACTGTTACTTTCTCAGCTGCTTGACTGAGAATTTCACGGTGTTTGGGCTGTGGATTGCAATACAGAATATTCAGGCGTAACTTTATACACCTTTTGGCTTAACTACACACAAACATTTTTCCATGTAATTGTGGATAAAAGTTGCCAGAAGATTTGTTACATAAGCAGGTAACTCAAATCAATGAATTACGCTTACGTTGAGCCTCTAATAATGCCTTTTCTAACTCCGTGTCGACAGCAAAAACGTATAGTCCATTAACTCCACGTTTCAATAATACATTGATCTCATTTTTAAGATTATCAATTGAATAGTCTAACGTAATTTTTTTATTTGATGATAAATCTTTAGAATGCCTTTTATTAGTTGCTTTATCGTTTCGACTATTTTCCGGGCAAAAAACAACTTTACCATTACGATATTGCACTGATGGACCAATTATTACACCAGCATAATTTAAATCAAATCCTTGAATAGTAAATGTAGATCCAATCTCATTTATAGTATGAGACTGTTCTGCCCATGATTTTTTTGATTCTTTTATTGAATGTGAATGCTTCGCGTGGTTTTGCGATGACAATTGATAATTCCAAGGATGGCTAAAAACCTTACCTTCCTTTTCCAAAATTTCCAACTCGTAACTACTAGCATTAGCATATGGACCAAGTCCAATATGCCATTTTCCATTGTTATCGCAATACAAATCTACATTCCAAGTACCATTTACCGCGTTAGGGTTATTCTTATTGCTCTTATACTCCCAGTCGTATGTTGCAACAAGACGTGATAATCCGTGTCCATCGCACCCAGAAGCTTTTTCTTCAGATTTAGACTTAATAGCATTAAATAGCTTAATGGGCGAATCAAATACTTTGAAATCAAAAGGTTTATTGCCAGTATTTGAATCTTCTTTTTTTGTTTCATAATTACGACATACTGGAAGAGTATCAATACAACCATTGTATACAAAATTTTTAATCCATTCGAGAACATTTTCATTAGCTCTCATACGCATCTGATTTTCAAGAATGAAACGACGAACACTCACACTTATTGAATCATTTAATAATAATTCTCCACAATCATCATCATTTTTGAAAGAATTCTTATCCTTGTAATCTGTTCCCAATAATTTTTCTAAATCTTCGGAATTCCAACGCTGGTTGCTTTGTAAAATTTGATTAGGATCAAAAGCTGCGATAACAACTCGAGACCTACATAAAATATCAGACAACATATTTGAGCCAGAGTAAGCCTGATTAGCTTGTGTATTCAACAAATGAGCCTCATCAATAAGAGCTACATCACAGCAACGTTTTGGTCTGTCAATAATGCCACGTCCTTGTTCTGTTTGTTCGCTAAAACGATTAATAAACTGGGAAGGTAGCATAACAAGTTCATCATTATTTTTTTGTAAACGTAATTTTGTTGCTATTTGATTGTATACATTCACTTGTTCTTTATGATTTACAATTATGCAAGCAGTTTTCCTACTATTAATAGTTGAAAATTGCTTATATTCATGATCATAATCTTCTTCGTCGTTTCCTTCTTCAATATCCTCATAATTGTATTGGAGTGATTGGTTTTTTATTTTGCTTAGCTTGTTACAAATTTTATAGAACAAATCACTAAGTAAAACTGTTTTTCCGGTACCAGCATCACCCTCTAATAAAATAAGCGTGGATGAATCAGAGTTACACTTATTTTTTGATTGTAGAGCTTCATTAACTATATCTATAACTTTGCTTTCAATACTCTTCTGTTCAGTAGTCAATTTATGAAACGGTGACGCTTTAAATAAAGCTGAGTCGCGAATAATTCCTTCTTCTGGAAATAAATCTGGATCCATGTCATGAAGCTGAACCCATATTCCAGAAAAAATACGTTCAAACTCTTCTTCAGGATAATATTCACCCTGAGGATTGGTTCTACGATTAGTAACTTCATTAATTGAATCGACGCTTAACAAGTACTGCATAAAGCGATTTTCAACATCTAGAGTAAGTGATTTATTAAAATGCTCATTAGCAATAATATACTGTTTTACTTTACCTTCAGACAGTTTCTCCCAATCATCTCTGATTTTAGTATCAGCATTCAGATGCTGTTTTGTTCTTTCCTCAATATTGTTAGTTTCACCAACATAAACTGTATATTTTTCGTATTCTTTTTTATGAACAATATAAACAGTTGGAAATTTCAGCAAGTAATGCTTCAAAACCTGAATAGTTTGGTTATCAAGATCACTTCTTTTATACTTTAGATTTTCATTAATACTATGTTCTAGTTCATTGTCTTTGAAAACCTTATAAGGTAAATCAACAATTATGGACTTAGGTGGAACAATAGCTTTCATCATGATTCAATGATAGCTATTTGATAAGAAATATTCCATTAATAAAAAAACTAGTAAGAGTGGCAAATTCACAAATGTTTTTTCGAATTGAATACTTTTGGTTTAGCATTATAAATTTTCGACTATAAAATTTAATTGTCGTATCAAAACTGTTTCCTTAACGCAACAATTTTAACAATAGTATTTTTTCTTGTCTTTTAGCACTGCACTCTTTATCCATCTTGGACATCCGCATTTATTACTAGCAATATTGAGTTTATGTTTATCTTTTATAAAATGAGGATTGATTTGAATAAAGTTGTCACCTCTTGGGCTAGTTGGAATTATTAAAGTCCAAAAATACATTCCTGAAATATTTGAGTATTGAAGAAGAAAACAATATTCATGAACCATTAAACAATCATCTGGGATATATTGAATATTTTCTTTTTGATTTTGAATCAAATTTGGCAAAGCACATATATACGCTACATGCATGTAATTAAAACTATTATCTAAAGGAAAATTAATTTTGAATAATTCAATATCAGTTGCAGGTTCCATTCCTATGTTACGCACAATCTGTTTATTTAAGTCAAGTTCAACATATGGAATTTTATTATTCTCAGGCAATATATATTGACCAATTTTATCTAATCTAAAAGCGCGGAAAATAAAATATAAGCCTGTAATTAAAAGAGAAGATACAACTGAAATAATTATGCTATTTACCAAATTATTTAAGTTAATGTTAATACATAATGACTGAATGCTATTCAAAATATTCTCTCAATTCTTTAAAGCCTTATTTTACTCATACTACAATCTAAAATATCAGTATTGCAATGAAGGCTGTGAAAGTACTTAATTAAGTTACGTAGACTATAAACCTATTGAAAATATTGGCGGAAATTTATAGGAAAAATAAAAGTATGATAGTATTGTAGTTGAATTGCGGTGGACGTCTTCGGACTAAACCTGGAAGAATCTGATGCGTCGGGTTCTTCTTTTTTCTTTTACTGGGTTATTAGTGTAAGACTTATAACCCCTTTTATTTCGGTATTTCAACCCGCAATACTCTATCTTAAAGTTTGCGTTTTATGCGATAACATTTTCAAAATCTTTGGCTTGTAGCTCAATTTTTGAAATACGTAATATGTAATGATTAGATAAAGAATAATTTGCATAAATGATTAGAATATAGATTATTATACGAAATACTGCAATTGCAAAAGTGGGAGAAAAAATATGGGCTACGTTGCAGATAAACCTATTGAAAAAGCTGATGAAGATCTATTGGGAAGATCTGATTTTGCGAAACAATTTGGAAAATCGATTTGTGAATATGATAGCAAAGATGGTCTTGTAATCGGTTTGTATGGAAAGTGGGGAAGCGGCAAGACATCTATTATAAATATGGCAATATCTGAGATTCCAGTAGATAAATCAGAGAAGAAAAAATGGTATTCAAAAGTATACAAAAGAATCAAAAAAATTTTTACTTCACAAAAAGCTGAAGAAGAAGATCAATGTCATTATCCAATAATTATAAGATTTTCGCCATGGAATTATTCAGATAAAAACAATTTGATTAGTTTATTTTTTCATGAATTGAAGAATAAATTAGGTGTTGCTAAAGGAGAAGAGAATAAAGGAAAAATCGGAAAGGCTATAAGTCAATATTCCGATATTATTGACGTTTTATCATTTATTCCAGTAGCTGGGCCTGCAATCGCTCCTATATTGAAAACTACATTCAAAGCAGTAGGTGCTAAATTGATGAAAAATCCTAGTTTGAATGAAGCTAAAGAAAAATTGTGTGAGGCGCTAGAAGATTTTAACCACAAAATAATTGTTTTTATTGATGATATAGATCGATTGACTACTCCTCAAATTAAAGATATTTTCCAATTGGTGAAACAAGTAGGCGATTTTCCAAACATCATTTATGTACTTACGATGGATAGGGAAATTGTTTGCAATGCTTTGTCTGAATATCACAATATTGACGGAGATGAATATTTAAAGAAAATTGTTCAAGTTTCTTTTGAAGTTCCTGAAATTGATAAAACAACAGTGCATGAAATATTAAGAGATCGCCTTAATGATATTGTTCATAAAAGCAAGAATGAAGAAGAATTTGAAAATAACAAATATTTTGAAACAGTACTTGAAAACTGTGTAAATCCATATGTAAATAATATAAGGGATGTAAATAGATTACTTAATGCTTTCCGATTCAAATATGGCGCTTTATGGAAAGAAACATCATTTGTTGATTTATTAGCTATTACTGCAATAGAAATTTTCGAACCTAAGCTATATGAATGGATTATTGATAATTCAATCTATGTATGTGGACCACAATCATATAACGATTTAAATAAATATGAAAAAAGAACTTATGAATACTATAAAAATGAATTCAAACAGTTAGGACTAAATTCAGAGTCATCTATACGAATGCTCATATCGATGTTCCCCCAATTCGCTAGGTCTATTAATTACATTGGCGAATATTCTCATTCAGATGATTTGCAACTTTTAAGAGATAATCGCATCGCATCTGTTGAAAAATTCGATTTATATTTTATGTTTGACATGAATAGAATTAAGGTTTCAAGAGAGAAAATTTATGATTGTTTTTACAAGTATAATAAAGATTCCATAATTGAAACCATTATAAAGTCTGAGAAGGAAGGTGTTCTTGACTATTTGTTAAGAAATATGGAGGCATTGGTTGATGAAGAATATTCAAATCGTTTGAAGTTTGTTTTGTATGCTACCATTGATTCGTATGGAGAACTCGTAAATAACCAAACAAATGTAATACATGCAGATTCTGTTTTTAATGAAATAGTTAAATTCGTGTTTTATATTATTAAAAAAATTGATTCTGAAAATGAAAGGCATGAGGTAATTTATTCTATTCTTAAGAATTCTAATAAATCTAATATTGGACTTATTGCAGATATTCTTGATCAAGAAGAAATGGCATTTGGGAGATTTAATAATAGACCAGAGCGTAAGGATTTGCAATTAATTAACTTAAAGCATTTAGAATCTCTCGAAAAAATTTATATAGACAAAATTGAACTCATTTCAAAATCTGAAAATATGCTAAAAATAGGAAGCCTTAATAGAGCATTTTATGTGTGGGAAGATCTTGATAAAGAAGGATTTGAAAATTATGTTAAAAAACTATTTAATGATAAAGTCAGTAAGCTTAAGTTTATATGCACTAAAGCATATCCCTTCCGTGACTCGAATGATTATGGATGGGATTTTAATTTAAAAAGTTATTCAAATTATATTTCTAGAGAAGATCTCTACAATGAAATTAAAGATTCCGTTAAAAATCATTTAGATGAATTTACTAAAGAAGAGCAAATAATATTAGCGTCGTTTGTATTGAATTATGAAAATAATAGTGATGACTTTAACCATGCGACTGAGCGAGAAGCGTTGCGACTCATAGAAAAGTGGAAATCTGAAAGCAGCTTAGCAAAATAATAGATAATATTGGGCACTAGCGCACTGCAGTTAGTGCCCAATATTTTTGTAACGATCGACTAACCGCAAAATATTTAAAAAACCACCTACACGCGCGTATCAAAACTGTTTCCTTAACGCAACAATTTTGATACACTTGCGTTATGTCTATGTTTGTGAATGATACTCTTCTTACGCGTGAGGAAGCAGCAGCCCAGCTAGCAGTTAGCACTCAGAGAGTTAGCGCATTATGCTCGAATCATTTACTAACAACATACGCATTTGGAAGTAGGAAGATCTTAATTTCACTAGATTCTGTAAATCGTTACAAACAACAAAACTCTAAAAGCGGTAGGGCATATGCTCCGTCATTAGCTTTTGCTGCATTGTTTATGCTTAGTGGTTGTGAAGTTTCGTGGATCAATAGGCAGCAGAAGTATCGCATAGAAGCATATTTGCGCTCAATTACTCCACAAGAGTTGGTTAATCGTTCCAGAAATCGCGCAAAAACAATGGAATATTGGTGCAGAAAATCGCGTTTAGCAGAACTTTCAAAGCACTTAATACTTTCAGCTGCAACTGGGAATATGCACTCACAATTCCAGCTTACGCGAACTGACAAAATAGAAGGATATGCAAGCAGCAACAATCTAGGTAATCTAATAAATAAGTTTCATCTTAAAAATAAAGAAGACGGCGTAGATAGTTCAATAATTAATGTTAGAGTCCACGTTATCGACGATTCTGAAGTTTTCGATTTTATTCGCCAAAATGTTTCTTCGCGCATTACTGAAGAAACTCGAGCAACATCGACAAAATCCTTTATGCCGATCGCAGTGTGCGCTGCAGATTTGGCCAAATCTCTTGACGTTCGCGAGCGCCAAGCAGGATTAACTAAGCTCTCAGAACTGCTTACAAAATACAATAATGCAAAATAAAGTCTTATATGACAAACAAAGTTGTGTAATAAAGCGATAGTTGATACTATCACTGGAAGGAGTTTCCCTGCGTTGAAAGTTGGCTTCATGCCGTCGGTTGATTTACTCACCTTAGGCGCTGTGTGGGCTCCTTTACTTTTGGCTATAACATATGAATCATTAAAGACTATAAAACAGTTGTAATATACGAAAGCTAGTCATACCCTCAAACCAACTCATTACGAGATTAAAGGGTAAGAGGAGAGCCCTAGCTTTTACTTCGATTCTATCATATGAGTCTTTCCCTAATACGCAGTGGTAATCCTTGAGGCGCACTAAGTAAATAAAGAGTCCCGAACAACCCAAGTGTCCGGGACTCACTATCCACTATACTGCAGGCTCATTATGAAATTAGATGCAATATTATCAGCCATACTCTCACTCGTTATTATCGCTGGAATATGGTGTCATTTTCCGCCTTGGCTCATAGTCTTTCCCGCATACGCGGGAGTGATCCCATTTTAACTATCATTGTTATGATTTGGTTAGATTTGCGACACGATAATAAGCGCAAGTAAAAAACGGGGGTTCCAACCAGACCAATTGGCTAGAACCCCTAGCCTTCAATCTTTCCACACGATTATGAGTAGAGCAAGAGTATTAGGTATTATTTCAGCTATCTGCGCTATTACCGCATACGCGGGGGTGATCCTATAAATATTGTGATAAGATATAACCAACGTGGGGACCTCGGCAACCAGCTTTCAAGACTGGAACATTAGTCTGAGGAGCACCCCACGTTTTTCAGTTTTTGCAACGATTGAGCGAGAAAAGAAAAAAGGCTGGCTCGTCAATACAGCGTTCCCAGTTGTGGAAAAATAAGAAAGGAGTGAGAAGCTGATGAACATGCAGAAAATTTATTATGACATGGCTGAGAAACTCCGGCCTTACGCTGAGCCACACATGGATAAACTTTGCAAGAAGCTGCTAGTAATGCTACATGCGCAGGAGAGCCTTATGAAGCGTTAGCAGATTACTTAAGCTTTGCATGGAACACCAAAATACTCCTCGAAAACTTATTATTGAAGCATACAATCTTATTGACGATGACTATCTTGATTTATATAACGAAATGGTAGATAAACTAGGGATTCCACGTCGTCAACATTCTGCAGATTACGACGAAGATGAATAAATCTTATATTAAAAAATACTTAAAATGAAGATTGCGAGGGACCCCCCGACTAACAATCTGACGTAAACGGCAGCTGCGAGGCCCTCGCGTTACGTTCATTATAGTGTATTTTTTTAGAATATTCAATGCAACAAAGGATTCGATAAATACTATTGTTCAAAAACGTTTATCTAGAGAAGATACGAAGCTAAATTGCGTGTGCATAATAGAAAACGGGAAAATTAACTATTACAAAAGAGCTGGTCATTCCCCCAAACCTACCCCGTGAAGGGTCAAGGGTAAGGGGAGCCCCAGCTCTCAATTCGATTCTATCATATGAGCACATTCCTTATGCACAATGGTCACTCATATTGTTGTTATTGTTTAGCTAGATTTATCATAAGCAATAATCGCATGTATCAAAACTGTTTCCTTAGCGCAACAATTTTGATGCACACGCGCGCTAGCTCCATAAATTAGATTTAACACACGCTCCAAAAGTGAGACAGTCCTCTCGCAAATGGAGCGATGCACGACAGAATCAGCTCCAAAAGCGAGAAAAGTTGCGCACGATTGTAGCAAACGGAAACAAATAATACACTACAAAAAAACAAGCCGCGAAAAGCTGGCTTTCTATAAATCACGCACAAGCAGCAGCAAGCGACACGCCAAAATAGGCGAGGGCTTGCATTTGAGATTATTCCGAGTATAGTAGTTACTCGTGCTTCGGCGCTGGGAAATCAGCAAAAAGCATTGCGGACATAGCTTAGTTGGTAAAGCGCAACCTTGCCAAGGTTGAGACCGCGGGTTCGAGTCCCGTTGTCCGCTCTAGGTCCGATGAGTTATTCGACCTTACGGTGGGTTAGCCAAGCGGTTAGGCAGCGGCCTGCAAAGCCGTATAGATGAGTTCGACTCTCGTACCCACCTCGATTAAGCGGTAGCTTAATACACAACCGGGCGGTTGGCGCAGTGGTAGCGCACTTCCCTGACACGGAAGGGGTCACAAGTTCGAACCTTGTATCGCCCACTCGAAAGGATTGCCTTTCACGCATAATTAAAAAGATTTTGGGTGATTGGCGCAGCGGCTAGCGCACTTCCTTCACACGGAAGGGGTCATAGGTTCGATTCCTATATCACCCACAATTGGTATGCAGCGAAGTTCGCTGCTTTTTTGTTTTTTGCTTGTTTTTTCGCTTGTAAGTTTATTTCGGAACTGTTTTCCCTAATGTGTCAATTCCCATGATAGGGGGTTATTGGATTATTTCCCAAAAATAGAGCTTGAAATCAAAATGTGGGGGTTATAGGCCAAAAAGTGTGTAAAGCTAAGCTGTGAATATTCTGTGGCATAAGCCATAGTCTCAGCACTGTTAAAAACTCAGTTATCTAGCCGAGAAAGTAACAGTAATCACTCAAACATTGTTACTAACTCAGCTAACGAACTAAGAAAATAACGGTCATATGTTACTGGTGCAGTACGTAAACTGCGCTAGTAACAAATAAGCGGAGTTATACGTTATTCGCGCAGTACGCAAACTGCGCTAGTAACAGCGTTTGACGATGTATTGTTGAATATTCAGACAATTCTTGCTTCAAACATTCCTAGCTTGAGGAATAGCCCACATTCGATATACCCAAGCCCTACTGCCATAAGGGTTATGAGCTGATTTTTTACACAGTTT
>NZ_KQ956867.1:21623-85366 GCF_001546485.1 Gardnerella vaginalis | reverse complement strand
TGTATTGCAAGGCCTAAGACATGATTTCTTACCACTTTTTATCTATACACTCCCACCCCAAAAAATGCATGGTGATTGTTGAATAAGGGGATTAGTTTAATTTAAGCAGACGTGAACAGCAAAAAGCGTGTGAAGAAAAAACTCAAAGGCTTTCCTTCACACGCTTAACTACCTTTCTATAATCGCTTTTTTACTTTTTTACTTTTTACAAATTCCTATCAGAAATCTTTTCTAAAAATCCTTGTCAGTGCGAAAGATCAATAACCATGCGGCCACGAATCTTGCCAGCAAGCATTTCATCAAAGATATCGTTAATATCTTCCATCTTGCGCATACGGCATTGTGGCACAACCAATCCTTCAGCACCAAACTGGAAAGCCTCAGCCAAATCCTTACGCGTTCCAACAAGGGAGCCTACAAGACGAATGCCGTCAAGTACCAAGCGTGGAATGCTGAGTTCCATATCCTCTGGAGGCAAACCGACAGCAGCAACCGTACCGCCTGCACGCACTGAATCAACAGCAGTATTAAATGCAGCTTTGCTTACAGCAGTTACAACAGCGCCATGAGCTCCGCCAACCTTCTTCATAGCAAACTCAGCAACATCTTCCTTTAACGGGTTCACGCACAAATCAGCGCCATACTGCTGAGCAAACTCAAGTTGTGCATCATTCACATCAACAGCAATAACATGAACGCCAAAAACTTTCTTAGCATATTGCAAAGCAAGATTACCTAAACCGCCAAGACCAAAAAGAATCAGCCATTCGCCAGGGTGTACGCCAGATTCCTTAATTGCCTTGTATGTCGTTACGCCTGCGCACGTAATGGAGCTTGCAGGAGCAGGATCCAAACCTTCTGGAACTTTTACAGCATAATCAGCAGCAACAATGCACTGTTCAGCCATACCGCCATCAGCAGTATAACCAGCGTTTAACACACTGCGGCACAAAGTCTCACGACCTGTAGTGCAATATTCGCAGTGACCGCAGCCCTTGAAGAACCAAGCAACTGATGCGCGATCTCCAGGCTTCAAAGTGGTTACGCCAGGTCCAACCTCACGAACAATACCAATACCTTCGTGACCAAGTACCACGCCAGTTTTATCGCCAAAATCTTGATTCTTTACGTGAAGATCAGTATGGCATACGCCACAGCACTCCATATCAAGCAGCGCTTCACCGAACTCGAGTGGGCGCAATTCCTTCTCAACAACCTGAGCTTTCTTATCCTTGGTTGCAACAATAGCCTTCATAGAGACCTCCTTGTTCTATTTGTCCTCGTTTCTTCATTGGTTAAGGACAACGGCTACGTCTATTTTACATAACTTTTTACAGATTTTGCAAAAAATATTATTTTTTATATGCGAATTGCAATAAAAAATAATTCTGTTCAAGAAGAATCACAAATAAAACAAGAATTGTTTAAAAAATTACAAAAAACACCAATTAATAATCATCAACACACATCCATGCACATTACAGCATTACTTATAACAATACAATTATTTTCAACACACCGTTAAACCGTTGGAAATTAAGGAAAAATAACATTCTTACAAACATGAAACATGGAGGATTTGCAATTCTCACAAATATAGACTAAAATAACCATTTGTTTTGCGGACATAGCTTAGTTGGTAAAGCGCAACCTTGCCAAGGTTGAGACCGCGGGTTCGAGTCCCGTTGTCCGCTCCATGTAATGTCTCAGCGGATATGTCCTCATATTTCGCTGAGATTTTTTTATTTTCTATCACATGTCTCAGCGTATATGTCCGCTTTTAGTCTAGAAACTTTCATTTCAAGTGGTAAACTAAGTTCGTTTTGGGAAATAACCCGAAACACGTAACAAAAACTAGAAACATAGATTTCCACAATTCAGCAACATTCATGCATCAAACATGCTTTTCCTATATACTACTTGTATACGAACTATAATGTAACGAGTACAGGCAATGCTTAGTAATTAAACGTTGTACAAAAACGTTGTACAAACCGCAAAGTGGTGCCGAATTGAAAGAACGGGGATTATGACTGACGACGTGCAATCTAATGAACAGACATCTTCTGAGAAAGATCGTACGTCAATCATGATAGATGCTATTAACTCATTGTGGGAACAAGGGAAAATTACGGCTATTCCTGCTTTCACTCAGCATCACATTTTCCATGATTTTCCAGGATTACCTGCAAACACACAATTAGCTTGGTTTAGCATTCCAGGAAAACAATTTGGTGTCGCCATTGGTTTATGCAAAGATGACGGAAAATACTTCCGCCAACTCGCGATTGCTGATGAAGATGGCAGAGTATATACAGGAGACACAGTAACTCCTGCAGAAGCTATTGAACGTCTACCACAATTGTCACTAATTGAGCAAGGATCTTTCGATTTACGCAACAAGACTCGATTCTACGGCTCAAATACGAAACCATCGTCACATAGCGTTGCGCACCTATATCGCAGCATATTGCAAAATCTACGTATTACAAAATATAAACAACATTTGCAAGTAGTAAATAATCAAAATACTAACAATGCATCTATTGTGTATGGCGATATTGTAATGCAAGTTTCACTAAATGATGGTTTGCGACAAGTTGCTTCATGGCTATGCTGTGGACAAGGAAAGCACAAAAAATATACACTCGAAAGTACGCGAGTATTATTACCAGATTCCTTGCGTTGTAATCTTTCGTACGCCGATGCTATTGCTACAGCATTTTTCGCAACATTTTTCATACCAGATTTACACCAAAGTTTAACTGGCTTCGGATACTACCACGTATTACACCGATTACACACTGAAGCTCCTCTTGGTGCAATCAGAAGAAGCGTAAGCGATATTCAAAACGTACGCAAAGAAGGTTTACGAGTTTCAGGCTTGGAATCTTACTATGAGCGTGTTATGCATGATGTTGGCGCATTAGAACCAACTCATGGTTTAGAAGCTGTTCACGGAGCTGAAAGACTGCATCTACAGGAAGCTCAACGAACCTCAGCACACTACTTAATTTGGGATGACTCACTTGAACCTGCTGCGGCACTCAAAGTTTTACGCATTGAAGGAGCTCTTAACAGACTGCAAGCAATTTACCAATGCTTGCAAACTAACGCTTCGCAGGGCGGAAAAAGTTTAGAGGACAACGTTACTTGTGAGCGCATTGCTGCTATTGATAATGCAATAATTGATGACCCTGCTTTTATTGCAAGTGAATCTTTAGGCATGCAAAACTTTGGTAGTCCGCTACAAGATGACAATATTCGTCCACTCATGTACTTGTGGCGCAAGGCACGTAAATGCCAACAGTCTGCTTCATATTTGAAGCAAGATGAAGCAGGGGAATGGTTGTATCGTCAGTCTCTTTCTGAACTTATACGTAGCTTGTATTTGCCATTCCGTTTTGACACTGATTTTCGATCCAATCTTAGTGATGGGAAAGTTGCACTTGCATTCACCGCTACTGGCGCATCGCTTATGCCTGTATACAAGTATGATGCTGAAAACCTTGCGTGGCACAAATACAGTAGTATTGAAAAGTCGATTATGGCAACAAATTACAATTTGCGCATCGGTATTATGTTAGCAACGCTCGCCTTTGGTATAGACGAAAAAATACAGGAAGTTTCCATCCGGCTTGATTCTGTTGGATTAGAAGAAATGGTTGCTGCTCAAGATAATGCTATTAGTAATTTGCTTACTAAAACGCTGAGAGCGCTTAATACTATGAGCAGTGATGCAACACCTGCAAAAGGCGATCCAAAAGACGGTGACGTTCATGGAGACCCCGCGCAATTGCAAGATTTGCAACATTTGCCTTTCGCGGATGTAGTAGAAGCTGCACAATCGTTAGTGGATTCGCATACTCATGATTTAACGAATGCTATTACAAGTGAGCATAATGACGAATCTTCAGAAACTGATAGTCTGAATAATGGAAACGATGAGTCAAACTCTCATGTAGCATTGCCTGATACTCATCAAACAAATACCATGAGTATTTCGCATGTTTCACAAGCGTTGCACGACAACGAAAACAATGACAATGGTGAAAATAATGCGAATCCTTTAGCGGCTTTTAGTGAACCTCCTGAAATACGAACGCTTATGACGGTGACTTTTAAGCGCGAAAGTTTTATACAATACATTCGTTCACATGGTTTACAAAATCCAATAGTATTGTACGAAAAATCTCACGCAAGTATGCATATACTCAACAGTGGTGCTCTTGGTACTGTTGACGCGTCCTTCGACCTGCATGATACTTCTTTTGCGCCACATGGAGCTCAAGAAGAACCTGAATTTTCCGATACTATATTCGATCAAGATCAAGAAGATGTTTTAGGAACAGATCACGCACAAGGGCTTTCTATTCAGCGAGAAGATTTGTTACAACAGGCTGTTGCTGATTTCCACCATATTGCAGCACAGCCAATGCTTACAACTGCTGAAAAAGCTCGAGAAGCTATGAACATTATTGAGCATATCGGCGACCCGGAACTGAGTGCACAAGCTGATAATGTAACACGAGCACTTATTGACGAAACAGTAATACCGGAACTTTCTTTTAAAACTTCGCAAGATATACGAGCAATGCACGTACATGCTCAAGAACAGCTTATAGAAGGCGATATTAAGCATGCGATTGACGAATATGAGAAAAATATTGCTAAATTTGATGCAATGTTTGCAGTAGAAAACACTGTGCCACGGTACTTTAATTCTTATGCTGAGCGCGTTGTTTACAACCGCTTATTTGCTACTCCAGATGAACATACACTGCTTATTCCAGACGGATTATTCTACGCACACATGGAACTTGCAGATTTACTATCTCAGCTACATCAGCATGATGCAGCTCTTAATCATTTGAATAGCATGGTTGCTTATGCGCCAACATATGCGTTATCTCATTTGCGATTAGCTGCAGCATTATCTCAACAAGAAGATTGGTCGTCAGTTATAGCAGCATGTTTAAACGCATTGCGCGTATCGTTTGACAAAGATGATGCTGCATTTGCGTACTACAGGCTAGCGTATGCTGCATGGATGCAAGATAGGTTCACACTTGCAGCAAGCGCATACCGTATGGCTAGTTATCTTGCTCCTGGTAGAATCGATCCGCTACAGATGGAACTTGATGAGTTGCTTTCACGCATGCGTTCGCAGTGTTATAAAGCTCCAGCTAATATGGATGAAGTGCAGCAATATTTCAGGAATGATGATATTCCTGTTTGGCCTAATATTGAAGCAAATCATATTATTAGTAAAGCTGCAAAACTTACTGTTGACGATGGTATGTTTGTGATTGCAAGAACATTGTGTGTTGCCCATATTCGTATGACACTGCACGAGGATTTGGAAGGCGCTGTACAATCGCAATTTTTGCGTTCACTACATGCTTAGCACGCGCAAAATGACAGCGCAAAGCAGGCTTATAATGAGCCTTACAATCTGCATACTGCGTATAAAAACGTTGCAGTAGCAGTCGTCATAGAGAGCGAATGAATATTAATTAATATTGAGCCGAAAGGGGATTTTCATGAGTGTGGCTCACGATGATACAACATCGCAAAGTGTACAGTGGACGCTTTTTGATGATTTTGATGAGCAAACTGCTACTCATGAAACTGCAGAAAAATCTACGCAAACACAGTCTGCTCGCATACAATCTACTCAAGTTCAAAACGCGAAACATAACGAACAACAACACAGTCAGCAAACTGATGCAAGTCGAACCAAAGAAACACATGTTTGGAATCTTAACGAGGATACTGATACTTGGATTGCTAGTCTTGAACCTACAGACGCAGATGCTCTAGCTCTTTCAAAGCTACAGCCTGCCACACTTACAACGGAGCAAGCTGCTCGATTATGGGCGAAATTAGCTGCTTGGACACAATCCGATCAAATCGCATACTATGTTGAGGATGCGCCAACGAGTTCAGATGCAGCATACGATGCTCGCATACGTACGTTAAGTGCATTAGAAGCTGCATTTCCAACGCTAGACACGCCTCAATCTCCAACGCACCGCGTAGGAGGAACTTTTTCTAATGATTTTGCTTCTGTAAAGCACCCTTCGCGCATGATGAGTCTGGATGATGTTTTTTCTCTTGACGAATTGCATGATTGGTACGATAGTGTGTTGCGCGACTTGCACTGGCCTGAGTCAAAACCTTTACCAATGACGTGCGAAGTAAAAATTGATGGGCTTGCACTGAATCTTATTTATAGAAACGGCACTCTTGAGCAGGGTCTTACTCGTGGAGACGGCGTAACAGGTGAAGATATTTCACTCAATGTGAGAACAATTGAAGCAATACCTACGCAACTTCATGCTGAAAATCCTGACGATATTCCTGAATTTGTAGAAATCCGCGGGGAAGTGTTCATGAAGTGGGCTGATTTTCGTAAGCTTAACGAAGATCAAGAAAATGCTGGGAAAGCTCCTTTTGCTAATCCTAGAAATGCTGCAGCAGGTTCGCTTCGTCAAAAAAATCCGCGCATAACTGCGACTCGAAGATTAAGTTTTTTCGCACACGGATTAGGTGAGCTTCAATGGAAAGAAAACACGAGTCATATTCATAGCGAAACAACGTTTAATCAATCCGACGCGTATAAGTTTTATCAACAATGGGGAATACCAGTTTCTCCATATACGCGCAACGTTTCCAATTTCGCTGAAATTCAAGACATGATTGACTATTATGGCGAAAATCGTGCCAAAGTTTTGCACGCTTTGGATGGGATTGTAGTTAAAGTTGATGATCGTGCTTTGCAACGTCAACTAGGAGCAACTTCTCGCGCACCACGCTGGGCCATAGCATATAAATATCCTCCAGAAGAAGTGAACACTGTTCTCAAAGATATTGTTGTTCAAGTTGGAAGAACAGGAAGAGTTACACCAGTAGCCGTACTAGAGCCTGTAACAGTAGCCGGGTCAACCATTTCGCGAACAACGCTTCATAATGCTTACGAAGTTGAGCACAAAGGCGTACTCATTGGTGACACAGTCGTAGTTCGTAAAGCAGGCGACGTAATTCCGGAACTAGTCGGACCAGTGCTTAAAGCGCGCGAAGGGCGAGAAAACCAGTTACGTAAATTCGTTATGCCAGAATATTGTCCATCTTGCGGCACAAAATTAGCTCCTGCAAAAGAAGGAGATAAAGATATTCGCTGCCCAAATGTAGAAAATTGCCCAGCTCAGCTTACTGAGCGCATTATCAATTTAGCTTCTAGGCAAGCTTTCGACATTGAAAATCTCGGGGAAGCAGCTGCTTTAGCGTTAACTAATCCGGAAGACTCTAGACCTACTACCGCTGAAGTTTATTGCAAAGATATTGACAAAATAGTTACCCGTCGCGGTGAAACCCCAAAACCATATATTCCACAAACCGTATTACCACTTCCAGAACCACAAAAACCTGTATTAAAAAGCGAAGCTGGGATTTTCAACATTACTGCAAACGACTTGCGAAACGTAAAAGTATGGAAAGAAATACCTCATATCGAAGAATGGGAAGAAATTGATAAGGACGGAAAATTACGGAAACACACCAAAAAGGTTGGTGGCTCAGGCTTATGGAGGCAAGTAAATGCTTTCTGGACTCGTACTCTTACAGCATCATATGTTGAGAGAAGTAGTACAGAAAACGCAACCAATGAAAGTATGGCTGACAAAAAGGCAACACAAGAGCAACCTCAAGAATCGTGGAATCCTCAATACCCGCAGTTCCATGTTCCAGCAGATGCTTATGTTAACGGCACTACAGACAAACGCATCAAAAAAGATGGCGAAACTATAATAGTTAAAGCACCAACTTACTCAAGACCTTCAGAAACCACACGTTGCATGCTCGAAGAAATCACCCAAAAAGGCAAAAATGCGCCACTATGGCGCGTGCTAGTGGCTCTTTCTATACGCAGACTAGGACCTCCAACAGCAAGGCTTATTGCTGCGCGATTCCACTCGCTTGACAATATTGCTCACGCAACAGTAGATGAACTTACCAACATTGATGGAGTAGGATCGGAAATAGCGCAAACTGTTTATGACTGGTTCCAAAAAGCCCAATTGGAGAACAATTGGCGTGGCGAAGTACTTAACGCGTGGAAAGCAGCTGGCGTAGTTGGTAGAATCGAAACTTCAACACTACCACAAACATTATCTGGCAAAACTGTTGTTGTTACTGGAACTTTGCAAGGATTTACTCGAGACACTGCAAAAGAAGCGATTGTATCTCGAGGAGGCAAAGCTTCAGGCTCAGTAAGCAAAAACACATATTGCGTAATTCTTGGCGAAAACGCTGGTTCTAAAGCAACTAAAGCGCAAGAACTTGGTATTCCAACGCTTACCGTACAGCAGTTTAACATTCTGCTAGAAACCGGCAGTGTAGAGACTGCGTTACAATCAACAGATCAACCTGAGCTTACTGTTGATACTAGCAAGGAACATTAACGTAATGAATAACACAAGCGAACTCGAAACACGCGTTTACGATTTGCTGGGTAGCGTTATTGATCCAGAATTAGGACGTTCAGTTACAGAACTCAATATGGTAACTGGCGTGCACGTTAAAGAAAAAATTGAAGCATCAACCAAAATTAAACCAACTTATGATGTAGAAATTAACCTTGAGCTCACTGTACCAAATTGCCCATTAGCAGAAATTATTACAGGACGAGTTCAAGACGTTGTAGCTCAATATCCTCAAGCAACACTGATACCTCATGTTGTTGCTACTGCTATGAGCAAAAGTAAGTTAGAAAAGCTAGTAGCAGATTTAAAAGCTGAGCGTAAAGAAAACCCGTTTAACAAAGCTGGCACACGCACACGAATTTTCGCTATTGCTTCCGGTAAAGGTGGCGTTGGTAAATCTTCGATAACTGCTAATTTAGCCGCAACTTTTGCCGCACTAGGTTATGATACTGCAGCTATTGACGCTGACGTATATGGGTTTTCTTTACCGCGCATGTTCGGCATCAACTCACAGCCTACAAATCTTAATGGCATGCTGATGCCAGTGGTTGGTTGGGGAGTAAAGCTTATTTCAATTGGCATGTTTGCTGGCACTGATCGCGCAATTTTGTGGAGAGGACCGCGTTTACAGCGTTCACTGGAACAATTTCTTTCGGACGTATGGTGGGGAAACCCAGACGTTTTACTACTTGATTTAGCTCCAGGCACAGGAGACATGGCATTAGCAGTGGCACAATCTTTACCAAGTGTTGAACTTGTTGTTGTTACCACTCCACAACCAAGTGCATCAGACGTGGCAGTAAGAGCAGGGCTGATGGCTCTACAAATTCCGGTAAGTGTGCGTGGAGTTGTTGAAAATATGAGCTGGTTTGAAAATAATGGCGAACGCTTAGAAATATTCGGTTCCGGCGGAGGAAAAAGAGTCAGCGAACAACTTTGTAATGCTCTCCACAGCAACGTACCTCTTTTAGCTCAACTTCCATTTGACCCGATGCTCAGGGAAATCGGCGAGTGCGGACGTCCAGCAGTACTCAATGAAAAAGGCAAACTAGATGATTCCCAATTAGCTCGTACTTTCGTAAAACTTGCTCAATCGTTAATAGAAAAATCTGAATAAAGAAAATATTCGGAAAATAATAATAAAAATAAGTATGGGGCCACTTGATTCTTCAAGCAACCCCATACTTTCTTTCAATTTCTTAGAACCTGTTGATTCTGTTATGAAGCAAATTACTTAATAGCATTCAACCACTGCTCTTTAGTAGCTTTTTCAGCTTCCAACTTAGCTTTACGCTTTGCATCACTTTCTTTAGCAATTGCGGCATCAAGTTCATCAAGCTGTGCCTGCAACTGCGAAGCAAAACTAGACTTACGAGCGTTAGCTTCAGGATCAGCATCCCTCCAAGCAGCTTCCTCAACAGCCTTAATCTTCTTATCAACATCATTCAGGCGTGTTTCGATGCGACGCATATCCTCACGAGGAACGTACCCAATAGCATCCCACTCTTCTTGAATTGCAGACAATGCTTTACGAGCTTTCTTAGCAGCTTCCTCATTTTCGACAGGTAGCAGAGCTTCAGCTTTTGCAAGCAACGCTTCCTTCTTAGCAAGGTTCTCGTGCTCTCCAGCGTTCATCTTTTCACGATCAGCTTGACGTGCGTGATAGAAAGCATCCGCAGCTTCACGGAACTTAGTCCACAAAGCATCATCATGCTGACGACCCGCATTTCCTGCTTTCTTCCAACGATCCATCAATGCATTAAACTTCATAGAAGTTTCACGCCAATCTGTAGAGCTCTTGAGTGCTTCTGCCTCAGCAATAATAGCTTCCTTAAGCTGTTTAGCATTATTGCGCACATGCTCACGCTCTTTAACCCAAGAATTACGAGCTTGAGAAAATGCAGAACGCGCTTTAGAGAAGCGCTGCCACAAAGCGTCAGCGTCAGCCTTATTTAAATGAATAGTTGTACGCTGATGTTCCTGCCACTCATCAAAAAGAGCACGCAACTTATCATTGAGTTCACGCCAATTTGTTGACTCACTCATGTGGGCGACTAATGCTTCAGCACGTTCTACTATATTTGCTCGCTCCTTGAGAGCTTTCTCAAGAGCTTCTTTACGCGCTTTCGCAAGTGCTTCTTTCTTTTCATCACCCTTTGCCTTTAGCTCGGCGTGTCGTGCACGCAAAGCAGCAAGATCACCAACAGCCGCAGGATTTTCTAATTCAGTTTGCAAAGCATGTAACGTTTCATCAATTTCTTTTGCTTTGACGTTAGAAGATTCCAGTCTCTTAGCAAACAAATCAAGCTTAATTTTCAAATCAAGGTAACGATGAATATAGAAAGTTAAAGCCTCTTCAGGAGTACCAGTAGAATACTGACCGACTTCACGTTCAGCACCATTTTCACGAACATATACGGTACCATTTTCATCAACACGACCAAAGTTTTGTGCCGATTTAATATCCTCTTCACTATAGGAAATAGTTGGAGCTTGCGCAACAACACGAGCCTTATGAGCAAAGCTAGCTGGTGATGGCACATGCGGCTTTGGTGTGGCATTGGATTGGATAGTTTCTTCAGGTTTAGTCTGTTCGGTCACGGGACGACTCCTTACAGCAAATGCATAATAACAGTGTTACGAATAAGTATGACGGTAAGCCATGATTTTCCGCAACACCACCTATTATAGTGGACATGGTACAAGGCTCATCAATATCAGGTTTCCCTGAATGGCTTCCTAGTGAACGCGCTGTTGAACAGCAAGTAATCGATACACTACGAGAAGTCTTTGAACTCAACGGTTTTATTGGCATTGAAACACGTGCCGTTGAACAGGGTTCAAGTTTACTAAAAAAAGGTGAAACCAGTAAAGAAATTTATTTATTATCAAGATTGCAAGAAGTTGGTCACGAATCTGACACTCCTGTAGAAGAACGAATTGGCTTGCATTTTGATTTAACAGTTCCGCTTAGCCGTTACGTTGTTGAGCATACGGGTGATTTAGCATTCCCGTTCAAACGTTGGCAGATGCAAAAAGTTTGGCGAGGGGAGCGACCTCAAGAAGGTCGTTTCCGCGAATTTGTGCAAGCAGATATTGATGTAGTTGGTAATGGTGATTTGCCAGCTCATTATGAAGTTGAATTACCATTAGTTATGGTTGAAGCTCTTGAACGCTTACGCAAATTTGGTCTCCCTAAAGCAACTGTACACGCTAATAATCGCAAACTTTCTGAAGGTTTTTACCGTGGCATTGGCTTAACAGATATAGAGGGCGTACTTCGCGAAATCGATAAGCTTGACAAAATTGGTGCCGAAGAGGTGTCAAAGCTTCTCATAAAAGAGTGTGGAGCTACAGATTCTCAAGCTGCAGCATGCTTAGAATTAGCAGAACTTACTGCGGAAACAGGCGAAGAATTAAAATCTCGTTTCGACGCATTATGTGATAAGCATGATATTTCTCGAAGCGAAGATAATGAATCGTATGTTTTAGCCTCAGAAGGTGTTGAAACGCTTGCGATGATTGTTGACGAAGCAGCACGTATTCGTCCAGGTGCCGTTGTTGCTGATTTAAAGATTGCTCGTGGACTTGATTATTACACTGGTTCAGTTTACGAAACTTTCCTTGATAACGCAGCATCGCTTGGTTCTATTTGTTCTGGAGGACGTTACGATAATCTTGTTTCACAAGGCAAGAAAAAGTATCCGGGTGTAGGTCTTTCAATCGGCATGTCACGTTTACTTTCCTACATGCTCCATACAGCAGGTGCTACAGTTTCTCGCGTTTCTCCTGCTGCAGTAATGGTTGCAGTATGGAATGAAGAAGATCGTCCCGCATGCAATGAAATTGCTAGAAAGCTTCGCGAACGCGGTATTGCAGCTGACGTCGCACCAACTGCAGCGAAACTTGGTAAACAAATCAAATATGCTGACAAACTGGGCATTCCTTACGTATGGTTCCCAGCGGATAGTACTGAATCTGACTCCGCTCATGATGAAGTAAAGAATATTATTACGGGTGACCAAGAATCTGCAGATGCCACGTCGTGGCAACCGGATACTGTTTATGCCCGGCAGACAGTTTCATGCGCTCAATAATATTCTCGCGAATTTGCCTGAATACTGCGCGTAAAATTATGTCAATAAAACAAATGAATATATCAATATTAGAACGTAGAGGAAGTGGACTTATGAGCCAGACGGCGTATCGTACACATCATGCCGTTGAAGTGACTGAGAACTTGGTCGGGCAGAAAGTGACCATTGCTGGTTGGGTTGACCGTCGCCGTGATCACGGTGGAGTTGCCTTCGTTGATGTCCGTGATAACACAGGCTTAGTGCAGGTTGTTATTTATGATGAAGAAACTGCTCGTCCGTTACGTAGCGAATTCGTTGTACAAGTAACTGGCGAAGTTCGTTTGCGCCCAGATGGTAACGAGAATGATCATCTAGCAACCGGTAAAATTGAGATTGTTGCAGAAACAGTTACCATTCTTGCAAAGTCTGATGCCTTACCATTCCAAGTTTCTACAGCTTTGGAAAACGAGTCCGAAAACAAGCTTCCTAGTGAAGATGTTCGTTTGAAGTATCGTTATCTTGATTTGCGTCGCCCATCCATGCAGCGCAATTTGAAATTGCGTTCCGATATGGCTAAGGCTGCTCGTCACGCTTTGGAAGATATGGACTTTACTGAAGTTGAAACACCAACATTTATTAAGTCCACTCCAGAAGGCGCACGCGACTTCGTTGTTCCAGCACGTTTGGTTCCAGGCTCTTGGTACGCACTTCCACAGTCTCCTCAACTTTTAAAGCAGTTGCTCATGGTTTCTGGCGTCGAACGCTACTATCAGCTTGCGCGCTGCTATCGCGATGAGGACTTCCGTGCCGATCGTCAGCCTGAGTTCACTCAGCTCGATATGGAAATGAGCTTTGCAAGCCAGGAAGATGTTATGGCTATGGCGGAGCGCGTCATTGCGGCTATTTGGAAGGAAGCAGGTCATGAGATTACTCTTCCTTTGCCTCGTATTACATGGCAGGAAGCTATGGATAAGTACGGCTCCGATAAGCCTGATTTGCGTTTTGGTAACCCTCTTATTGAGTTGACTGACTTCTTTAAGAACACTCCATTCCGCGTATTCCAAGCTTCTTACGTTGGCGCAGTGCTCTTTAAGGGAGGCGCTGCAACTCCTCGCCGCCAGTTTGATGCTTGGCAGGATTGGGCTAAGCAGCGTGGCGCTAAGGGCTTAGCTTATGTAGTCTTCGGCGAAGATGGCGAGCTGAAAGGTCCTGTTGCTAAGAACCTTAGTGAAGAAGAACGCGCAGGTTTGAAAGAAGCTGTTGGCGCTGAAGATGGCGACGCAGTGTTCTTTGCAGCTGGCTCTCGCGAATCTTCCCAGCTTTTGCTTGGCGCAGTACGCGTTGAACTTGCTAGCCGCGCAGGATTACTTCACCCAGATGAGTTTGCTTTTACTTGGGTTGTTGACTTCCCACTGTTTAAGCGCACGGATGATCCAGATGATGACGATGTTGCTGTTGGTCACTCAAAGTGGACTTCTATGCACCATCCGTTTACCATGCCATCTGCTGATTGGATTGATAAGTTCGATAAAGATCCAGAGCACGCCATGAGCGATTCTTACGATATTGTTTGCAACGGTAACGAGATGGGCGGTGGCTCAGTTCGTATTCACCGCGATGATATTCAAGATCGTGTTTTGAACGTTCTTGGAATCGATAAAGCAGAAGCAGACGAAAAGTTTGGCTTCTTGCTTGAAGCATTTAAGTACGGTGCTCCACCTCACGCTGGTATTGCTTTGGGTTGGGATCGTACTGCTGCAATTTTGGCAGGTGCAAGCTCAATCCGCGACGTCATCGCTTTCCCTAAGGCTGGTGGCGGTCGTGACCCTCTAACTGGTGCTCCAGCTCCAATTTCAGACGAACAGCGCGCAGAAACTGGTGTTGACTACGATCCAGAAGAAGACGAGTAAATAGTTACTTGTAAAATTTAATTGTTACGAAGCCGTTGATTGTTGGTTTAATAATCGCAATTAACGGCTTTATTTGTAACGTAAGAGTTACAAAACGTAACGATAGTGATAAATAACCGTAACACAGTTTAGCTAGACTTCTTGTTATGGATAAGCAAGTATCAAAGTCAAATCCAAACGCCGAGGATATGACTATTAGCACTGCTAAAGTGCAACAAGCGGCAAATCCCCTCGTTGAATTAAGCCATGTTGAAAAACATTTTGGGAAATTGCATGTGCTTAAAGATATTAACCTTACCGTTAATAAAGGGGAAGTTTTAGTTATTATCGGTCCATCTGGTTCTGGTAAATCAACCATGTGCCGTACTGTCAATCGTCTAGAAACCATTGATTCTGGCGATATTCGTATCGATGGCATGCCACTTCCGCAAGAAGGTAAAGAACTTGCCGCTTTGCGTGCAGAAGTTGGCATGGTATTTCAATCGTTTAATCTCTTCGCAAACAAAACGATTCTAGAAAATGTAACACTTGCTCCAATGAAAGTTCGTCACATGGATCAGCAGAGCGCTGAATCCTTAGCTATGGAACTACTTACTAGAGTAGGCGTTGATAGTCAAGCGCAGAAAATGCCTTCACAGCTTTCAGGTGGTCAGCAGCAACGTGTAGCCATTGCTCGAGCTCTCGCTATGCAACCAAAAGTCATGCTTTTTGATGAGCCAACTTCTGCTCTTGATCCAGAGATGGTGAACGAAGTATTGGATGTTATGGTTGAGCTCGCTAAAGAAGGTATGACCATGATTTGCGTTACACACGAAATGGGATTTGCTCGTAAAGCTGCAGATCGCATCGTGTTCATGGCTGACGGTCAAATCCTTGAGCAGGGTACTCCTGAAGAATTCTTCGAGCATCCAAAAACCGATCGAGCTAAAGATTTCCTTTCCAAGATTCTCACGCACTAATAGTGCTTTTTCAATTTCGTTTTAGCTTAAACGCCAAAACATGCGAAAAACAGTTCTTATGAAGGGAAAAGATATGAAAATATTACATAATCGCATTTTTCGTGCGATATTAGCAGTACTTTGTACAGTTTGCTGCGTCATGCCTCTTACAGCATGCGACCGCAGCGACGGTAAAAAAGTAATACGAATTGGCATTAAGTTTGATCAGCCGGGCTTGGGCTTCAAAAAAGCCGGAACTTACGTAGGTTTCGACGTTGACGTTGCTAAATATGTTGCCAAAAAGCTCGGGTATTCGGAAGATCAAATCGTATGGAAAGAATCACCATCTAAGCAGCGCGAAACAATGCTTCAAAACGGTGACGTCGATATGATTGTAGCAACATATTCGATTACGGACGCTCGCAAGAATATCGTATCTTTTGCAGGACCATATTTCGTTGCTGGTCAAGACTTATTAGTTCGCAAAGATGAGCATAAGGTGAGCGGTCCAAACGATTTAGACGGAAAGCGTTTATGTTCAGTATCTGGCTCAACATCTGCAATCGTTATTAAAGAGAAGTTCTCTTCAAAAGTGCAACTTATGCAGCAACCAGGTTATGCTGAGTGCGCAACTGCACTATTCTCGGGCATTGTGGATGCTGTAACTACCGACGATATTATTCTCGCAGGTTTGGCAACCGCTTCACGAGGTCGCTTAAAGCTTGTTAACAAACCATTTACCGCAGAATATTACGGCATTGGAATCAAAAAAGGTAACACTCGCTTAGCAAAGCGAATTAATGCAGCCTTAAAAGACATGATGCGTAACGGCTCGTGGAAGCGAGCGCTAAACGACAATTTGCGCGGAACTGGTTTTAAACCAAATGCTAAGTATAATCCGCCAATTCCTCAAGAAGGGGAGAACTAACATGCAAGATTTCGTGCAACTTTTTAGTTCCTACAATATTCCAGGAGCCTTCTTGGTTAATATTGAAATCACATTGTGGAGTGTACTTTTTTCCACCATTATTGGCGTAATACTTGTTACTATGCGCATTTGCCCAGTTTCGTCTCTGCGCATGGTCGCAACTGCTTACGTTGAATTGTTTAAGAACATGCCTCTTACAATTATCATGGTTTTCATGGTTTTAGGTGTGTACGCTCAGCTTAAACTGGGATTCTCATCAATTTTTGAAGTGAATTTCTTCTGGCTTGCAATTACTGGCTTGTCTCTGTACACGGCAGCATTTGTGTGTGAATCTTTAAGATCCGGACTTAATACTGTACCTGTTGGTCAGGCTGAAGCTTGCCGTGCTCTCGGTTTGAATTTCTTCCAGTCTGCAACGCAAGTTATTTTGCCACAAACTTTCTGCGGTTCCGTAGCACCATTAGGCAATACGTTTATTGCGTTGCTGAAAAATTCCACAGTTGCTGCAGCAGCTTCTGTTGCTACAGAGACTTCCACTATGATGAGCGAGATGATTGAAAAACATGCGGATTTAATTGTTCCAATCTTCTTAATCTTCGCCTGCGGATACATCATTCTCATTATTCCTATCGGCATTTTGACAACGTATCTGTCTAACAAGCTTGCAGTGAGAAGGTGATAGCGATGGCTAAACAACGTGAACAATCATTATTATTTGATGCTCCTGGTCCAAGAGCACTTAAAAAAATTAGAATTGCAAATATTATTGCAGCTTGCGTATTTGCTATTTGCGTTATTGCTTTACTCATGCGACTAAGCAATCCTCCTGAAGGAGAAAATCAGCTTTCTTGGGTTTTATGGAATCCAGCATTAGAGTCCGAAGCTTGGATTGATTTCTATTTACCAGGCTTATGGATGACACTAAAAGCATCCTTGCTAGCAGTAATTGGCTCTATTGTTTTCGGTTTATTCTTTGGATTATGCCGTTTGCTACCGAATTTTATTATTCGTAGCGCTTCTGCAGTAGTCGTTGAATTTTGCCGAGCTGTGCCAGTGTTAATGCTGATGATTTTCTTGTGGCGAGCTTTTGCGCTTTCCGGAATGAAAGAGGCTTCATATTGGGCTGTAGTGTTGGCATTGATTATGTATAACGGCTCCGTGGTTGCAGAATTAGTGCGGTCTGGCGTTGGTAATTTACCAAACGGTCAGCGTGAAGCTTCACTAGCGTTAGGTTTAAGCGAGTATCAGTCTCTTACGCAAATTGAAATGCCACAGGCTATTATTGCTATGATGCCAGCAGCTGTAACTCAGCTTGTAGTTGTCCTCAAGGATACTGCACTTGGTTCAATTATTATGTACACTGATTTGCTCCAAGAATCTCGCCGACTTGGATCAATGTACTTTAATATTTTGCAAACCTTAAGCGTCGCAGCAGTTATTTACTTCTTAATTTGCCTTGCTTTGTCTTGGTTCGCAGAATGGTTGCCTTCGCATTTGAAGAATCGCACTGCAGCGCCAACAGAAGCGGATCCAGTTGCACCAATCGCAATTATGGATCCTTCTAACGTAAACCAGATGGCAGTGGCTGACGAAGTTAAAGAGCTACCTTATGGTGGCACACCTCGTAAGTATCACGTTCATCATCGTGGCACAAACGCTTCTATTCATCATTGGCGTCATACACGCTACTTGCAGGGTTATGATGAGCATCATCTAAAAACTGGTGATGAAACAGAAGAAAATAGTAAAAATACTACAAAAAGTAATCGCAAGGATAATGCAAAAAATACATCAAAACATCATCTTAAAGATGATCCAAAAGCATAATCCGTAGCGAATTCATAAGCGTAGTCAATAACATTGTTTATTGACTACGCTTTTTATTTTTTAATACTCAGTAGAAGAATACGTAGTCGTAATAAAACTCAACCTCATGAACAAAATAATGGAACAGTAATAATCACGTAATACGTTTACAGTGAAGCACGTTTGCGAACAGCCGTACAAATCGCTAAACTGTTAAGGTCACATGCATACGAGGAGGCTATTACATGGATGACGCATTTGAGTTGTCCGCCGCAAAGATGCGCGAACACAATATGAGCGATACTGCTATTGAACAATTTGCTCACTTGTACGATGTATGGCGAAACGATCAATCAAGTGAATTTATTCGAGAGAATACAGTAGAACCAATAAAAACTGTGCCAACCTTCCATGAAATTTACGAAACTATTGACCACGATAAAGCTGTAAATGCATTCGCTAAAACAGCGTTTATTAAGCTTAATGGTGGTTTGGGAACTTCTATGGGATTGTCCTGCGCAAAATCCTTACTGCCTGTCCGTAGGCATAAAGCACGGCAAATGCGTTTTATAGATATTATTATTGGTCAAGTTCTTACAGCGCGTCAGCGTTTAGGAGTTGAGCTTCCTCTTATTTTTATGAATTCTTTCCGAACTTCACACGATACTTTGCAAGTGCTTAAACGCAACCGCAAATTTACGCAAAACGATATTCCTGTAGAAATTATTCAGCATCAAGAACCTAAATTAGTAGAAGAAACTCGAGAACCAGTTTCACATAGCAATGATCCTTCTCTTGAATGGTGTCCTCCAGGGCATGGAGACATTTTCTCAACACTTTGGGAATCTGATCTGCTGCACATTTTGCAAAAGCACGGAATTAAGTATTTATTTATTTCAAATTCTGACAATTTAGGCGCCAGACCTTCTCGCACTCTTGCGCAGCATTTTGAAAATACAGGCGCTCCAATCATGATTGAAGTAGCGAAACGTACCCAAGCTGACCGTAAGGGTGGTCATATTGTTCGGGATGCACAATCTGGGCGTTTAATACTTCGTGAAATGACACAGGTTCATCCTGAAGATCGTAGAAGCGCACAAAGTATTAAAAAGCATCCATATTTTAATACTAATAATATTTGGGTTCGCGTCGATGCGTTGCAAAAAAAGCTGGAAGAATACAACGGCATTTTGCCACTACCCGTTATTTGCAATCGAAAAACTGTTGATCCTACAGATAGCAACAGCACGCCGGTAATCCAATTAGAAACTGCTATGGGCGCTGTAGCTTCATTATTTGATGATGCAATTTGTGTAGAAGTTGACCGCATGCGATTCTTGCCAGTAAAAACCACTAACGACTTGTTTATTATGCGTTCAGATCGCTTCCATCTTACTGATTCTTACGAAATGGAAGATGGTAACTATATCTTTCCTGACATAGATTTAGATCCGCGATATTACAAAAATATCAACGATTTTAATGAGCGTTTCCCATACTCTGTGCCTGCATTAGCAGCAGCAAAATCAGTAACTATTCGAGGTGACTGGACTTTCGGCAATCAAGTCTCTATGTTTGCTGATGCAGTGTTAGAAGATACAGGAGAACCAAGTTATGTGCCAAATGGAGAGTTTGTAGGACCGCAAGGAATTGAGCCAGATTCTTGGGTGTAATACCATAATATGCGCATGCTGTGGCTTTCTAGGCTCGTAAGAAATACAATTCCCACGAAAGTTAATATGGCGTGTCGCATGAAAATGGCGTATTTTCAACGTTGTTGCTGTGCGCGTGAATAAAAAATCGAGAAATATCACAACTTTTTTGAAAAATGTCCACACGTACCGCAAAACACCATTAAAATAGAATAGCGTGTGCAATATAACGCAAGAAGTAAATCTGCAACACAGCGATACTTTATGCGCAGCACATATATATATAAACAGAACTAATAACGATACGTGAGGACTAATGGTAGAAGGAAGCAACGGAAGGCGACGTTTTTCCGACAAATGGGGCAAACACGAGCTTGATGTGCTCGCTGTATTGTCTTCCGCATTCCCGCAATGGCTGACTTCGCGGCAAATTGCGCAACGCGTAAAAGCATATGCAGATTCATATGGTGAGCTTGCAGATCAAGCAGCTAAAGCAGCGTTCGCAAAACAATTCCAGCGTGACCGTGCAAAGCTCGCTGCTATGGGTATCGCAATTGAATCTAGGCAACCTGAGTATTCTTCAAAGTCAGAAGGTCAAGATTTTGCGTCGTATCGTTTGCAGTTGGGTGATGAGCCTCGTGTGCGTCTGCGCTTCGATCAAGCGGAGTTGCCAGTATTAGCAGCTGCGAATTATCTTGCTCGTTCTATGTCTATTTCTTCGCTCGAATCCGATCAGCATGAACAGCAACGCACTTCTCGTACGGCTCCTCGCGTTCCACAAACACCGATTCCAGGGTTAGGTTTGGATTCTATTGCTCCAGGTCTTGGCACTCAGACACTACCTGACTCTTTGGTGAAAGTTATCGATTCGCGTCGTTTTGCAGCAACAGTAGATGTTGATGGGGAGCATTTAAACGTTGCTTATACAGATGCTGATGATTTAGCAATGTTTGTATTGGAGCATCCTGGTTCAAGTGTGGTAAGTCCACAGGAAGCTGTTGATGCATTCCATCGTCGCTTGCATGCAGCAGTTGAATTTGCTTCCTACGATGAACAAGAACAGTCAATTGATGCAGAAAATAGTGTAGAAGTAGCACGAGGTACTTCAGATACTCAAGAGAGTGACACTAGTAAAGCACATTCAAAGAAAGGTTCATCGTTCCAAACTGGCAGTGAAGTAGATCGTCGTTTGCGATTAATGCTGTTCTTATCTGCACATCTTGGTGAAGAATTCCCGTTAAATGAGCTTGCAGAACGTTTTATTGGTAAACCGAAGAATGATGATGAACTTCATCGTTTTGTTACTATTCTTCACAAAGATATTAATACACTAACCACCGTTTCTGATGATGGTGAAATGGCTGGAAGTCAATTCTTCGATATTGATTGGACTCTTCTTGAGAACGAGAATATTGTTTCTGCTACAAATTCTTTGGGCTTAGAACGTCTTGCTGGTATTTCGCAACAGTATTTGAGTATGCTCACAGCATCAGCAAATTATTTGGCTCATTCATTGCTTTTGCCTGTTGAACAGCGCGAACAGGCAGAATCGTTATATAAGCGTCTTCGTCGCCATGTGCTGCCAGGGCAAACACCATGGCTAAGTCTAACTGGATACGAGATTGAACCTCGTAATTGCTCTATTGTGCGCAGCGCTATTAATACTCAATCGCTGTTAGATATGGAGTACACTGATGGAGCCGGACGTATTCGTCGTAAGATTGTAGCGCCTTCAAAGATTTATGTTGATGAAGGCGTGTACTACGTTGCTGTGTGGACTGATGTTGAGCAGCAGACGCCAGAAGATAAGCGCGAATTTGTTACTAAAGACACGACGATTAATAAAGCTAACGGTTTGCCTCGTATTTGGCAAGTTTTGCGTGTAGCACGTATTGAGCGTGCAGAAGTTGTGTCACCTGTTTCTCCAGTGACGATTCCTGACGTGCCAGTTAGCGAACTACGTAAGTGGAGTTTTGATAATGGTACAGAAACATGCTTTATGACTGATGAAACAGAGTTGAATTTCTTAAAGAATCTTTCTGGCGCTACTGTAGAACCTTGCGGCAACGGTGTAAAAGTTCGTCTTACTGTTTCGTCAGATTCTTGGTTTGTAGCTTTTTGTATTGCGCATGCACGACATATTACCGCTGTTGCTCCAGAAACATTGCGCAGCATGATTATTGCTCGTGCGCAGCGTGAATTAAGTGTTAATCACGCTGATAACGCAAATACGGAGGAGTAGTATGCCGTGGTGGATTTGGCTAGTCATTACAATGTTTATGCTATGCATGATTGCTGCCGGAATAGTGGTAGTTGTTTTAAGTGCAATGCGACTAGCCAAGACTTGCTTTAGTTTTACAGATAGTGCAGCCTCTAAGTTTGAAGCCTTAAACGAGACTCATGAGAACGACGACGAGCCTACAGATCCTCTTTTTACGTTGCCTATTCAAAAATCTGCAGAACGCTATGAGCGTACTAGAGAAAAGGTTGTTGAGCGTCATCAACATATTCGCGAAATTCATCGCGCAATATGGCTGCATTGGGATAAAAAATCGTTACGTGAAGAAGATATTCAACTATAGCTGTTGATAGTAAGATGCGCGTTTTGCAATACCTACTTAGTATTGCAACTTTCTTCGTTCCGTAATTTTATGAGAAAGCGATATGTTGTTTATGTCTCATTCATCGCGGTTGCAAACTAGCAAATCTTGTGCGAATAACACGAATGATTGTGAACATAATAATGTTGCACTATCTCCAGCACAACGTTTTGCTGCTTTTCGCAACGTAATACAACGTGAACACTCAATGGCGGCACGCTTTGAGCATTCACTCTCTTTTAATCTTGACGACTTTCAGCATGAAGCGATTGATGCTTTAGAAGCTGGTGATAATGTTTTAGTTGCAGCTCCTACAGGTGCTGGAAAAACCGTTGTTGCAGATTTTGCTGTTTTCCTTGCTCAACAACGTAATATAAAAGCATTTTATACTACACCAATTAAAGCTCTCAGTAATCAAAAATATCATGATTTTTGCGAACTGTACGGCACTGACAAAGTGGGCTTATTAACGGGGGATACTTCTGTAAATCCTGAAGCCGACATTGTTGTGATGACTACCGAAGTTTTGAGAAATATGCTATATGAGCATTCGATTACGTTGCAATCTCTTGGCTTTGTTATTTTAGACGAAATTCATTATTTGGCAGATAAATTCCGCGGCGCAGTGTGGGAAGAAGTTATTATTCACCTTCCAACATCGGTAAAAATTATTGGGTTGTCAGCAACGGTTTCAAATGTTGAAGATTTTTCTGCATGGCTTGAATCTGTGCGTGGAAAAACTCATTTGGTTGTTAACGAGCATAGGCCTGTGCCTCTTGAAAGACATGTTGTTATTCAAGAAGATTCTGAAACGGAGCCTGAATTACTAGATTTGTATGATCATGACTCAAAAGGCAATATTACTCAACGCGTCAACCCAACGTTAACTAGAAAACTTAACGATTGGGAGCATAGAGCGCGTCGTCGTAAAGAGTCGTACAGCGATAGTAAATACCGCTATAGAAAAGGTAAGAAGCACGTTGTTAAAAGGGGAGTGGCTGAGACAGATACATCTGCTCGTCGTCATACTCCTAAACGCTGGGCTGTTATTGACGAATTAGATTACTTAAGGATGCTTCCTGGAATTTACTTTATCTTTTCTCGTTCAGGATGCGATCAAGCTGTCCAGCAATGCTTGAATGCTGGATTAATACTGACGTCTGATGAAGAAATGTATGAAATTCGCAAAATTGTTGACAACATGGTCGCCAATCAACTTTCAAAAGACGATTTACATGCACTTTCTTTTGAACGTTTCCGTTTTGCACTTGAGCAAGGATTTGCAGCACATCATGCTGGAATGATTGCACTATTTAGGCATATTGTTGAAACACTGTTCGAGCGTGGACTTATTAAAGTTGTTTTCGCTACTGAAACACTAGCTTTGGGCTTAAATATGCCTGCAAGAAGCGTTGTTGTAGAAAAGCTAGTAAAGTTTGATGGCACAGGACACGTGCCTCTTACTCCAGGCGAATTTACTCAGCTTACAGGACGTGCTGGAAGGCGCGGAATTGATGATATTGGCCACGCTGTGCTTGTAGATCACGCTGATTTTGTACCTCAACAAGCTGCAGCACTTTCTAGTAAACGCGTGTATCCTTTACATTCTAGTTTCGTACCAACGTTTAATATGGCTGTGAATTTGCTTCATTCCAGCGATGCAGACACTGCTAGAACTACACTGGATCGTTCTTTTGCACAATGGGAAGCTAATGCCTCCGCACAACGTTTACATGAACGCATGAGCAAGCTTGAAGAAGCACTCAAAGGTTATGAAGAAGCATTCCATTGTGATCAGGGCAATTTTGCTGAGTTTTTGGAGCTTAGAATTAAACTTAAAGATGCTCAACATGAGCAACGTCGTAAACTTAAACATACCTTATTCCATACTGATGCTGAACGTACTGCAGCCTTTAAAGCATTAGACGCAACCATTGAACGTTTACGTGAACAGGAACGCACACATCCGTGCGCTGGCTGCTCAGATATTCAGCAGCATTTGCGTTGGGGATACCACTGGATGCGCGAGCATAAAGAACTTGAACAAGTGCGTGAACGCTATGAGTCTCGCACTGGTTCTGTAGCACGCACGTTTGACCATATTTGCGATGTGCTTACGTATTTGAACTATTTGCAACCGGCAAGTGCCGATAAACGCAACAACATAATATCTCTTACCAATCGCGGGCAACTGTTACGAAGATTGTACAATGAGTTAGACATCGTGTTTGCTGAAGCTCTTTGTGAAGGGATCTTTAATAATCTTACTCCGCTTGAGTTGTTATCTTGTTTATCAGCATTGGTTTATGAATCTCGAGGCCCTTCTGGCGGAGAGCCTCGAAGGTATCCTGGAGGAGAAGATGGAACTGTATTTACTACAGTTTTGCACATGAAAGAACTCTTTATGCGTATCAGCGCTTTATGCGCTAATGCACATCTGCCTGTGTTACGACCGCTTGAATTTGGTGCTGTAGACATTATGTACGATTGGGCTAATGGTGCTGATTTGGCTGAAATTATACGTAATACCGACATTACTGGCGGTGATTTTGTGCGCCAAGCAAAACGCCTTATTGATTTGCTTACTCAGCTTGCTAATGCAGGAGAATATTTACAAAACATTGATGGTGTTGACGACCATCTTGCTTCATCTGCTCACGAAGCTGCGAAACTTATAAATCGTGGCGTTGTAGCGTATTCAGATGTATAACAATATATGGAAATTACTATGCTAAGAATTGATAGGCGTAATTATCTCGTCCGTGCAATTCGGTAATTTTATAAGGTACTACACAAGGAGATACTATGGCAGAACGCAGTTTGCGCGGTATGAGCATTGGCGCAAAATCATTGGAATCCGACGATAATGTGGATTTTGCTGCACGTAATGATGTAGCGTACGTATGTCCAAAAGGTCACCGTACGATTCTTCCTTTTGCTCAAGGCGCAGAGATTCCTGAAGAATGGGAATGCCGATGCGGTATGATTGCGCATCGTGAAGGCGATAATGATCGTCCTGATGATGATTTCAATAAACCATCACGCACCCATTGGGATATGCTACTTGAACGCCGCAGTGAAGAAGAGTTAAAAACTTTACTCAATAAGCGCTTAACAATGCATCATGAGGGATGGATTCCTGATTATGAGTGAATCCTCAACGTATTCAAGTACAAGCTCTCGTACACATCGTATTGTATTGCTTGATCTTGATGGCACGTTAACTCAATCTGATGCGGGTATTATTACTTGTGCTAAGCTTGCTTTACAAGAGTTGCAACAACCTATTCCTGACGATGCTGAAATGCAACGTTTTATTGGGCCGTCAATTTTAGAATCCTTCCAGCGAATTAATGTTCCTGAAAATCTACAGCAGCAAGGTCTTGCTATATATCGCAAATATTATTCTGAAATTGCTGCATTTGACGATCCAAATATTCCAGGAAACAAAATTCCAGGCTGCTTATTAAATAGAGTATACGATGGTATTCCTGAACAGCTTATAGCATTGCGTAACGCAGGCTTTTATTTAGCAACTGCATCTTGTAAGCCCGAATATCAAGTAAAACCTATTTGTGATTATTTTGGGTTGACTGAGCTTATTGATGGGATTTATGGCGCAAGCAAAGATATGACGCGTATTACGAAAGCTCAAGTTATACGTTATGTTTTTGATGAGATTGGTTATGATCCTACCCAAGGCGACAAAGCACTGATGGTTGGCGATCGCTGGACTGATGCTGACGGAGCAAAGGATTGCGGATTAGATTGCTTAGGATGCGCTTGGGGTTATGCAGAGCCAGGTGAACTCGCATCACACGGTGCTTATAGAATTATTGATAATGTAACTGAACTATCTACAGCAGTTCACCAATATTTCGCATAAATGCTTGAAGGTTGATCCGTTTGTGTATGCTAATATTTATCCGATAATGTACGTTATGTCAAATTAGCTGTATATGCATATCAGAATGAGTAAATTATGTTGGAGCATATAACCTACAATTGTGCTCTGCCAGCATATGCCGTATTAAGATTTACAGCTTTTATACGCGCAATATACCATAGCAGAAAGATTCAAAACAATAAGCACAATAATAATCACATACGATGGCATGAACACTGAATTCGACAATAACCAAGAATTACGCTGAATGAATCCAAAATCGCAAATAATATGCAATACCATATACGCAAGCATGCCGCACGACAAGCCAGCACAATGCGTAACAACAATACTCCAAGGCATTAATCGCGTAATATTACAACATTGACGATTATTATTGCTTACTTCTGCAAAACATCTTTGCTGCAACTTCCACAAAACACGAATAGTTACTAGCAGACTGTACACAAATAGTGCAACAGCAGCCAACCAGCAAATAACCACAGCAGCAATAACACCTATATGCAACATATACCGAACCTCATAGATGAGAAAAAGTCATTATTAGCAACATTACATCCCAGCATGCTTCCCACTACATACTCAATACAGAAGCTTAATTATCCCCATGTTTCTTGAATAAGATTCCATGAGCTATTTTTTGCAAAACTATCTTTTACCTGGGATGATACTTGATCTACTGATAAATGAGGCTTTACAGAAGATTTGTGCGCATGTTTCTGCTTTTCATAAGACTCGCTATTATTCGCAGTATCATGAACAGGACTTTCGGCAGCTAAATCTTCTTCCACGCGAGAAACAATACGACCTACAGCAATAGCAAACACCGCTAAGCCAGAGGCAAGCATACGACGCATATTATCTTGATTCTCATCGCACTCTTGGACAGACTGACCATCACAAATAATAGTCATATGACGCAAACGCTCTTCAGAATAGCGATTCAGAAAAATAATAGCAGTCGTAACATTGATAAGATTCACGCCAGCGTCAAGTAATCTTTTAGCTACAGCCATGATTGCAATATCTTTAAAAGAATACAAGCGACGTGAACCAGATCCACTAGATGGATGAATTGACGGCTCTATAATACTTTTACGCGCCCAATAATCAAGTTGCCGGTAAGTAATACCGGCAACTTTCATAGCAACACTACCACGATATCCGTCAAGCCGATGAACAGAGAGAGAAAGATTAAACAACTCCCCCTGAACCGCCTCGACTGAATCATCGGACTGTAACTGCGTCATGAGCGAAAAATACCAGCCGGAATTTGCCAATCATAATTTCATCACCATTATGCAACACAGCTTCATCAACACGTTCACGATTCACATACGTGCCATTAAGACTGCCAGCATCAGCAATGCTAAATACACCGTCATGACGCTTAAACACTGCATGAGCACGGGATACTGTGGAATCGTCAAGCAAAATATCAGCGCGCGAATCACGGCCAACTGACACCAAATCCTCGTCAAGAAGATAACGAGAACCAGACACTGCTCCCCTAGTAGAAATTAATAAAGCAGTTCCAGGCAGCAATTTTGCTATAGTCTCAAAATCGTCCTGCTGCAAAGGACGATCTGAAGTTGCATTCATTGGAATATGAATAGCTGGCATACCAATAATCGTGGTTTCGCCAGCGCTAGGAATCGGTTCAGTCATACTTGCTATTCTACCTTGTTACTCGACTGGTTTTGCATATTCATACTGTTTTGGCTCGCGTGTCGTAGTAATTTCTACTTCATCAGGCACAGAAACCATAACAGAAGCACCAAATTTAATTTTTAAACGCGATCCGACACCACCGGCAATATTCACTGCATTCTGCAAATTCTGTGGATCACCAATCGCTTTAACAATATAAGGAGGATCAATCATCACACTATCACACAAAAGACCGTGCTTTAATTGCGCAATATAACTTGACGTAACAATGCGCACATCGTTAATAGACATAACTTCTACGCCAGCATTACGCAATTCTTCAATAAGCTGAAACATAGTAGCAGCATCAATATTTTCTTTTTCGCCAGCAGTAATATGAATAATAATTCCCTTGCCTACAGCAGGCAGACGCCCAGAAATAAGACCATTCGTTTGAGCATTTTGCTGTGCAATACGACGAGCCTCATCCTGCTTATCTACTGCAGCGCGCAAAGAACTAAGCTGACCTGTTAGTTCACCTTTTCGACGTTCCAAACTCTGAATTTGAGAATGAGTCTCTGTAATAAGCCTAGTCAGCTCTTCTTCACTCATAGTTTCATACAGCAATGAAGTACTACGATTAACCTGAATCATATAAGCAAAACCAAGCAACGCACACAATAACATCATAAGCAAGCCGGTAAGCATACGAGCACGCGTAATGTGACCGCTTAACGATGGCTTTACTTTATGGCGAATTACCGGGAAAGAACCGGTCTGCGTAGCGTCACTTTCACAATCGTGTGCATGCTGCCGACGTAACTTATGAGGAAGATCATCATTTTGTGGAGTATGAGAAAATGGGGAAACCATACGCTAACTCCTAAAGATGAATCGACGAATTGCTGAAACATTCGAGAAAATACGAATACCGAGCACAACAATAACTGCAGTCTGCAACTGTGCACCCACTCCAAGCTGGTTACCAAGCAACACAAGCAATGTTGCTGCAATAACATTCGAGAAGAAAGAAATAACAAAAACTTTATCAGAAAAGTTTCGCTCAAAATATGCGCGTGCAGCACCAAGCAACGCATCTAACGCTGCAACCACCATAATCGGCAAATACGGTTGTATCACAACAGGAATATCTGGATGAACCACAATGCCAATTAACGCACCTAAAATTAAGCCAAGAATTGCAGCCATGCTTATCTCCTAGTTCTCTCATTAGCAAAGTTAATATCACCGATACTCGCCGCAGTAAGTCGTATAACCCTAGAAGGCGAAATTTGTGGATTAATACCAGCATTCAACAAAGACATATACCATTGAGCATGTTTTAAAGCATTGCAAGCGCGCATCAAATCAGCAGTGTCACCAATTGCTTCAATAACATAAGGATTTTGTGTTTGATTCACTCCCACAAGAATTGTTTGACCAGCAACACGAATAGAAGTTTGTGCACCAATACGATGTCCATTAACAGCAATTGCTTCAGCTCCAGCTTCCCATAATGACAACACAAACATTTGAATATCTCGATCAGTCACGAGACGCATGCGAGCACCATTACTTTCGCGAGGCAATGAACCAGTACCTGCATCACTTCCAGCAGAAAGAGGATTGGCAATCGTTACTGTAATACCAGCGCCTTCTGCAGCGCGAGTACCATTAAGCATATCATCCGACTTACTGACTTCGTCTTCTTCAGGAGTAGTAATGCGCTGAGATTCGTGATCAACATTGTTACGAAGATCAGTAACTTCCCTCACAAGCTTGTCAAAACGAGTTGAATAGCCAACTAACTCATTAGCCAGTGACGAACGTATAGCTTTGCGAGGATCAGTATGTAATTTACGAACAAATTGGCTTCCAACGGTACCAATAGCAATACACAATAAAAACACAACAATACGTGTCAACCAAAGTTGTAACGGTCGTATCGGTTGCTTACTCAAGCGAGCATCCATAAACATTGGATCAACAGGACGATTAGTTAAATCATCAATAAGGCGTAACGCATAATCATCAATATAGCGACTACGGTCGTGATGATGCGTAAAACTATGAGCATTCAACGTAACATGATGTGTTTCAAGATTCGCAAATGAACGAGAAAAGAGCGCGCGACGTCGAGATAACATTGCACCAGCAGAGGGCAAAAAAGTCTCAGGTATATTCTTATAATGCGAATTCAATGTTATATTGTTCGCACTACTTCGAGAGCTATCAAACACGTCATGCTGTGTCATACGTACCTACATGCCTTGACGCACTGATAACTTTGAGAGCAAAGCATAAGCTTGCCTATAATATAAAAGTCCTGCATACCAATAGAGAGCAATACCCCACACTCCACATGCTAGAGCAGCAGCATAAAGCACGAGCATTGACTCACTAGCTACAGCATACACAATCATTAAAGAAACTATAGCTAACATAAGTAACGCAGTACCAGCTTTACCAACAAAATTAACTGGTAATGGACCATAATCATATTGCGCAAGTACAATCACCAGTACAGCCATAACAACATCGCGCAATACTACCAGTATTAATGCCCACCATGGTATAACTTTTGCTATTGCTAAGGCTAATGTGCTACAGACAATAAGTAAGCGATCTGCTATAGGGTCAAGAATCTGACCTAATTTACTTACTTGATTCCAACGCCTAGCAATATACCCATCAACGCAATCAGAAAAAGCTGAAATGGCTAATACAATAAGAGCTACCATCATGTGCCGTTGAGTAATAAGCCAAGCAAGATACGGAATCGAACATATACGCAAGAAACTAATGGCATTAGGCACTGTCAACACGCGATTCATTGCCGCAGGACTGTATTCCTGGTTCATTATGAACTTAGCCATGGTATCTTCTTTCGTCCAATATTGTCATATAGAAATATGACAGCATACGCGCAATGCGTATGCTGTATTGCTGGCAACGTTTTTTAAGAAATCGGGGACATTTTTCATGCCCCCAATTTTTCCGCTACGCGCGCCAGGCAGCTTGCGCAGTGTTACGTATAGCTTCAATAGCCTCTGCTGGACTTGCAGCACCATAAACTGCAGAACCAGCAACAAGCACATCTGCTCCAGCTTCTGCAACTGTTGCAGCAGTGGAAGGACTCACACCACCATCAACTTGAATATGCGTCGACAAGCCACGGCGAGTAATCTCATCCCGCAAGCGACGAACCTTATTCATTTGATTACTCAGGAACTTCTGACCACCAAAACCTGGTTCAACAGTCATAATCAGAACCATGTCAAACTCGTCGAGAATATCAAAAATAGGTTCTACCGGCTCCGCAGGGCGCACAGCGAAGCAAGCTTTACAACCCATATCGCGAAGCTGACGTGCTAAACGCACAGGAGCATGAGTAGCTCCCATATGGAAACTGACAGAGGCAGCGCCAAGTTTAGCGTACTCTGGAGCCCAACGATCTGGATCCTCAATCATCAAATGTACGTCAACTGGAAGTTTAGTAACCTCACAAATTCGCTTAACAATTGGTTCACCCAAAGTTAAGTTAGGTACAAAGTGATGATCCATCACATCAACGTGAACAAGATCCGCATTAGAAATTGCATCAAGATCGCGTTCAAGATTACAAAAATCTGCGGAAAGAATACTAGGTGCTATTTGTATATTCATACGTTCCATTCTAGGAAATGCAAGCGACGATTACACCATATAACAGCAGACTCACACATGAACTTGCTATTACATACCAACTACTTATGAGAAGTACACTGCGCTTCACGTTCTTTTTCATCTGATGTTACATCGATAAGACGCTCAACAAGCTCATCGCGCGTACTAGCACTACGCTGCAATAAAATAACGCACAAAGCCGCTAGAAGGAAAACAAGTATTGAAACCCATACATTAATACGCACACCTAAGAAAACATGCGAAAAATCAATACGCAGTGCTTCAATCCAAACTCGGCCTGCGGTATACCACATAACATATAGCGCAAATAAAGAACCAGCACGTAACTTTTGAACAAGAACTTTACCAAAGCCAATAAGCAAGGCTGCACCAATGAAATTCCAAATCATCTCATACAAGAATGTTGGATGAAACAGTGTGCCAGCAGGACAGGTTAACCCATCATAACAGCGCTCACTGTGACCAATAGCTTGAGTAGCAGCATAATTCAACTTCAAACCCCAAGGCAATGTTGTTGGTGCGCCATAAAGTTCTTGATTAAACCAATTGCCAAGTCTACCAACACCTTGCGCAATAAGTATTGCAGGAGCTGCCGCATCAGCGAGTAAACCAATAGGATATTTGCGATATCTACATAAAGCACATGCTGCCAGCGATCCTAAGAATATTCCTCCCCAAATGCCAAGACCGCCGTTCCAGATTCTGAAAATTTCAAAGAAATCGCCATGCGAACCAAAAAACTTTTCAGGAGTGGTAATAACATGATACAAACGTGCACCAATTATTCCAGCAGGCAAGCTTACGAGAACAAGGTCAAGAACCTGATTAAAATCGCCACCTACACGTTTCCATCGACGCGTAGTAATACACATTGCTATTAAGATTCCAGCAAGAATAGATAGTGCATAAAATCTAATATGTATGAATCCAAGCGTCAACTGTGAAATGCTTGGTGAAGGAATATAACAAATCGTCATAATGCCAACTTTAATAAAAACTCGTGATTGAACTCAAAACACATCTTAAAGATGCGCAAGCTGTAACAACACTAACAACACAGGACCACATAGCAGAATGGAGTCTACACGATCAAGCACCCCACCATGACCCTTCAGTAAATGACCCATGTCTTTAATACCAATATCTCGCTTAAGCATCGAAGCACACAAATCACCAAAAGTGCCCACTATTCCTGAGGCAATACCCATTACTAAAGGCATCCACCAACAAGTAAACCAAGCAGAACCGTAGAAGCCAGCAACAATTGCGTATGCGCCTATGATTGCAAAAAGCATAGAACCGACTAAGCCTTCAATAGATTTCTTCGGCGAAATGCGAGGTGAAAGCTTATGCTTACCAAGCCAAGCACCAGCAAACAATCCGCCAGTATCGCTTAATGCTGGCAAAAACACCAATAGCATGGCATGAGCTACCGCATAACGAGTACTCGTAAGAGCTAACACAATACAAGAAGCAAGTAGCGGTATGTACAACACTACAAATAATGAAACAGATGTATTGGTAAATAAAGTATGCTCATAAGCAATATGCGCAGAACCTTGAAGCTTTTTTTCTACAGCTTGCATAGTTCTCGCCGAAACAGTATTGCTCAACGTTGCACAAATAAGGGTAAGCACTAACGACGCTGTAATACCGCTAGCCATAGCGACTGCATGCCATTTTGCGTAGTAAGTGGCAAAAATAGTAAGCAGTGAGCATAAAGAAAGCGTTACGAATGGGATACGCAATCCGAGCGTTGCAAAATCAACATGCAACTCCCATAGTGCCAACACCATAAAAATAGCCATTAACACGACAAAAACATCAATGCTAATAAGCAAACAAGCAATAATTGCTGCCACGAGCACGACAGCAGTTGCAATTGCTTGAGGCATGTTACGACCTGTGCGACGATTAATATCTGACAAAGTCTCGTGGGTGCCGTGTGCTGCTTCACCAGAGGTGGCAATAGCTTCTTTTACAGCGTTATCAACACGCGCTTGACTGACTACATTGGCAAAATCATGCTGTTTTTGTTGACTCATACGACACCCATTCAGATTGAAATTACAAAAATCGAGGAATAATTACAAGACTCAGACTTCCATAATTTCTTTTTGCTTGCCTTCAAGCAAAACATCTAAAGAATCAGTAACTTGCTTAGTTACTTTATCAAGTTCTTTCAGTAAACGATCACCCTCATCTTCACCAAGATCACCGTCTTTAACTGACTTATCAATAGATTCCTTAGCTTTACGACGAATATTACGTACTGCTACTTTTCCTTCTTCGGCTTTACTCTTAGCAAGTTTGACATATTCTTTACGACGTTCTTCAGTAAGTTCAGGCATAGTCACGCGAATAACATTGCCATCACGATTAGGACTGACACCCAAATCAGAATCACGAATAGCTTTCTCAACAGCATTTGCTTGAGAAGCATCAAAAGGAGTAACAGCAAGGGTGCGAGGCTCAGGAACACCGATCGAAGCAACAGCTTTAATTGGCGTTGGCGCACCATAATAATCAACCATAATACCATTCAGTAAAGCAGGATTAGCACGACCAGTGCGAATACCCATGAAATTTTCTTTGGTTGCCTCTACAGATTTATTCATCTGTTCTTTTGCTTGATCAATGATTGCTGACATATATTCTCCTTTTGTGTTCTATACATATTTCACATATATACTCGAAAATAAACTTGCATAAACTTATGCGTAAATTTCATTTCGTATGTACTCAACAATTGCGTACATATCAAGCGCTATTCGGATTGTTGTTACGCAAATGTAGGTTCCGCATCTGACACTAACGTACCAATAGACTCACCAACAAGCGCGCGAGTTACGTTGCCTTCACCTTCTAAACCAAATACGCGAATTTTTTGATTATTATCGCGAGCCATAGAGAGCGCTGAGGCATCCATTACAGCTAAACCATCAACAAGAGCCTTATGGTAGCTAAGTGTGACAAATTTTCTAGCATTTGAATCTTTACGAGGATCCGCACTGTAAACTCCATCAACACCATTCTTACCCATAAGAACTTCATCACAGTGAATTTCCAAAGAACGTTGAATAGATACAGTATCTGTAGAGAAGTATGGCATACCAGCACCAGCACCAAAAATAACTACTCGCCCTTTTTCAAGATGACGAATAGCTTTCAAAGGAATATACGGCTCGGCAACTTGACCCATAGTAATGGCTGTTTGAACGCGCGTCGCTTGACCTGCCTGCTCAAGAAAATCTTGAAGAGCTAAGCAATTCATAACAGTACCTAACATACCCATGTAATCACCACGACTGCGATCAATACCAGCCTGCTGCAATTCCGCTCCCCTAAAGAAGTTACCGCCGCCGACAACAATAGCAACTTGAACGCCATCAAGTACTGCAGTCATGATTTCCCCAGCAATTCTACGAATAACATGAGTATCAATACCGACAGCACCGCCACCAAATGCTTCACCAGAAAGCTTTAATAAAACCCTACGGGACTTGCTTCCCTTCGTTTGCGCAATAGCCATACAGATTCCTCCAGTCATCATGGCGAATGCAAGCATATCTTTGCCAGTCTATCTATTATTCACGACACTCAAAACACATAATTTAATTGACTGTTTCATCACCATAAAAGTTACTTGATATTGTTCAGTTTCTATCTGTTCTACAAAATAATCCCTGCTGCTCAATACTAGCCAACAATATTACGCACATTAAGCTAGCAATGAAATATAAAAAATGGGCTGTGTGCAACTTGTACACACAACCCTATAATTAAGCGCCAAAACTGGCTCTTAGCATAAGCAATGCTTATTCAGCAGCGCCCTTGCCAACCTCAACACGAGCGAAGGCTAAAGCAGTACCGCCAACTTCCTTGAACAAGTCACCAACAGTCTTGGAAGGATCCTTGACATAAACCTGCTCAAGAAGAACAGTTTCCTTGAAGAAGGCGTTCATACGACCTTCAACAATCTTCGGAACAATCTTCTCTGGCTTGCCTTCAGCCAAAGACTTCTCAGTAGCAACGCGACGCTCAGACTCCAAAACTTCTTCTGGAACATCTTCGCGGCGAAGCCACTGAGCACCCATAGCGGAAATCTGCAAAGCTGCCTCGTGAGCAACCTTTGCGCCAGCTTCGTCAGTAGCAATCATAGAAACGATGCTTGGAGGCAATTCTACGGACTTCTTGTGAGCATAAATCTCAACGTGTGGACCGCTTACCTTAGCTACCTGACCAACCTTGACGTGCTCGCCAAACAAAGCTGCTGCTTCTTCAACAGATTCCTTAACGGTTGCGCCATCAGCTGGAGCTGCAAGTACTTCTTCAGCAGTAGAAGCATTAGCTTCAACAGCATGGTCAAGAACAGTGTTAGAGAATTCCACAAACTTAGGGGTCTTTGCCACGAAGTCAGTTTCAGAATTCAACTCAACTGCATAACCAGTTTCGCCTTCAGCAGACTTAACAACCTTAGAAGCGATGGTGCCTTCCTGAGCCTTACGACCCTCACGCTTACCAGCGGCCTGAATACCCTTTGCGCGGATGATTTCCTTAGCGCGGGCAACGTCGCCTTCAGCTTCAGTAAGAGCTTTTTTAACGTCCATCATGCCGGCGCCAGTTTCTTCACGCACCTGCTTAATCAACGCTGCAGTAATTGCTGCCATTTTGTTCTCCTCGTATCAATATGATTCTTAAAGCTGCAAAATACAACTCATTCATTGAATCTTGCAGCTTTATGTAAGAATCTGGTTGCAAATTAGCTTATCAGGCGTTTGCCTCAGTTTTTTCTTCCTCAGCAGGCTTAGCTTCAGCTTCGCCTTCCTTGGTAAGAAGTTCCTTTTCCCAAGCTGCCATTGGCTGAGCTTCAGCGCCTTCGGACTTAGCGCCCTTACCAGCATGCTCAAGCAAGCCTTCAGCAACAGCATCAGCCATCAAGCTGGTTAACAATTCAACGCCACGAATAGCGTCATCGTTAGCTGGGATTGGGTACTCAACAGCTTCAGGATCGGTGTTAGTATCAACGATTGCCACAACTGGAATACCAAGCTTATGAGCTTCCTCAACAGCCAAAGCTTCCTTGTTAATATCAACAACGAACATGGCAGATGGGGTACGGTTCATGTTGCGAATACCACCGAGCTGCTTGGAAAGCTTATCTTTCTCACGCTCGAGAAGCAAAAGTTCCTTCTTGGTCAAACCAGAGCCGCGAACATCGCTGAAGTCCATTTCCTCAAGTTCCTTCAAGCGCTTTACGCGAGTAGAAACAGTCTGGAAGTTAGTTAACATACCACCAAGCCAACGCTCGCAAACGTAAGGCATGTTTACGCGAGTTGCCTGATTCTGTACAGCTTCCTGAGCCTGCTTCTTAGTGCCTACGAAAAGAACAGTGCCGTTGTGAGCAACAGTCTGCTTAACGAAGTCATAAGCCTTGTCGATCATGTCGAGAGACTTGAACAAATTGATGATATGAATACCATTGCGCTGAGTAAGAATGAACTGCTTCATCTTTGGATTCCAGCGACGAGTCTGATGACCGAAGTGCAAACCAGCCTTCAGCATTTCGCTCATGGTAATCTGTGCCATATCTTTATACCTTTCTTGTCGGTTCTTGCCTGGCCATGCCTGTTCGCATGCAACTTGGCTTGACATACTGTCTTAACCCAAGCCGACCGACACGAACGGACGCGTACATGGCGCGTATTTGCGAATCCTTGTAGACAATAAAAGCGAGCACTTATATAACGCGACAATACTCATGCTCAAAACGGACACGCCAAACGCGATTGTAACAGATACTCAATACTAAAAAACCGATACTTCTGCTCTATGTCATAACAGAAATACCGGTTCTTATATCATTACTATTGCGCACAAACGATTACATACAAAACTATGATCGTATATTGTTGCGCAATTCCCTCATAGCTTGGCGACGAACATCTTTTTCGAGTCTATCTAAATAAACATGACCATCTAAATGATCACACTCATGCTGCAGCATGCGTGCCATAAGTCCTTCACCTTCAAGCACCACAGTCTTGCCATCTAAATCAATACCACGCGCACGAGCATGATTATACCTACGAGTTTTGTACCATAATCCTGGAACAGATAAACAACCTTCATCATCGTATTGCTCACCACTCAGTTCCTCAAGAACTGGATTCAAAATATAGCCAATACGACCATCAATATTATAGGAGAAAGCTCTAAGACTTACACCAATTTGATTAGCTGATAATCCCGCTCGCCCTGGATCATTCACTGTTTCTAGCAAATCTTCAACTAAATGCCTCACAGCTGGCGTAATCTCGCGAATCTCATCGCAAGGCGTGCGCAGCACAGGATCCGGAACAACACGGATTTTTCTAACAGTCACTCAAACTCCTTCATTGTACAAGTAACCTTCGTAAAAATTAGTTTCTACTACAGATTAACAGATTCTTCTTTGTTATCTTTAGTATCTTTACTATCACGAGAGGTCGAAGAAGAATCAGTAGCTGCTTCCTCACCAAAATGCTTAAGATGAGTTGCAGCTTGATCAATAGCCTGACGAACACGCGGAGTCATAACTTCCTGAGCTTGCTTCACAGTTTCTTGCGCCTGTTTCACTGTTTCAGTAGTTTTATCAAGAATCTTAACGGTTGCTGGCAATGGTCGAATATTCGGCTTTGGAGCGTACAACTGTGTCTCAATAATATCAGCATATTGTGCAAGAATTTTCGGACGAACAATTTTCATGCTTGGTGTCAAAGTTCCTGCATCCTGCGTAAATTCATCCTGCAAGATGACAAACTTACGAACCGATTCTGCGCGAGAAACCGTGCTATTAGCTTGATCAATAAATTGCTGTACAACTGAACGAATAGCATCATTTGCAGCAATCTCACTCATAGGAAGATTAATATCCATACCCTTCGTTTTCAGCCATGAATGAACCATATCTGGATCTAATTCGATAAGTGCAGAAACGAACGGCTTACCATCACCAACAACTACTGCATGAGAAACTAATGGGCATTGTGAAATGATACTTTCCATAGGAGCTGGGCTTATATTTTTGCCTCCAGCCGTAATAATAATATCCTTCTTGCGCCCCGTGATAGAAAGGAAACCTTCATCATCAATCTCACCAAGATCGCCAGAATGCAACCAGCCATCTTCATCAAGAACTTCAGCAGTAAGTTCAGGATTATTATAGTAACCCATAAAAACGTTAGGGCCTTTGATAAGAACTTCATCATCATCTGCAAGACGAATAGTAATTCCAGGACCCGGACGTCCTACTGAACCAACTTGATTTGCATGCTCAAAATTAACAACGCATGGAGCTGCAGTTTCAGTCATACCATAGCCCTGAATAAACGTAATTCCATCAAGACCGTTGAAGAAATGCGCTAAATCAGCATTAATTGGAGCACCACCGCAAGCCAGCCAAGAAAGATTTGGTCCCAAAGCTGAACGAATAGAAGATCCAACAGTCTTCATATACAGAGCATGATTCATGCGAGCTGCGAGTGAGTGAGATTTACCATCGACGTTATCGCGAGACCATTGGATGAAATGCTTAACTGCCTTAGCAAAAATACGACCGCGAATACCGGCACCAGCCTTTTGAGATGCAGCATTGTACACTTTCTCAAAAACTCGCGGTACACCAAGTAAGTAAGTCGGCTTAAAACTACGCAAATCAGCTAATAAATGTTTTGCGTTCGGAACGTAACCAATAACACCATGCGCACCAATCGCAACATATTGAATATAGCGAGCAAAACAATGTGCTAAAGGAAGGAATAGCAGTAAACGGTTAGGCTTACAAAGCATGTCACTTAACACGTCATACCCAGCATACACAATATGCGTAAAGTTACGATTCGAAAGCATAGCACCCTTCGGTTTGCCAGTAGAACCAGAAGTGTACACAATCGTAGCTAAGTCGTCGGCTTTAACTGCAGCAACACATTGATTAAGTTCATCGTCATCAATAGTTTTACCAAAATCAATCACAGCTTCTAAGCCGCCAGCTTTAAAGTTAAAGACTGTTTTCAACGTGATACGTTTATGATCTTGGCGTACACGCTCTAAACACTGAGCATGAACGTCATCACCAGCAAAAGCAATAACTGGCTTCACCTCATCAATAATATCTGCAGCTTGCAGCGCAGAGTCAGTCTCGTAAATAGGAATACTCACAGCACCAATGCATGCACAAGCGAAATCAACAATACCCCACTCATAGCAAGTAGCAGCATAAATAACAACTTTTGAACCGTGATGTACACCAAGCGCAATTAAGCCACGCGCCGTAGCACGAACTTTATTGAGCATCTCAGCAGCAGTAACATCATGCCATTGGCGAGTATCTTCATCTTGCCATTGCGCAATAACTCCCTGAGGATCACGCATAGCACGGTTGGCGAGGAGGGAATAAATAGTATCACCGTCTTGAGTTGGGTGAATGGCTTCTACAGCAAATTCTCGGAGCATAGTATTCATTGTACTTGATAGCAAAGTCGACACCACTGCAGTTATTACAAAAAATTGTACTTAATATTGTTATTTACAAACAAAATAATAAGAAATGAAAAAGTTGGAACTTAATTCACGCATGTATACTATTTGGCACTTGGGATACACAATGGCGTACAGAATGGTATACACAAAAAAGTTTCGTCATATTATGCACCAGTACTGAAAATTTTCATAGTACCTCTTTCTTAAAAAGAACGGCTTAGCGAATTACCACTAAGCCGTAAATTGTATTATTGCAAATTATTACAAATACATATTTTTATTTACACGTTATTAGCGCACATCCTGATGGAACGGATTGAATACAACGCTACAACGTTGGAAACTTTTTACATCTACATAGCCAGTAGATGCCATGGTACGGCGCAGCGCACCAACAAAGTTTGTAGTACCGTCAGCTTCGTGACTTGGTCCAAAAAGAATGTTTTCTAAAGGAGCAACTGTGCCAACATGAGTACGCATACCGCGTGGCAGTGTTGCATGACGAGCTTCAGCACCCCAATGAGTGCCACGACCTGGAGCTTCAGTAGCACGAGCCAAAGGAGTGCTGAGCATAACAGCATCCGCACCCATAGCAAGCGCCTTAATAAAGTTGCCAGAATTACCCATTCCACCGTCCGCAATAATCTGCACGTAACGACCACCGGACTCATCCATATAATCTCGGCGAGCTTCAGCAACATCAGCAATTGCAGTAGCCATAGGAGCCTGTACACCCAAAGTATTCATAGTTGCAGACACAGCACCACCGCCGAATCCAACAAGAATACCTGCAGCACCGGTGCGCATTAAATGCAAAGCAGAAGTGTAATCAGCGCAACCGCCAACAATAACTGGCACATCAAGATCATAAATAAATTTCTTTAAATCAAGAGGATCATGATCTTGAGAAACATGTTCTGCAGACACAGCAGTTCCACGAATAACAAATAAGTCAACGCCAGCTTCAAGAACAGTGTTATAAAATTCCTGCGTTCGTTGCGGAGAAAGAGCTCCAGCAACAGTAACACCAGCGTCACGAATAGTGTGCAATCGTTTTACGATTAATTCCGGCTTAATTGGTTCAGCATAGATTTCCTGAATACGACGAGTTGCAATATCAGATGGAAGCTCAGATATTTCCTTCAACAACGGCTCTGGATTCTCGTAGCGAGTCCATAAGCCCTCCAAATCGAGAACTCCAAGACCACCCATTTGACCGATTGCAATTGCTGTATCTGGACTTGTTACTGAATCCATTGGAGCAGCAAGGATTGGAATATCAAACGTGTAGGCATCTACTTGCCATGCAGTAGATACAGCTTGCGGATCACGCGAACGGCGCGAAGGAAGGATAGCAATATCGTCGAGCGAATATGCAACTCGGGCTTTTTTGCCCAAACCAATTTCAATTTCCTGAGACATACTTCTTAGGCTAGTGCCTTATACTGACGAAGTGTCGCGCTCAACGATGTCATATTATTTCTTGTAGCATAATTGCAAGAAAAACAAGATTTTATGCGAAATTTACAGAACTTCTCAGGTTTTTACAAAATACTAACTGTATAATAGATATGATTAGTGCTTGTTTATAGCATTTTGATACTCCCTGCAAACAGTAATGTGTATAATTCAACACACTCAAACCCGTTTATTTTCAAAGCATTGAATAAATATTTTGTAATTTATCCACATTTTTGTTAATTCCTCAGTTCAGCAAAAATTACCTTGTAAGCTTTTATCTAAACTTGCTGCATGTACAAAATACAAGTTCAGCAGGCGCTCAATAGTAACAATTTTTACCAAGAGAAAGGATAGGAGAAGAATATGAAAATTGATTTTGTTGATGCGTACAGCATGGAAAACCAGGATGACGACGATGAGCATACCGATGAGTCGATGCACAATAGTCACGACAAGCGCGAACGCATACCACGCATTACTACTATCAAACATTATTTGCCTGTTCATGAAGGAAAATTGCGTATTGGTTTTTCGCGCGGCTATTTAGAATATCACGTTGGCATGTGCTATTTCGATAATCGCGATGAGGAAGCATTTATTAATTTGGCGTTGAAAACTTGCCAAATCGCGTGTATTGCTGCAGATATTTCTCGCGGTAGACCTATTTCTCCAGCAATGTCTAAATTGCTCACTCCGAAATGCATGAATAAACTGTCCAATATGTGGAAACTAATGGATGAGTACTTTAGCGATCAACATGATACAGAATCTCGTTCAGCAATACGAAAGTTTCCTGCGGTTCCAGTGTTATTTAACGGCATGCTAGTAAGTCCGACTCATTTTGAAGGAGTTGTGCATATTATTGCAGGACAAACACAATATTGGGTTTCATTAGCCTTGGAACTACGGTACAACAAATGGATTTGCACATATGCAGACTTAGGTTAGCCAGCATATTACAAAAGAAAACAAGCACGTAATTAAAACACGTAATTTTAGAAATAGAAAAATAAGTATTTTGTGTACATATGTTCGGCAACAGATTACAACTACATACAGAAACTCCTTCTTGCGGCTTAATTTTGCACTACCGATATTGCATAATTATAAGAACGTAAGAAGGAGTTCGATCAAAATTTCAAAACAACCTTCTCAATAACACTTCTTTTCATATTTCAAGATTTTCATCGCACGAATTGATAAACTGCACATTGCTAAAACAGATTATTCATAGCTCAGATTTATCTGTAGCATCTTCATGCTCGTGTAAGAAGCGATAAATAGTTTGCGCTTTACTTTCACCAATACCAGGAACTTTTTGCAATTCATCTATTGAAGCTTTTCTCACTGCTTTTAAAGATCCAAAAACAGCAAGCAACCGTTTGCGATATACTGTACCAATTCCAGGAATAGTGTCAAAAGTTGAGTACAATGCACCTTTTCTGCGACGCTTACGATGATAAGTAATAGCAAAACGATGAGACTCATCTCTTGCTCGCTGCAACAAATATAACCCTTCTGAACTACGCTTCAAAATAATTGGATAATCTTCGTCAGGAAGCCACACTTCTTCAAGTTTCTTAGCTAATCCACAAACAGTAATATTGCTCATACCAGCATCTAACATCGCTCGCCTAGCAGATTTGGCTTGCTCTTTTCCACCATCGATAATAATGAGTTGAGGCTTATAAGCAAAATGCTGATACCCACCCCCGGTTCCAACCTTCACATCAACATGCGTAAATCTTCGAGATATAGTTTCATACACGGCACTTAAATCATCAAGTTTACCAACACCATTCTTACCACGAATAACAAAATGACGATATTCACTAGGGCAAGCAATCCCATCTTCAAACACAACCATAGAAGCAACCTGATAACTGCCATCTACAGTGTTTGAAATATCGTAACATTCAATGCGCAAAGGCGCTTCTTTCATACCAAGAGCTTTTGCGATTTCATTCATAGCTTCAGTTCGCATGGCTATGCTATTAATTCGGCTTGATTTTATGCGTGTTAACGCTTGCGAAGCGTTATCGTTTGCTCGTTCCATAAGAGCACGCTTTTCACCTCGCTCAGCCACTCGAATATTCACTTGAGAACCACGTATAGCACTAAGCCACAATTCAAGTTCTTGCTGACGATCTTCAGGAATTGCAACTGGTACTATAATTTCGCGCGGAACTGGAGCAATTGGAGCAAGTAAATCTTCACGACCTGTAATCTCTTGACGTTCACGGCGAGTTTTAGTAGCTTGCGCTCGTAAATTAACATCCGTTGCAGTGGATTGCTGCGTGCTGCCAACAGCATCTCGAACTTGCGTAATATGAAGAGAGTCACGCTGCAACGATAAAGAGGATTGCTGCTCATATTCTGCATAGACATGAGTGATTAAATCAGCCATGAGTTCACCGTCATGAACCTGCTCATTGCGTTCTACTGACCAATTACGCTCGCCACGAATCATGCCTGCGCGCACAAAAAACACATGAATTGACGCTTCAAGCTCATCTGTGCAAAAACCAAATACGTCAGCTTCTACATCTTCGTCAAAAACTACTGCATTCTGCTGCAAAACAGTACGCAAAACTGCAATCTCATCACGCAATTTAGCTGCACGCTCAAACTCTAAATCATCACTTGCTTGCTTCATATCACGCATAATTTGAGTAATATACGATGATCCTATACTGCCAGTAAGCACTCCTACTACATGTTTAACTAAATCACGATGCTCAGTAGGATTAATATTGCCAATGCACGGGGCTGAACATTTACCAATTGATGCAAGTAAGCAGGGGCGTCCTGTTCTATGAGCTTTCTGAAAAACAGCTGCTGAACATGTTCTCACCGGGAATGTTTTGAGTAAAGAATCTAAGCTGTGACGCAATGGTCGCACTTGCGCATATGGTCCAAAATATTGCGTATTTCGTGCTCCGCGATTTCGAGTAATCCATACTCTAGGGAAAGTTTCACCTACCGATGCTGCAACATACGGATACGTTTTATCGTCTCGAAAAACAACGTTAAAACGTGGGTCAAATGCTTTGATCCACGTATATTCAAGAGTAAGTGCTTCAAACTCCGTTGCGACAACAGTCCATTCTAAACTTCTAGCGGCGAGCACCATTGATTGCGTGCGAGGGTGCAATTGGTAAAGAGGCTGAAAATAATTTGCTAAGCGGTTGCGCAAATTTTTTGCTTTTCCAACGTAAATAACTCTCCCTTCGCCATCACGCCACTTGTATACACCAGGTTGCGCCGGAATATCTTGAGAAGCTGGGCGAAATAAGTCGCGACTATCCCCCAATAATGGTGCTCCAAAAGCATTTACTTTTTTGCTGTCAACTTCTGAATCTTCCAACAATTGTTTATCTTCCATAACTTTTGTTTTGTGCCATTTTTGAGGAGTTTGTATTCGATTTTGTTCATGTCTACTAGCTAATTGATATGAATTTTCACGAGAGTTATTATCCTGCATTTTCACCTCCTTTCGTAAACACCCTTTCGTAAATACCCTTTGATGAATATCTTGTTATAAACCTTTTATTGAATAATATTTGCGCAATATTCATAGAGTTTAACGCTATATTTTTTATGTTCAGAAATTTCTTAATACTAATTTTTTTTAAGCATTTAGTATTGGCTTAAGGAATTTGCCAGTCCAACTTGCCTCACATAGTGAAACAGTTTCCGGACTTCCTTCCGCAACAACTGTTCCGCCAGAATCTCCACCTTCAGGTCCCAAATCAATAATCCAATCAGCAGACTTTACAACATCGAGATTATGCTCAATAACAATAACGCTATTGCCTTTATCTACCAACGATTGTAAAACATTCAGCAACTTTCTAACATCCTCAAAATGCAAGCCAGTAGTCGGCTCGTCAAGAATATACACTGTTTTGCCGGTTGATCTTCTCTGCAATTCTGTAGCAAGTTTTACACGCTGAGACTCTCCACCAGAAAGCGTAGGAGCGCTTTGACCTAAACGAATATAACCTAATCCAACTTGAACCAAAGTATCCAAATATCGCGCAATAGACGGGTATGCTTTGAAAAATACTGCAGCTTCTGAAATTGGCATGTCAAGAACGTCAGAAACTGACTTTCCATTATAGGTGACTTCCAAGGTTTCACGATTGTAGCGTTTTCCGTGACAAACTTCGCATTCTACATACACGTCCGGCAGGAAATTCATCTCAATTTTTAGCGTGCCATCACCATGGCATGCTTCACATCTGCCTCCCTTAACATTGAATGAGAATCTTCCAGGACCGTAGCCTCTAACTTTTGCTTCAGGAGTTTGAGCAAACAGTGTACGAATTTTATCCCACACACCCGTGTACGTTGCAGGATTAGAACGCGGGGTTCGACCAATAGGATTTTGATCAACGTGAACTACTTTATCGCAATATTCCAAGCCTTCCACACACTTGTGTTTTCCAGGAACTATGCGAGCGCCGTTGAGTTTATCTGCGAGAACTGGGTATAGGATTGAGTTAATAAGAGTTGATTTTCCAGATCCCGATACTCCTGTAATGCAAGTAAATACTCCTAGCGGTATACTCACGTCTATATTTTTGAGATTATGTTCGCGAGCGCCAATAATGTGTAACATTTGCTCTGAGTTTATTGAGCGACGATTTTTTGGTACTTCTATTGTTCGCCTTCTGGCAATGTAGTCGCCTGTAATTGAGCGTTGTGCTTTCACAATATTTGCTGACGGTCCAGAGTACACTACTTCTCCGCCATGTTCTCCTGCTTCAGGACCAATGTCAACTAGCCAATCTGCTTCACGAATAGTTTCTTCATCATGTTCTACAACAATAAGCGTATTTCCTAGGTTTCTTAGGTGATGCAAGGTTTCGATAAGACGTTCGTTATCTCGCTGGTGCAATCCAATAGATGGTTCGTCTAGCACGTACATAACGCCAACTAATCCTGAGCCTATTTGTGTAGCTAAGCGGATTCGTTGTGCTTCGCCTCCTGATAAGGTTTTTGCAGCTCTTGAAAGGGTTAAGTAGCTTAATCCTACGTCGTTTAAGAAGCCAAGTCGCGCACGTATTTCTTTGAGCACTTCTCCTGCGATAAGTGCTTTGGAACCTTCTAATTGTAGTGAGTTAACCCATGCTAGGCTACGTTCTACTGGCATATCGCAAACTTCAGCTATTGATGTGTCTGCTACTGTAACTGCTAGTACTTCTGGACGTAAACGTTTTCCATGACATTTTTGGCATGGAACTTCGCGCATGTATGATTCGTAGTATTGGCGCATTTGCTCTGAATCAGTTTCGTCATGTTTGCGCATCAGCGTTCTGACTACGCCTTCAAAGCCTGTTGAGTATTCGCGCTGCCTACCCCACCTGTTTTTGTAGGAGACTTTTACGCTAAAATCATGTCCGTACATGATTGCATGCTGTACGTCTTCTGGAAGATTTTTCCAAGGCGTATTCATGCTGAATCCCATATCTTGAGCAAGCCCTGAAAGCACATGCTGATAGTACATTCCTGCAGCTTTGTTCATTGCCCAAGGTTCAATAGCTCCTTGTGCGAGCGATTTGTCTGGGTTGGGAATAACAAGTTCAGGATCAATTTCAAGTTTGTAGCCTATTCCAGAACATTCTGCGCACGCTCCGTATGGCGCGTTAAATGAGAATGTTCTAGGTTCAATTTCTTCAAGATCTAGCTTGTGATTATGAGGGCAAGACCTGTGTTCGGAAAATGATTGGCGCCTGTTTGGAGAATTTTCTGGCTCGTCAACAAAATCTGCAACCATCACTCCTTGAGAAAGTTGTAATGCTGTTTCTATTGAGTCTGTTAAACGAACTCGAATACCTTCTTTTATAACTATTCGATCGATTACTACTTCAATAGTGTGTTTTTTCTGTTTTTCAAGCGTAATATCTTCAGAAAGTTCATGCATTTGACCGTCAATAATTGCGCGCGCATACCCGTCTGCTCTCAATAGTTCAAGCGTATCTTTGAATTCTCCTTTGCGTCCTCGCACAACAGGTGCCAAAATTTGTAAACGGGTACGCTCGGGCATAGCTAGCAAAGTATCAGTCATCTGTTGAGGAGTTTGTGCACTTACCAACTCACCACATTCAGGGCAGTGAGGAACTCCAATTCTAGCGAACAGTAATCGTAAATAATCGTATATTTCAGTAATGGTTCCAACAGTAGATCGAGGGTTACGATTGGTGGTTTTTTGGTCAATAGAGACTGCTGGGCTTAAGCCTTCTATGAAATCTACATCCGGCTTATCCATGCGTCCTAAAAATTGGCGAGCATACGCACTAAGCGACTCAACATAACGCCTTTGACCTTCTGCAAACAACGTATCAAAAGCAAGCGAAGATTTGCCTGAACCAGAAAGTCCCGTAAAAACAACCATACGGTTTCTAGGAATCGACAAACTCACGTTCTTAAGATTATGCTCGCGCGCTCCTTGAATAGTTATTTTCCATTCTGTAGGTACATGAGATAAATCAGATATCAGTGTTCCATTACTATCACACAAAGGCGCTTTATCAAGTAATACTTGCAATGTGTCAGATTGCGTATAAAGTTGCCTACTCATAAAACCTCCGCACTCACTCATAATCATCCGCATATTCCCAACCAATATGCACGTACTCGATAAATAGCAATCATAGAACAAGCGTTCAAAAAGTAAAGTTTGCTTCAGCATACTCTTTACGAATACGAGTACACAAAACTCAGAAAGATTACGCATATAAACGTTCGTGACTACTACACGGTATAATAGTGAGTTTGGCTAATACTTTACTTAGTACATATAGATAAGAAGCCTACTTTTTCGGGGGAACGGAACATACATTATGCCTATTGACGCACAAGCATTAACCATTCAAATTGGTGCGCGCACGCTGTTAAACCCTACCGATTTTCATGTTACAAAGGGAGACAAAATCGGTTTAGTCGGTAGAAACGGCGCAGGCAAAACGACACTTACTCGCGTTATTACTGGAGATATGCTTCCAGCAGGCGGATCCGTGAGAGTAAGTGGTGGCTTGGGGTATTTGCCACAAGATACTCACGCAGCAGACCCTGAACAAAGCGTCATCGACCGCATTATGAGCGCTCGCGACATTGCTTCTATTGTTTCGCGTATACGTAAAGCAGAAAAAGAGATGACCGATCCCGATCCGGACGTGATGACTAAAGCCATGAACCGCTATGACAAAGCTATGCAAGATTTTGAAAAAGCAGGCGGCTACGCAGTGCAATCCGAAGCAATCTCAATGGCAACAAGCTTAGGATTACCGCAAGAAGTGATGCAACAAGCTCTTGGCACTCTTTCCGGCGGACAACGCAGACGCATTGAGCTTGCACGCATCCTGTTTTCAGACGCGGACACATTAATTCTCGACGAACCTACGAACCATTTGGACGCAGACTCGATTATTTGGTTACGCAACTATCTGAAACGCTTTGAAGGCGGATTCCTTGTTATCTCCCACTCAACGGAACTGCTTGACGAAGTAGTAAACAAGGTTTGGCATTTAGATGCTCAACTCGCACAAATAGACATGTATTCAATGGGCTGGAAAGCATACTTACATCAACGCGTAGTAGATGAGGAACGCCGCCGCCGCGAACGAGAAGTTGCAGAAAAGAAAGCAGAACGCCTTATGAAACAAGGCATTCGCTTGCACGCAAAAGCCACAAAAGCTGTTGCTGCACAAAACATGATGCGCAGAGCCGAACGTTTGCTGAGCGAAACAAGCGAAGCTCAAAAACAAGAAAAAGTTGCCGACATTCGCTTCCCAGAACCAGCACCATGTGGTCGCACACCAATTATGGCTAAAGATATTTCTAAAGCATACGGTTCTAACATTGTTTTTGCAGGTATTAATCTTGCAATAGACAAGGGTTCCAGAGTTGTTATTTTGGGATATAACGGTGCCGGAAAAACCACAACTTTACGCATCTTAGCAGGTGAAGAAACAGCCGATACTGGCGAAGTGCAGTATGGGCACGGCTGCAAAATTGGCTACTTTGCACAGGAACACGACACTTTAGACTTAGACGCTACGGTACTCGAAAATCTGCAGCATGTTGCACCAAACTTAAATGACACTCAAGCACGATCTATGCTTGGAAGCTTCCTATTTTCAGGTGATGACGCCATGAAGCCTGCACGAGTACTTTCCGGCGGCGAAAAAACTCGTCTTGCGCTCGCAACACTTGTTACATCACAAGCTAACGTACTGCTTCTCGATGAGCCTACAAACAACTTAGATCCGGCATCTCGCGATGAGATTCTTAAAGCTATTGCAAAATATGAGGGCGCAATTGTGCTTGTTACTCACGATGAGGGTGCTGTTGAAGCATTGCAGCCTGAGCGCGTACTACTCATGCCTGATGGTGATGAAGACTTGTGGAATGATGAGTATCTTGACTTGGTTGCTGAAGAATAAGTATTCGTTCACTGTTTACTCGAAGCTTTGCAATAGAATGGTTATGTGATGGTTGCATCGTCCACGGCTCAAAATTTGTCGAAGAAATCACAGCATGCTCAATCACAAGATGCTAATACCTACGTGAGCAATACAACTCACGCTCATGGCTTACCTTGCGCATGGCATTTTTTGCGCATACCATTGCTTATCGCTGCGTTCGTCATACTTTTTGAATGTTCAATTGGTAATCTTCCCTTTTGGAATAGCATTACTGGCAGCACGGATAGCGCATCCGTCCACAATACTCTTGGTAGTGGTGTTCGACGTTTAAACTCCGGCGGTTTACTTATAACTGACCCCTCAGAAGCGTATTTGGAAGTAATTTCAGATGGAAGCTCGCCTTATATTCGTCTTCAACCGTCGCATATTAAAAGCAAATTTTATAAAAAGCAGCAAATTACAGATGATATTCACACGCGTATTGAAGCTAATAAATATGTGAGCAAGCCACAAAGCACAAACCCTAGAGCACTTGATGCTTCATTGCTGATGCTACCTCATGAAGCAATTGATCAGCATTGTATTGTGCGCGTATGGCTACAACATCCTGTAGGCGCTGTGCTTGATATTGAAGATGCTCGTGCTAACGTCCGCGCACCGTTTAGCTGGTCTTGGGGACGTGTAAGTCTACTAGTTATTTTCGCATTGCTACTATCTCTGTGGAATCCATGGTCAAAAATATGGCATATTCAGCTTGACACTAACAGCCTACGTCAACGGTGCTATCTTGCATTATCATGGCTACCATTCGTTACTATTGGCATAGTAACAATTATTTGGAATTTGCGTAATGCTACTCCTATGCATTTCGACACTGCAGGTAATTACACCTATGATTTTGACCAATACGCGCACACAGCTGATGCGTTGCTCAGTGGCAAAGTTCATCTTAATCTGCCAGTTCCTCACGAATTAGCACAATTAGCGAATCCTTACGATCCAACAGCTAGAAACAATCTCCTTAATCATTCAGTGCATCACATGTACTGGGATTACGCGTACTATCAGGGACACTGGTATTCATACTTTGGCGTGTTACCAGCAGTATTGCTGTTTTTACCGTATAAACTTATTACTGGATTATGGATACCCGGTGGCACAATGCTTCCAACTACAGTTGCCACGCTTGTGTTTCTTATTGGTTTTCTTATTGCAGGTTCTTTACTTGTTCTTCGCATCATTCAACATACTGCACAAAACGTGTCTTTAGGAACCGTATCAATTGCGTTAGCATTATTCTTTATTACCTCGAATACTGTGTATTTGTGGTTTAGGACCTCATTCTATTCAGTTCCTATGGCTGCTTCACTTTTCTTCACAACTCTTGGCTTATGGTGTTATTTTGGAACGAATAAAACACATTTATTGCGAAATATTATGCTCGGTTCTTTCTTTATTGCGCTGAACTTAGGTTGTCGTCCTACATTTGTTATAGCTGTTCTTTTCGCAATTCCTGTTATCTATTCGCGCGTGAAAGAAAATATAAACAGTATTCTTCAACACTCCTGCCAATCTGATTCATGGCATAACCTTTTGAAATATGCGGCAGCTTGGGTACTTCCTTGCATGATTACTGCTATACCTTTCGGATTATACAATTTGCTCCGTTTTGGCTCACCCTTCAACTTTGGCAACGAATATCAGATCACTATTACCGATATGACTACTATGCGTTTGCCTTTACAAAATATTTTGCCATCTATTTTTAGCTATATTGCGCTACCTTTGCGTTTTATTCCAACTTTTCCTTGGATTGGTATTCAGCCTGTTGCTTTTGACAGATGGCAGTATGCTGAACCTATGATTGGCGGAATGTTTACGTTATCACCACTAGCGCTCATTGCAGTAGCTGCTGCCTGCATAATGTATAAACGTTGCCACGTTCGTCTTGCATGGCATGCCAGCATAATAGCATTCATAATTGGGGTTGTACTTATCGTATTCGATAGTTTGAAAGCTGGCATTGGTTGGCGCTATATTGCTGATTTTGCTTGGTCTTTTGCCATTATTGCAGTAGTTGGTGTTACATTACTTTTAGAATATGCTATTTCAATTCGCAAAAATGCTTCTTGGCAGAAGAAAACTCTTTCATACAGTATCCATTTTTTGATAGTAACGCTGCTTTTTGCTTCGATTATTATTGCAGCACTCAGCTGGTTCGTTACAGGTCGCGAAGATAGTACGCTCCGCTTTAACCCGGACTTATGGTATGTAGTTCGTTCGTGGCTTACGCTTTTTTAACGAAACGTTCTTTGCAAATCATTCTTCGCAAAGAAGAGTATCGACAGTTTGTAAAAGTGCTTTCAAACCTTCAATAAACTGCGTTGGTTCCGGCAGTAACGAAAGTGCAAGATACCCGTTTGCCGGCATATCAAAATAGTAGCCTGGCTGCGAAACTAAGTGATAATCCTGTATTAAACGCAATGCTAACACATCATCGTCAATGCAAGATGGTACACGCAACAAAATATTCCAACCGCCTTCTGCGCGCAAAGCAGTTACACAACAATGCGGCCAAGAAGCTAAGGTCTTACGAAGAGTTGCAAGATTGTTATTCACGCGATTTCGCACCTTTTGAGTCTGCGAAGAAGCGTATGCCAGCAACTCGGGAATGTGCTGCGAAACCGTTGTTCCAATTGGCAAAAAATCGTCTGCTATAACGTCAAGTCTTTTTTGAGCTTCATAAACGTCATCTTCCGGCCCTGAAACTTCAATCCAACCAACTTTTGCGTGAGGAGCAGCAAGCATTTTAGAAAAACCATCCAACGCAAACACAAGCGTTGAAGCTTCTCCAGCAAACCTAGCGTTCGTTTCAAAAGGCTCTAACGAATAGTCGTAGAACACTTCGTCAGCAATAATCGCAACGTCATTATCATGACATAATTGCAATAATTCTTTTCTTTCTTCTTGCTTAACATAGGAGCCTGTAGGATTATTAGGATTAATAAGAACGAGCGCTTTAATTCTCAAAGACGCATCTTCTAATAACTCTCGAACGCGAGGCACGTCAATAGTCCAAGAACCGTCGTAATGCAAAGGATACGGTATTGCGTTCACGCATTGCAAGCGCGCAATCGACTCAATAAGCGGGTAGCCTGGAGTCGGTCCCATAACAGCATCTCCTGCGTCGCAAAGAAGCATCATAAGCCATGCGTAAGCTTGAGACGTTGAAGAAAGCACGTAAAGACGATCTGGATTCAATGTTGAAGGAGTAGAAGTATTCGTGCGATTGTCGCGCTTGTTAATAAAGTCTGCAATAAGCTCCCTAGCTTCTTGAGGACCTCTTGCATCGGCAGTATAACGTCCAGATAAACATTCAGGAGCAAGAGCGTGAACAGTAGGATTAGAGTCGTTTAATTTAGTGAGTTTTATACCCTGGGATACAGCTTTACGCTGAGCTACAATAATAGGATTCGGTTCGCTTACATCTACTCTGGAAGAAAATCGCACGCAACTACCCTAACACTTGGCATAGCAAAAGCTGGGCAGTGCATAAACCACACACCCAGCTTCTACCAGTAATCTTATCAATAACTATTTAATGCTGCTGCTTTTGACTTGCATAATAAGCTGCACCAATAATACCAGCCTCATTATGCAAAGAAGCGACAACAATAGGAGTCTTAATATCAATATGTGGAAGGAATTTTTCGCTTACGCGACTCACACCACCACCAACAACAAACAAGTCAGGGTTAAAGTACTTTTCCATCAAACCGTAGTACTTTGTTAAGCGCTTAGCCCACTTCTTATAGCCCATATCAAGCTTTTCACGAACGGAAGAAGCAGCATACTTTTCAGCATCGCCCTTACCTTTTTCAAGCTGAATATGACCAAGCTCAGTGTTTGGAATAAGCACGCCGTTGTAAATCAAAGCTGTACCAATACCGGTTCCAAGCGTTGTAGCAATAACTAAGCCATCCTTATCTTTAGCGGCACCGAACTTTTGTTCAGCTAAACCAGCAGCGTCAGCATCGTTAACAACTGTTACTGGACGACCGCAAGCCTCACTAAAGACTTCAGTAACGTCAACACCAATCCAAGACTGATCAAGATTAGCCATAAAATCAAGCTTCTTACCCGGCTTAATCGGAGCTGGGAATGCAATTCCCACAGGAACATCTGCAGGAACTTCAAAATGTTCAAGCTGCTGACGAACAATATCCGCAACCGCCTGAGGCGTAGAAACTGCAGGAGTGAGAATCTTATAACGAGGTTCTGCAAACTCGCCTTTTTCCAAATTCACTGGAGCAGCTTTAATACCAGAACCACCAATATCGACGCCAAATGCTTGTGCAGTGTCAATCATCTCACTAACACTCCCCTCTGAATGTGTGCTGTAACAGGATATTCAACAGTATTCTACCGTATATTCAGTGCGACACGCTTACTATGTTGGTAGCTTCTATGCTATTGGCGGCATAGGTTTCCACGTTCCGTCGTGCAAAATCTTACGAGAAGCCAACCAACCGGTGAATAATTTGGTAATACCAGAAACAATATGCTCACGGTCAACAGCAACCAAACGAATAAGCTCTTTAGCAGCTGTTAAAGCAGTTCCAAGCGCAAACATCAACGGGCGAAAATCACCATGAACCATAAAGTAGCGAGCCATAAACCCACGATTTCGCATAATATGGTAACGGTTCATATCTGATGTTGAGTTGAGTTGACGCACTCCAGCGATATCCCAATTAGGAATATCGCGAGTACGACGAAGAATAATATCAGGAATAACAATAGGATTCGTAACTTTACTAGCAAGATACCCATAGGTAGTATCATCCCAGTAAATAAAGTAGCGAGAATCTGGGAAGCCGATTTTTTCAACAATATCGCGACGAATCAAACCACCCTCAAAGCACATCGTATTCATCACACGATAACCAGCTCTTCCGAAAGCGGCTGGAGCAATAGGATTCGGTATACCAAGAGGAACCAAAAAATCATACTGCCAGTAGAAATTACCACCATCATAATCTAAGCGGCTTCCTTGAATAACAGCGTGACGCTTCGTCCAAGGAGCAAGACGCTCAATAGATTCAGGCACTGTTTCAACATCATCATCCATAACCCAGAACCACTTAGCTCCAAGTTCGTAAGCCTTCTTTACACCAGCACTAAAACCACCGGCTCCACCAAGATTTTCAGTTTGAGGAGCGTAAACAACGTGAAAACAATTGCCTTCAGCGTCCTTTTCTGCATTTCCCCAACGATTAGTTAAAGAAGCTTCAAGACGAGCAACCATTTCGCGAGTCTTATCGCTGCACTCATTGTCCACAACAACAATTCGCCAAGGACACTCGTTCAAACATTCAAAAGAATGGAATAAATTCTCCAAAAGTTCTTGACGCTTATACGTAACTACAACAACAGCAAGCTTATCAATACTCTTAGCTTTACTGCGCACAATTTTCTTTGTTCCCATATTGCTCATACTTGTATTCTCGCACCTACCCTCGCCACACAATGATTGCAACAATGTTCTTAGCATGAGATACAAAAGAATAGTTAGTTTCAGGGAAGGTGAAAATCCTTACTGGCGGTAACAAAATACGTGTTTCATGCGTTTTTGAAGCCCGCGAGCGGCTTACAAGCTGCTGATTCGGTTAAATTCCGAAGCCAACGGTTACAGTCCGGATGAAAGAAACGGAGACCCATCATGGGCATTTCTCATACCAATAATCACCAAATAAACTCTTCAAACGCACGCTGGTCTAGTGAGAAAATCGCAAAATATGCGCTATTTGTAGCACTTTCAATGGCAGTAAGCTTCATAGAATTTCCACTTATTCCAGACTTGTCGTATTTAAAATATGATCCTTCTGGAATCGTGTGCCTAGTTGCAGGATTCGCGTATGGTCCTGCAGCTGCAGCAATCGTAAGCATACTCGGCTTTGCACCGCACTTGTTTACCAATCCACTCGGCACAGTTATGGCAGTACTAGTTTCTTTAGGAGCTAGCGTTACAGCAGCAATCGTGTACAAGAAAATGCACACCAGAAAAGGCGCAATCATTGCACTTTTGGCAGGCTCTATTGTTGCAATTGCGCTCGCAATAGCAGGAAACCTTGTTATTACACCGCTTTACGCCCATATGACTGTTTCGCAAGTTGCGGCTCTTATTCTTCCAGCATTACTGCCGTTTAATATTATTAAACTTGCTTTGCACGTAGCAGTAACTATGCTTATTTACAAACCAATTTCCAACCTACTACACAAAAATAACTAATCATCCTAAGCAGCATAGTTATGCATAATATCAGCACAAGCAGCAGTACGAACGAAGCTAAAAAGCACATGATTGAAAACAATGCACAAGTAGTGTTGCGAAATATTTGCTTTAGCTACGATGATGGAAAAACTTGGACGCTTGAGCAACTAAATCTTACAATTCACCCTGGTGAACGCGTAGCGATTGTTGGCAAAAACGGTTCTGGTAAATCAACATTGGCAAAAATTATTGCAGGACTAGTCGCTCCAGATAGCGGCTATGTTGAATTGTGCGGCGAAAAAGTGTTTGAAAATACTACTGCTTATGCTGATGCTTACAAAAACGCGCGAAAATATATTGGCGCACTTTTCCAAAGTCCTGAAGATCAGGTTATTACTACAATTACTGAAGAAGATGTTGCCTTCGGACTAGAAAATTTGCAATTCCCTCAAGAAACAATGCATAAGCATATCAACGAGGCTTTAAAAACCGTTCATATGGAAGATAAGCGTTACGATGACCCTAGCACTATGAGCGGCGGACAGCAGCAACGAGTAGCCTTAGCAAGTGCTATTGCGATGAATTCTAAACTGCTTGTTCTTGACGAACCTACTTCTATGCTCGACTCGTTCGCACGCAAAGACGTAGATGCATTATTCGATAATTTGCACAAAAATGGCACTACTATCGTTCAAATTACACACAATTTTGAGGAATGCAAGCGCGCAAATCGCATACTTTTACTAAAAAATGGCATCCTCAAAGAAGTAAGCTTGAATGGTTTAAAAACTTACTTTTCTCATATTGAGTTGGCAAATAATCATGTAACTAACATGAGCAAGAACAAAAACTTAACAGATAGTAGATGCAAAGAAAATAAGTCAGATATCGCTGTAGAAATTTCCGGACTAACTGTTCAATATGATAAAACTTCGCCAGCTGTTATTAATAATTATTCACTCACTGTTACAAGCGGAGAAACAATTGCAATAATGGGCGAAAACGGCTGCGGCAAATCAACTCTTGCCAAAACAATGTGCGGATTATTAAAAGCCAATTCAGGAAACATAACAGTGCATGGCATATCTGTTAAAGCTAAAACATCTAGAATAATACGACAAAAACTACATCAAACAATTGGCTACGTTATGCAGCTCCCCGAACAACAGCTTTTTGCTGATACAGTACGAAATGATGTTGCTTACGGACCAAAAAATTTTGGGCTAAAAGGCAATGCTCTCAAAGAACGCGTGGATGAAACCCTACGCTTACTGAACCTTGAGAACTTGGCTGAAAAATCACCTTTTGCGCTTTCTGGAGGTCAGCAGCGTCTTGTTGCAATAGCTGGCGTTCTCGCTTACAAGCCACGCGTGCTCGTACTGGATGAGCCAACAGCCGGATTAGATTTTGAAGCTGCGTTGCGTATTCGAGAAATTCTTGAAATGCTACACAATCAAGGCGTAACCATTATACTTATTACGCATAATCTTCAAGAAGCAGAAGATTTAGGCGCAAGATTAGTAACATTAAAAGCAAACAATAAAGCAAACAATACTGAAAATACTGAAAATAGCATAAAGAAAGAAAGTTCCACAAAAGCAAAAACAACTTCACTACTTCAATCTTTTGACCCACGCGCAACACTGCTATCATGCTTTATTCTTATGCTAAGTGCTTTTAGCATTACTAACTACATACAGCTAGCTATTCTTGCTTTTACGACATTTACACTAACTGTTGCTGCAAAAATACCATTTGTTAAGCTTATTGCTTCACTGCACATGATTATTGCAGTATTTGTTTTCTCCGGACTACTGAACATTCTGACAGTGCGAACCGGCACAGTACTAGCAAATATTGCAACTATTCCTATTACAACTGATGGAATTAATTACGCAATACTTTTTGCAACACGATTCTCGCTTGTTATTATCATTGGAGCAATTCTAGTACTAACAATGAGTCAAACAACGCTGAGCGAATCTTGCACACGATTACTATCACCACTTCGACATATTGGAATACCAACGCAAGAAATAGCACTTATTATGAGCCTAGCGCTACGATTCTTACCAACACTCAGTGCAGAAGCGCACTCTGTGGCACTAGCGCAAATCGCTCGCGGAAGTAGCATTCGAGATGGTTCTTTTAAACAACGAGTACACGCTATAACAGCTTTAATAGTGCCAGGTTTTGCAGGAGTCATTCGCCATGCTGACACTCTTGTGCTCGCATTAGATGCACGCTGCTACACGCCTGGAGCTGAAAGAACTCACTTGTACTCATGGAAAATACGTATCAAAGACGTGCTGCTACTAGTAGTTACTCTTTGTGTTGTAAGCGCGATTATTGTGTGCAACATGCTACCTTGATAATAAAAATTTTGAAAATATTTCACACTTTTGCAGCACGCGCAATAAATACGGGATAAATGTGCGATAAATACGCGATAAATAAATTTATATTAGCGCATGCAACAGTTCGCAAGATACTGTATAATCCGTTAAGCACTTATATAACACTGATGTACCTGAAGTACTACTTTTAAGATTACCTATACTGGGTATTTGAAAGGACGCCTTATGGCATTGACGAAAAAGCAGACGAAGCAACTGCGCGCGCTCGCTAATACGTTAAGTCCACTGTTGTATGTGGGAAAAAACGATATCACTGATGCAGCTGTGAAACAAGCAGACGAAACCATGCAGTATCACGAGCTCATGAAGTGCGCTGTGCAAGATGGTTCCGGATTAAGCGCCAAAGAAGCTGCTGACGAACTTGCTCAAAAGCTTGGCGCTGAAGTTGTGCAAGTCATCGGCAATCGTTTTGTGCTGTTCCGCGTCTCTCCACTCGACAACGTTGACCACATTATGCTCGTGCGTGAATAAAACTCTCTCTTAGTATTTTTATATTTTTGCGATACTTCGTAAATAAAAATGCTCCATGATTGCAAAACTGCAGAGGCAGTTCGACATTCATGGAGCATTTTGTTTTCATTTAAGCATATTTGGTTATTTTATTAAAATAACCAAATATTTGCTATGTTTACATATCATGGAACGATATGCAGTTCATCATCAACTGCTGGAGTTTCAGCAAGATCTTCATCCCAAGAACAGTATCTGGAATCGTTAATTGCTATAGTAAATCTATTTCCAGTTTTTACATAAGTTGAAAGATACCTATCAACATAATCTTTGTAGAAGATCAGACCTTTTGTCAATCTAGTTCCTGGAGCTGAAAAACCAGATTCAGTTCCATGAAAATTAGTAACAATGAGCAGGCGTTTGTCAAACATAAATGTACTACGATCAGACATTCTTCCAGAGAAGACTTGATAACCCTTTTCTCGCCATTTCAGCACTTCTGCTTCATGCTGACGTTCTTTAGAAGTTAACTTAGTTATATTAATTAACTTATTAATTTCACTAAGATCATCAGATTCCAAATAATTTGGTGCAGTTACTTTACCTAACTCATTACTACCCTTGGTTAGATTTGTGTCGATAGGATATTCAACAAGATAAGTTTTTTTAACAAAATCATTATTTTGCAGTTTATATATTGTTTTTCCCCATGGGAAATGAGGATCTTCCAACCAGTTATGGATCTCAGAATAACCACCATCTGGTACTTTATTTTCGAGGAAAACAATACCATTGTGATTTTTGTCAAACATCATGGTTGCAAAACCATAACTAAGTATTGTTGAAGGCGTAACTAATTTTTTCCCATCATATGAAAATACTCGAGCTGATGTTGGACTGTAACCTTCAATATATCCATCACTTGACTCTATAGATTTTTCAGATTTTGTAGCAGTAACAATTAAATCAGGTATTTTATCATTATTAATATCCCAAAGAGAGTAGTAATACTTATCTGCATCACCGAATTTATACTTGCCGTTGAGATTAGCTAGCACGTCTTTATAAGCGCGACCAGCTTGAGCAAGAACTGCATCGCTAATCTCATTTTGTGATTGAGATGCAGTATCGGCAGAGCAATTACCAATCGTCCACGGATTATCCTTATTGTTGAATAACTCATATTCATGCGTCCAACTAGCTAATTCTTTAGAAAGCAAATTTGGACCATAACGAGTGATACGCAAATGCACACTTGCAGCTACGACAGGCTTAAGGGATAGTTTCATCCACGCTTGAGCAGCATGCGCATCCCCTGAATCATTAGTCTTAAATTCGCCATGCAAAATGGCATCAATTGATCCATCCAGACCAACGCCTGCAGAATCAAAGATGTACAATGTCGGTTTAACCCACAAGCCAACTCCAGTATCTAAAGAACCATTTGCTTTGATACTATTGCCACAGGCTTGTTTAGCAGCATTATCTAATTTATTATTTGATTCATTAATCAGATTCCAAGAGTTATTCTCGTAGCTAACGCCTAACTTTATATCCTGCGACCAGTGTGGATTAGTACTGGCATTAACTTTAGCATTGAAATTACCTTTAATTCCTAACTTTGTTTCGACATTTACAGTAATAGGAATAAAACCTACTGTAATCACAAAATCAGAATTTAACTTACCTAGCTCATTATTAAATGACCTATTTATAGCACCCCATGCTTTTGCATCAACGTTTGTATTTGATTTGAAATACAGGTAGGTTTCAAATTTTTCTACTCTTCCCAAGAAACGAACATGCAATTCAAAATGCAAACCAAAAGAAGCTGAATATTTAGCAAACACTGAAGCGCCAGCAGACTGTTTAGCTTCCATGTCTGCTTCAATAATGGCTTTCTTCACTTCCTCATCATTTTGGCTACAAGTAGCCTTTGATTGAGTTTTTTCATCTTTGTGTTGCCAACCAGCATAGCATGAAGCAGAAATGGTTTTATCAAGTGGATTCTTGTCCACATCAATATCACGATTACTTGGTTTAGTGGAATCGCTAACAGAGATCATCGAGCCAGGTTTTTTTACCAGCTCAGTATAGTTACTGTCGATATGAGCGCTACTATCATCAACTGTGAGTTGCCTTGCAGTAGAAAATGGTCTATCTTCGCTAATATCCGCTTGATAAATAGCATCTGTGAGCATTGCAGGTTCAGTAACAACAACCCAAGTATTACCTTGCTGTGTTACACCAACAACCTTACGTAAGAAGCCCCTCGGAGCATTCTTTCCAGGAGTGGAAGCTAAAATATCACCAGCCTTGTATTGAGGCTTCTTGTTAAACACTAATGAATCAGGATTAACAGCAGTAATATCATTGCTCAACTCGTCAGGCATCACAACTTTAGCTTTGTCACTAATAATAGTTTTCTTAGCATCCGGCAGTTGAGTATTCACGTCACGCTGAGCAGTACCGAAACTATTGTTGGTACGAGATACAGCTTTAACGTGTATAGCATTCTTACCAGCAACCGGTATGGTAATCTCCATACTCCATATTGCTTTGCCATGAGCATCGTAAGAAACAGCAGCATTACCTAAATCAACTGTCTTATTATCAGAAGAATGAACAGTTACATTCACATAGTCAACTGACGAAGCTGCGTCAACAGTACCAGAAATTGTTAACTTCTTACCCTTAGAGAAATCAATAGAAGCATTTTCCTTAGGAGAAGTCCATTTCACAGTAACAGTTTCAGCCTTATCGTTTTGAACCCTACTGCCAAGAATGCTACCGAGCATCAAAACTTGAGAAGATACGTTACTTCCTCGAGCAGATACTTTCGCATTGGTTGCGTCAGTGTCCACGAAATCAAGCTGAGGTAGTGCTCCTTCTTTCGCGTCAACTACTGCACCAGTAGATCTGCCTTGAACAGGTTTACCATACTCAACAAATGCACGTTTACCAGAAGCATGAGCACTAACTAAGGCAAGTTCAAAGGCACTATCGTTTGATTGTTTACCTAAAGCAACAGTAGAAGTTTTATCTTTTTCTGTTGTTGATTCAACCCAATTCTTAGCAATTGACGGCACAAAACTTCCAGTTACGTTAGCATGAGCCATACTTGGCATAGCTCCTGCAACCCATCCGCGTACATACAACTCAGCAGAAGCAGCATTTTCTGATTCAACACTAATTGAGCCATCTATAGAACTTGGAACAACTATTGTAGAAACTACAGAATCACCTTGTGGAAGAGCTATCTCTTGCCCAGCTACCTTAACATTTCCAGCATTTTTCATAGCAACTTTCATAGTCACATATGCTGCTCGCACATACTCTCCAGGAATATTACCTAAGCCAAGTAATCCAACTTTGCAATGTGCAGATGAACTCATACTTGTGCAGGATACTTTCTGATTAGTATCCATACGAGTTACTGGTTTCGCTAAAGAAACAGTTGCGCCAGGAACATAAGCTGGCTTCTGATTCTTAGCTGCTGCAACAGTTTTTGATTGTAAGAATGCAACAACTTCAACACGAGCCTGAACTGTTTGAGAAGCATACACATGAAGCTTACCATCTGCAACATGAGCTAACACTGTTTGTGAAGCATCGTGTTTTGCAGCTACTTGTAATGCAGGAGCACCATCAACATACACAGTTGTATCATTATTCGCATTGAATACACTCACGCGAACCAGTGCACTACTGTATCCATGCGCGCCAGGTAAACCAAGCGTTGCATTACTGTCTGTCGATATAGAATTATCCTTGCTATCTTTGGATTCATTCGATGCTTCAAGATACGGAACCCTGGCACGGGCATCAACATTAATATTCGTTTCACTGTCAGCATTTGCATCATTAGCATAAGCAATATTTGCTGGAGCGATACAAACAATCATAGAAAATGTTATCAAACTCACAAATGCTTTATAAACAAAAGCAGTATTGTGAATCATACGCATGATATTGCAAAAAATTGTATTGCGTTTCATCTTCTCACTTCTCCTTCTTAGCATGCACACCATTGACGTTCAATCGCATACTCATTCCTACAGAAGCCGCTATTGCCGCAACTAACACAATGCACGTCATACCCACACCTGTAGCTGACAATACGCTAACAAAATGTTTCCGTTTTGCTACTTGAGAAGACGAATGTGAACCATCATGAATATTTGAATTTGAATTGTTATTAGAATTGTTTGCATTATTATGAGCAGATTGAGTCTCGTTTCCTTTATCTATAGCTGAGCCGTTATTATGAGACTTATCTGACACATGAGAACTGTTATTTTCAGAGCTTGCATTTTGATTATTATTATCACTGCTTGAAGAATACGAATCATGATTATCTTGCGTATTATTATGATCAGTATTATCAGTTTTATTGCTATGCTGCTCTTGAATCTTTAATCCACCAGCCAACGACACTGTAAGCTTAGATTCTTGAAGAATTACATTATTAGCATCAGCACATGTAACAAAAATAAGTTGATTATCGCGCTTCTTCACCGCTTGTAAAGCTAAACTGTGAGCACCCCCCCCC